>DATCHE010000187.1:0-20980 GCA_036508535.1 Bacteroidales bacterium | reverse complement strand
CAATGGTTAAAAGAATGTAATTCTGGGGTGAATCGTTCAAGGGAGATAATTGAGAATGATTCGGCAGCCGGTGAATCGGAAAGTTGTATGCATTGCGACTGCCGGGCAGCTGACGATTGCCGGTTAAGAGATCTTGCCGATGAATTGTCACTTAAAGATCCTAGGGGTAAATTGGTTAACTCCCCTATTGTAAAAAAGATTAATCATAACACCGGACTCATTTTCGAGAATGCTAAATGCATTAAATGTGGCCTCTGTGTGAGGTTGTGCGAAGATTTAAAAGAAGAACCGGCTCTCTGCTTTATTCACAGAGGTTTTATAAGTATTATTTCAGAACCACTTACTGAAGAATTTGACAACATTCTGAAAACGAGAAGCAAAGAAGTAATTGACATCTGTCCGACAGGCTCTTTGAGTAGGAAGTAGGTAGTAAGAAGTAAGAAGTAAGAAGTAAGAAGTAAGAAGTAACAATTCGTTAAATGAGATATTGGTTGATCTTTATAATCTTTTTAAGCTCAGTCTTTTTGGCATTTTCGCAAAACAGCGATAATGATTGGCCTTTATTCAGAGGCAAAGCAGATCTGACCGGCAAATATGATTCAGATCTCCCAACCAACCCTCAGCTTTTATGGAGTGTCTCTACCGGATTCAGAACAAAATCGTCGCCTGTAATAAGCGAAGGCACAGTTTTTTTTGGTAATGATAAGGGAACACTTACAGCAATCAGTACAGAGGGGAAAATAGTCTGGACTTATGAATCAGGAACTGCTATCGAAGCAGCGCCAATGGTTTTTGAGAATAAAGTTATTTTTGGTTCAACGGATGGCATTCTGAAAGCAGTTGATAAGAAATCCGGTAAATTGTTATGGTCATATGCAACCGGAAATCAGATTGCAGGCTCGTCAAATGTTTGGTTAGCAGGGAATAAGGCGGGTATTGTTGTTGGAAGCTATGATTATTTCCTTCATTGTGTTAATCCTGATAATGGAAAGTCACTTTGGAAAATCGAAACGGAAAATTATGTGAACGGTACCCCGGCAATTCGTAACGGAAAGGTTGTCTTTGGTGGATGCGATGGTATGATAAGAATTGTTGATCCTTTAACCGGGACACAAAAAGACACCATTGATATTGGTGTTTATATTGCTGCTTCTCCTGCCCTATCCGGCGACTTTGCTTTTTTCGGCGATTACGATGGTACTATTTATTGTTTAAATCTGCTTTCAAAAAAGATATCATGGAAAATACCCGGCAGTGGAGAATCAGGCGCTATTCTGGCGATTCCGGCAGCAGGAAATAATGTGGTAGTCGTAGGCAGTGAAGATAAATATTTATACTGTTATAAAGCTTCAGACGGGAAATTGATTTGGAAATACAGAACAAATGGCCGTATTTCGGGTTCTGCAGTAATAACAACAGATAGAGTTCTATTCCCGGCTATGGATGGGAATATATTTATCCTGAATTTAGCAGAAGGAAAAAAACTATGGAGTTTTAATGCAGGGACACCAATCAGTAGTTCTCCGGCAGTAATTAAAGGAAAGTTCTTTATCCTTACTGAAGATGGAAGGTTACTTGCATTTGGCAATAAAATAGTCTTGAAAAAATGAAAATAGTATATCTTATTACAGGTTCAGGAGGATCATTTTATTGTGGTAATTGTTACCGAGACATGATATACCTAAGGGCTATCCGGAAAGTTAAAGGTATTGATGCAACGGCAATTCCGTTATATCTGCCTGCTGATGAAACCAACACTGAATCTGGACTCGACAAACATGTTTTCTTCGGTGCAATCTCAATGTATCTTCGCGAAAAAGTTCCTTTTCTGAGAAATATGCCTGCTTTCCTTGATAAAGTGTTCGATTCAACTCCCCTGCTGAAAATGGCAGCTACCCATGCAGGAACGACAAGAACAGAGGGTCTGGAAGACATGACACTTAGCATGATTAAAGGTGAAAATGCCTTTCCTGAAAAAGAACTTCAACGTCTTATAAAATATCTTACAAAGGATGGAAAGCCCGATATAATACATCTTTCAAATGCTTTAATTATTGGTTTAGCCCGTCAGCTTAAGAAAAGGATGAACGTGAAAATTGTATGTTCACTACTTAATGAGGACGATTGGCTTGATGAAATGGTTGAGCCATATCAGTCAAAAGCCTGGAAAATGATTTCACAGGAGGCTGCAAATGTCGATGCATTCATTACTCCAAGTAATTATTATAAAAATCTTTTTATATCCAAAACAGGCGTTCCGGATAATCATTTTCATATAATTCCCCTGGCAGTTGATGCTGCCGACTTAACAGACATTAAACCCGGTAATCAGTATCCGGCTTTAGGTTACTTCTGCAGAATAAATTACCAGAATGGATTTGACAAACTTGTCGATGCTTTCATTGAACTCAAAGCAGGAAATACTTTGCCCGGACTTACACTTCATGTATCAGGTGGTTATACTGGCGATGATAAACCCTTCATTGCAGAACAGATAAAAAAGATAAAATCGCATGGATTAAAAGGTTCAGTCAAACTTTATTCTGAATTTCATGGCAATAGCAAACAGGAATTTTTTAGCAATATTGATATTATGAGTGTCCCTGTCCGAAAGTATGATGGTTACGGTCTGTACATTCTTGAGGCAAATACGGCAGGAGTACCTGTAGTTCAACCTTCTACAGGTGCATTTCCCGAAATTATCGGAAAAACGAAAGGGGGAATAACTTATTCACCTGATACAATTTCTGAATTAGCATCAAATCTTTTGAAATTGTTTAAAAACGATAAAATGAGAAAACAGCTTGGAGAAAGCGGCAGAGAAAACGTAACTAAAGAACTCTCTCTTAATAAAATGTCAACCGGATTATCAGAAGTCTATAATGATGTTATTTCGAAGTAATAAGTGCTCGGCGAGGCTAAAATTAAATTACGACTTTTAATAAATAGAAACAGATATTCAAAGATGCTATCAGTAAAAAATATTTCGAAATCTTTCGCTCAGAGAGGATTAGTACTTGACAATCTTAGTCTTAATGTAAATGAAAGTGATACGATTGCAATTATGGGTCCGTCGGGTTCAGGCAAAACAACTTTAATGAACATTATTGGTCTTCTTGACAAGCCTGAAAGCGGTGACATCTTTTTCAGAGGAGATTCTATTTCAGAATACACTGAGGATGAATCGGCTATATATAGAAACAGAAATATTGGATTTGTTTTTCAGGAGCACCTGTTATTGCCTCACCTGACAGTATCAGAGAATATTTTTCTGCCTTTACTTGCCGGTGCTTACACATCTGATGAACTTGCCATCAAAAGACTGCATATAGATTTGCTAATGACTCGGACCGGTATATCTGAGTTAGCTGCAAAGTATCCATCGCAAATATCAGGGGGTGAAGCTCAGCGCGTAGCGCTTGTGAGAGCTTTGGCCAATAGTCCTTCAATACTTCTTGCCGATGAACCCACAGGTTCACTTGATGCAAAAAATGCTGATATCCTTGCGGAGCTTCTTCTTGAAATGAACACTGAATTTGGGATTACAATAATACTTTCAACTCATTCCGCCGAACTCGCAAAAAAAGTGTCGAGAATTTTGAAGCTTGAAAATGGAAAACTATCCGTCTGACATTGATAATAAAGATTAACATGGCGCCAGGGATTCTTCATATAGTAACCAGATCAATTAAATTTTATAAAAAGCCCCTTCTTTATCAGATCCTGATAATTGCATTATTATCAGCGGTAATAACAGGATCCCTTTTAACAGGCAGATCAGTAAAAGCAAGTCTTAAGAAATCAGCTTCTGAGCGATTGGGTAACACAGGTATCCTGATCAGTTCGGGGTTAAGGTATTTTGAACCTTCACTTGCTGAAACACTGAATGATAGCGCAAGAATTAAATGCGTTGGAATTCTTGAGATAAACAGTTCGTGCCAAAGTCTTAATTCCCAAAAAGCTGCATTCAACACTCACGTTTTTGGTATAAACAATAATTTTTTCTCATTCCAAGGTAAAGATTCAATAAATATAAATCCAGGCGAGGTTGCATTAAATAAGAAACTTGCAGATTATCTGGGATTGAATATTGGTGATGAACTGATTATCCGTTTCAGGGAAATAAGTAATATTCCGGGAGATGCCCCTTTTTCACCGGCAAAAGCAACGGGAACATCCCTTGTGATGAAAGTAGGAAAGATTCTTGAACCATATAATGCAGGCAATTTCTCGCTTTCGATAAACCAGATTATCCCTTTTAATATCTTTATGAATCTTTCTGATCTTAAAGATAATATTGGAAACGCAGCAAAAATGAACAGGCTGCTTATTGAAGATAAAAATGGTTATAACCTAAACGAAGTATATAACACACTTACTCAAATATTAAAACCATCTGACATCGGTTTAAGTCTCAGAAAAGTAAAGAATACCGGTGAATTTGAATTGATATCGGACAGAATTTTCATAGAAGAGACTCTCATTAAGGAAATTAAAAACAAACTGCCCTCCGCTGCATGTGTTTATACTTACCTTGGAAACAGATTTAAAGCAGGCACCAGATCTACGCCTTATTCATTTGTCTCTGCGTTACCATCTTCTCTATACCCTGAAATATCTCAGGGAAATGGCATGATAATCAATCGTTGGATGGCTGATGATCTGGGAGTAACTGAAACCGATACAGTTGAAATGTTTTGGTATTCGCCTAATTCTCTCAATAAACTTGTAGAACGCAGTAACAAATTTATTGTGAAGCGAATTGTTGAGATGAAAGGGATTTGGTCAGACTCGCTGTTAATGCCTGATTTTCCAGGCATTTCGGGAAGTGCATCGTGTTCAGACTGGGATGCGGGTGTCCTGATAAAGATGGATAATATCCGCCCAAAGGATGAAGATTACTGGAATAAATACAGAGGAACACCAAAAGCGTTCATTAATTATGAAAAGGGAAAAGAGTTATTTGGAAATATATTTGGACCTGCAACGTCAATTCGCTTTCCTGCCAAAATTTCACAATTTGAAATAGAGCAGAAACTCAGGGGTTCGATAGATCCTTCTTTAACAGGATTTATCGCAAGCGATCTTGCCGGAGATTCCATCAGAGCAGCAAATGAGAGTGTCGATTTCAGTACTCTATTTATAAGTCTGGGCTTTTTTCTGATTTTAGCTTCAGCAGTATTATTATCGCTTTCCGTTTCATCGTATTTTGATTCAAAAAAAGGTCAGATTAAAACTTTATTTGCACTCGGTTTCAAAAACAGATGGATAGAACGACTATTATTTTTGGAATCAGGTATGATAGCTGTAACAGGTTGTATTATAGGAGCATTTGCGGGTTTTCTGGTCAATATTATTATTACTGGCGCGCTGAATTCCGTATGGAATGGGGCAGTACAAACCAATACTCTCGAAGCTTTCTTCAATTTTATACCTTTTTTGTCAGGATTCAGCATTACACTTCTTATAACATTGGTTTTGATAATAATAAAACTTAAACAATACCTTAGAAAGCTGAATCGAAAAGAAAAGGAGATTCAGGGAAGCCACTCACTCATTGTAAACCTTACCTTATTTATAATATTTTCATTTCTGGCACTTGCACTATTCACAATATCTGTTTTGAACAAAGACTTGAAAATTGCTTTTTCATTTTCTGCCGGAACGTTTCTGTTAATAGCACTGCTTCTATTCTGGAGACAGTATTACCTTGGATGGGATATCTTTAAATCCGGAAAAAGGAAAAGTTTATCCCGTCTTTACTACTCCTTTTATCCTTCAAATGCCGTTACTCCCATTTTGTTTATTGCGGCAGGTATTTTTGCGGTATTCATAACCGGTACAAACCGAATGGATTTTAATGAGAAACAACTAAAAAGGTCTGGCGGAACAGGAGGATATCTGTTATGGTGCGATAATACCGTTCCGGTTAAAGAGGATCTGAATTCATTATCGGGAAGAAAGGTATTTGGTATAGATGATGTGCTGTTAAAAGATATGAGTTTTACTCAGGCAAAAAGATCTTCCGGGGATGATGCAAGCTGCCTGAACCTGAATCACGTAACAGTTCCTCCACTGCTTGGAATTGATCCGGCAGGTTTTATTTCAAAAGGAGCATTTTCTTTTTCAACAGTTTTAAAGGGAAAAAATGTGAAAAACCCATGGCAATTTTTAAATGAATCATCAGAAAATAATACAATTTATGGAATTGCTGATCAAACAGTTCTGGAATGGGGCCTGAAGTTAAAAACTGGTGATACACTGATCCTTAGAGCAGAGAATGGCCAACCTCTGAATATCATTATTGCTGCGGGATTAAAATCTTCTGTTTTTCAGGGGTATGTATTGATTGGGATGGAAAATTTCTCAAAGTTTTATCCTTCTGTATCAGGTAGTTCTGTTTTGCTCGTTGATGGCAACCCTGACCTGACCGGTGACTATAAAAGTGCTTTGTCTGAAAGGTTTGAGAATCATGGAATAAATATTGAGAAGACTGGCGATCGTCTGGCATCATTTTATGAAGTCACAAATACGTATCTGTCTGTATTTGGCGTATTTGGCGCTTTTGGTATGGTCATCGGAATTGCAGGACTGGGTTTTATTATTTTAAGAAACTATAATCAGCGGGAGAAGGAATTTGCACTTATGCTGGCAGTGGGATTTACACCAGGAAAAATCCGAAAGATGATACTATCAGAACAAGTCCTGATACTCTTTGCGGGAGTTTCAACAGGCGTTATCGCTGCCATAATTTCTACACTTCCCTCAATTTTGAACAGTCCTGACATCCCCTGGCTATACCTCAGTCTGATGATATTTGCTATAATAGTTACTGGATTGGCTACCATTTTGTTAACAGTAAGATCAATTATGAGTAACTCACTGATAGCAAATCTGAAAAAGGAATAAGGCAGAAAGCTATTTTTTTCCTGCTGCTATAAGATATTTTTGAGTTCTGAAAATAATCATCCCATCGGTAATTGCAGGCGCTGTTAAACAGACATCTTTCAAAGGAATTTCAGCAAGAAGCTTAAAACTATCGCCATCCTGTAGTATATAAACAGTTCCTTCTTCATCCAGGATATAAATCTTGCCGTCGGAAGCTACGGGTGAGGCAATGAAGCTTTTCGTTTTGCCAAGCTTTGCATTATAAATCTCTTTGCCGGTTAGTGGATCGAGGCATATCACTGATCCATTCCAATTTACATTATACAAGTGGTTCCGGTAAAGAAGCATGGTATGCATATATGATCCGCCACGAGGAAGGCTCCATTTTATATACTCATTTGAGGTTTCATTACTTTTGAGTGTTATATCGCCAACTGCATTTGTTTTAACAGCAATTATTGGCGAGCTCTGCCCATGGGCGCTGTTAAAATAAATCATATCATTACCCACAATTGGCGTTGGAATTTGAATATCGCCGCCACCTGACATATTCCAGATCTCTTTACCGGTTTCAAAGTCGTAACCAGCTCGCTGTTTATAGCCGTTTAAGGCAACATATGCTTTCCCGCCATTTGTATAAATATTTGGGGTGCACCATCCCGGGTATTCATTTCTCATTGTCTTCCATAACTGTTTCCCGGTTTTAACATCATAAGCAGCAACGAAAGAATTTTCCAATACATCACATTGAATTATGAGTACTCCGTTATAAATAATCGGGGAGCTGGCGAATTCCCATTCGGCAGATTTAACCATAAAGAAGACCGACTTCAGTAGCCCAAAGTTTTTTTTCCATTGCAGATTACCAGACATGTCATAGCAAAAAAGCCCCTCAGAACCAAAAAATGCAACGACATACTTCCCATCTGTTGCAACCGATGTGTTGGCATGTGTGGATTTCGGATGCCTCTTCATCTTGGGAATTCCTTTATAAGACGTCTTGTCCCAAATCATAACGCCTGTGTTCTTATCAATACAATATACCTTCCACTCATGAACAGATGAGTCTCTGACAGGAGCTATATCGCCATAGATGCCTGTTCTGAATCCATCTCTGTCTGCCTGACTTATTGCAGTTGTTATAAATAGTTTATTCTCCCAAATTACAGGACTTGAAAGGCCTAATCCGGGAATTTCTACTTTCCATCTGATGTTGACCATTTTATCTATGTCAAACAGATCGGGCAGGTTTGCATTATCCAGAACTCCTGATGACATATATCCACGAAAGGCAGGCCACTGTCGTTCCGGCAACACCTGGCCTTGGACCCTTGAAACCGGAACAAGAAACATAAGGATGATGATGAGCAAATATCTTGTTCTCATAATTAATTCAAATTGAGTTTACAATGGAAATTTTTACCTTTTTACCAGATATAAAAATAGTATAAATATTCTAATTAATTAAAATCTGACTATTTGAACAAATTAGTCAGTATGATTGTTATATTTGCATCTTTCTAAAATAAATGAATTCAACAGAAGGGGTTTTCGAGAAACAAAGTAAGGTGCAATTAATTATTGAGGTTGCGCAAAAACGGTTTGGAATGTATGGAGTTGAAAAGACTTCAATGCAGCAAATAGCTGATGATCTGAAGTTGTCAAAAGCATCCTTGTATTATTATTTTCCTGACAAAGAGAGTCTTTACAAAGCAGTTATCGAAAAAGAGCAGGATGAATTTATTAAAAGGTTAACTGAAAAAGTACTAAGTATTAATGAACCCGATAAGTTGCTCAGGGAATATGTGAATGCACGTCTCTCCTATTTCCATTCACTATTAAATCTTAGCAGACTCCGACTTGAAGCTTATTCTAATCTTAAACCGGTTTTTAAGGAAGCTATTATTGCCTTCAAGGAAAAGGAGAAGGAAATTGTAAAAAAAATATTAGATGATGGAATAAAGAAAGGGATTTTTACTCTTAAAGACACCGATATCACTGCTTCCCTTTTCCTGGACTTGCTTAAAGGACTGAGAATTTCAGTAGTAAATGATAAAAAAACTTTATTTATAGAACAAGAGGAATATGACAAACTCCTTTGTGATACAGTTGCATTTACAGACATATTTATTAAGGGGATCACAATAAAATAATCTGAATAAAAAATTGTTAAATACATAATTAAATACAGAACAATTCTATGGCAAAAGAATCAAAAAACAACAGACTCAAGGTGTACATTCCGGTTGCACTTATTATCATAGCTGTACTGGCAGGCGTTTGGTATTGGTATAAAGATTATTCAATGTACATAACGTCTGATGACGCTCATGTAGATGCAGACAATGTGAGTATCGGATCAAAAATAATTGGAAGAATATCAAATATATATGCAATTGAAGGCGATATTGTGAAACAGGGCGCTCTTGTGGCTGATATTGATAGTTCGGATCTTATTGCACAAAGGAATCAGTCTGTCGCTTTAAAAAATCAGGCCTTTACTAATATAAAACAGACAGAAGTTAAATATAGCTCAGATCAGATGAGTATAAGAGTTTTGGAAATTAACCTCGACAGAGCAAATGAAGATCTTACAAGAGCAAAGAATCAGTCTGAGGGAGGTGTAATTACCAAGGAACAATTTGACCATGTAAAGAAAAGTTACGAAACTGCCCAGGCCCAGCTTGATGCCGCAAAAGCACAGTTATTGGTATCAAAATCAATGATCTCAAGTGCATCAGCAGCATCCGAAACCGCGAATGCACAGATTAATGTTCTGAATACACAACTTAAGAATACAAAACTCTTCGCTCCTTCCGATGGCATAATTGCTAAGAGATGGCTTCTTCCAGGTGATATTGTTCAACCAGGACAGTCGGTTTTCACTCTTACCTTAAGCAAAGATCTGTGGGTGGTTGCATTTCTGGAGGAGACAAAAATCTCAGAGATTCATGCAGGCCAAAATGTTAGATTATCCATTGATGCTTTTCCCGATGTGAATTTTTCAGGAAAAGTGTTTCTGATTGGTTCAAGCACTGCATCAGTATTTTCGCTAATACCAGCTAATAACGCTTCAGGTAATTTCACAAAGGTTACTCAGCGTATTCCAATAAAGATTTCTATTGATAGTGCAGATAACAACAAGGATATCTCATCATTCAATATTCTGTCAGGTATGTCAGTTGTTGTCAAGATTAGTAAAAAATAAGCATGGAAAGAAGGAGAACTCCATCTCACCGTATCCGGAATTTTTTAAGAAACAATAATTCAGGTTTTCATCCCAAAAGCTTGAATTACAAATGGTTTTTGCTTGCAAATATTATGTTGGGAACCTTCATGGCGGTTCTTGATGCTACCATAGTAAATGTCGGTTTGCCGAAAATAATGGCCTCATTTGGTGTGGGCCTCGATAAAATTGAATGGGTAATAACAGCTTATATGCTGTCAATGGCAGTTGCTCTTCCTACATCCGGCTGGCTGGCTGACAAATTTGGCTATAAACGGCTATATTTTCTCGGACTGCTCCTGTTTACGGTTGGGTCTATGTTATGTGGCAGGTCTACTGATGTAAATATGTTAATTGCTGCAAGGGTTATTCAGGGACTGGGAGCCGGAACTATACAACCTCTTGGAATGGCAATTATTACCAGAGAATTTCCTCCTCACCAACGGGGAATAGCTCTTGGATTCTGGGGTATCTCAGCTGCAGCTTCTGTCTCATTTGGCCCATTAATTGGTGGTTATCTGATCGATCGTTTTAGCTGGCCATTAATCTTTGACGTAAATATTCCAGTTGGGTTGATAGCAATGCTTTTTACAATAATTATACAAAGCGAATATATAAACAGGAAGGCAAGAACTTTTGATCTTGTAGGTTTTATTTCAGTTACAATATTTCTTCCTCTGACTTTATATACATTGTCGCAGGGTAATGCAGCTACAAATGCCCAAGGATGGCATGCCCCCTTCATATTGGCTTATGGAGCAATTTCCTTAATTGCCCTGGCGGTTTTTATAACCGCAGAATTAACTGTAAAAGAGCCACTTTTAGATTTAAGACTACTTCTTAATCACAACTTCGGAATCGCTAATATAATTCTGCTTATATTCAGTCTGGGGATGTTTGGCAGTACATTTCTTTTGCCTATGTATCTTCAGAATTCGATGGGTTATACTGCATTACAGGCCGGTTCAGTGTTCCTTCCAGTGGGTATTATACAGGGAATAACTGCTCCCATCGCCGGAAGAATTTCCGACAGAATTAGTCCAAAATTGCCTCTTTTTGTCGGGGTAATCCTGTTCTCATTCAGTTTCTATCTTAACGCTAATCTGTCGTGGCTCACCGAACTGAAATTTATTATGTTCTCATTGTACCTCAGAGGTTTTGCCATGGGACTTATGTTCACCTCATTAACTACTGTTTCTCTTTTGGAAATACCCCGGGAAAAAATGGCCCAGGCATCGGCTATTACTAATTCAATCAGGCAACTTGGTGGTAGCTTGGGTGTTGCTTTACTTGCTACACTCCTTACAACCAGAGTCAGCTATCATTCGCAGGTCTTTGGCGCTGCAATTAAACCCACATCAGAGGTTTATCAGCAAACTATGAGTAAGATTAAAGTCCATCTTCAAAATGATGCCGGTAGTTCGCCTTCAAATGCTGCAAAACAAAGTCAGTTCATAATGCTTTCTAACGTAAATAAACAAGCTTATATACAAGGGATTAATGATGATTTCCTTTTAGCAGGTTTTATAACGCTGATTGGTGGAATTCCAATATTTTTTCTTCATACAAAAAAAACGAAAATTAAAAAACTTCCGGCAAATGAATAATAAGGTAATAAACAGATCAATTCTTCCGGCCATAATTTTGTCTGTTTTTATTAATTGCATTGGTTATAGTCAGGCTAATATTGATACAAGAATGAACCCAGGCAGTGATTCTCTATTATTAAAAAATATTATTGAATCGGTAATTACAAATTACCCCACAGTGAAAGCTGCAAAAGAGGCTATAAATAATGCCGATGCAAGAATTGGACTGGCAAAGACCGGGTTTTATCCTGAGGCTGATGTTACTGCAAGTTATTCCAATATAGGACCAGTAACAAAGCTAACAATTCCGAATATGGGAACGTTCCAGCTTTATCCGGAAAACAATTATTCCGCTTCAATAAATTACAGACAGGTTTTGTATGACTTTGGACGCACGCGGCAGAATATAGATCTTGAAACCGAGGGCAAAGCAATCAGCGAGCTGACTCTTGAACAAGTGAAGCAAAGACTATCTCTTTTCGCGATAAACAATTTCTACACCCTTCTCTTTCTTCAGGCTGCAATCAAAATCAAAGATGAACAAATTGCCGCATTAAATGAGCATCTTGACTTTGTTGAGAAGATGATGAGCACCGGCGCCGCAACGGAATACCAGATACTTGTAACAAAAGTAAAGATATCTACCATTGAGAGTCAGAAAGTTGACATGATTGCAGCGCTTACTGCCCAACAGGCAGCACTGAATTCTTTGTTGGGTAATGAATACCGTGTCCATCCTGTTGTAAAAAACGACCTGGCAGTTGAGATACCCCTAACTCAGGCCGACTCTGCATTATCCTACGCCTTTCGCAATCGTGACGAAGTCCTTTTGAATGAGAAGAGAACTGCTCTTGCTGAATTAAGGTATGGTATGACAAAGCTGACAAATAAGCCCTTAATAAGTTTCATGGCTTCAGGAGGAGGAAAAAACGGATATATTCCTGATATGGCTAAAATCGTTCCAAATTATGTTTTGGGGATCGGAATTAAAGTTCCAATATTCGATGGCACAAAAAATAAATACAATCTTTTACAGGCTCAGTCTGCAATAACTTCGCTCTCTTTCGATTCTGAATCTACAAAACGTACAATTTCAAACGAAATATATGAGGCAGAAGCTTATATGTACGCTGCTGAAATAAAGATAACTCAATTTCAGCTGCAGCTGGCACAGGCTATAAAGGCATATTCACTTGCAGAGACTAGTTTCAAATCAGGTATAATTACAAATCTTGACCTTCTTGACGCAAACACCTCGGTCTCAGAAAGCAGATTAATGTTGCTTAAAGCAAGAATAGATTACGCTGCAAGTATTTATAAATATAAAGCAGCCCTGGGAGAAAGAATCTACTAAATCTCTTAGATTCAGAAATTAACTCCTTTTAAAATTTATCTTTTATACTCGGTAAGTCCAAGATTAAGTGCAGGTTTTGTACCTGAAATTATCAAGGCTGCTCCGAGTGCTGTGGCATTCGCAATTTCAGAGGTATAAACCGTTTTTGAAGGAAAAGCCTTTCCGATTAAGTTCAGAAAAATTTCATTTTTAGAAAATCCACCGGTTATATAAATATTTTCAGTATCGTCATTTGATGGAAGTACGAGATTAATTGCTTCAATAGTAAGGTCGCCCAACTCATTCATTAACTGATGATAAGCTTCTTCAATTGAACTAAACTCATACAGGTCAATAACATCCTTCAATTCCCGGGAATATAACTCTTTTTGAAAAAAGACTTTCTTGCCATCGAATTTAGACTTTAATAATATCGATAACTGTCTGTCGGATTTGATTTTTTTATAATAGTCGTCTGGCTTATTAAAATGGGTTGTTAACTGTTTCACAGCTGTATCGTGAAAATGTCCCATGAATAACCTTGACGATTTTACCGGTTGCCTTGTAACACTCATGTAGCAGAGGCAATCTTTATCTAATTGTTCTGCCGTTAATTTTTCTGTGTTAAACGGATTCATGTTTATACACCACGTTCCGGTTGATAAGAGAAGGAACTTGCCTTTTCCGATTGAGAAATACGGAGCCAAAGAAGATGAACTATCATGAATACCAATTCCAACATGCAGTTTTTTTCCTTCAATCTCAACTTCATTAAGTGTTTCAACTGGCACTGGCTCTGGTAAGTTTAATCCCTGAACCGCAACCCATGGATGGTAGCTCATATTATCAAAGTCCCAAAGAGCAGTATGACATCCGATTGAGGTGTGCTCTGCATAGATTTTACCGGTTATTATGTACGACAAATACTGAGGAAAATGAAGTATATGCTTTACTTTAGCATACACTTCTGGTTTTTCAGATTTTAGCCAAAGCGGTTGAATACCGGAATTGAGCATTCCCAGAGCGGGTGAGGCTGTTCTTCTGCAGAATTCATCTCTTCCTCCGTGTCTTTTATATAGGCTTTCAGGTATTTTTTCGGGTATTGGTTTAAGATAATTATAAACCGGGGTTACCCGTTTACCATTAGCATCAAGATAGACAAGTGTTGCACCATAGGTTGCAAAATTTACGGCTTTGAGATCAAATTTATCTGAGTGTACTAATTTTACAATCGACTCTTTTATCCATTTCTCAATAAGCTCAATATCATCACATTCAAAGCCATCGTCATCCGGAATGACAGCAAATTTCTGTTCAATCTCTGAAACAACCTTAAGGTCATTATTAAAGAGAATCAGTTTTTTATTGGTTTTGCCGATATCAAATATGGCGATAACTTGTTCTTTCATAGTTTGTAATTTTTTTGTCTCAACTTAGTATCTTTACCTTTCTCTCCAGTTTCGTAACCCCTGAACCAGGTGCCAATTTTATTAAATGAGTCCCCCCCTTCTAGGAGAACAGGGGGGGAAACATAGGTTTACGTATTATTCGATTATGTGTAATGAATTAATTCTCTGATAAATCTCAAATTAATTATCATTCTACCTTTTCAGAAGTACATCTTTTTCGTACTTCATGATCTCGTCAATATAATCCTGTCCTACCGGCGTTTTGCTTTTAAGGCAGTAATAATCATATATTGCTCCGAATGGTAATGTTTTCAGTAACTCCAGAAGTGCAAGCCTTTCGAAGTTTTTCCCTTTCTCTTCAAATTTCACAAGCTTATCATGGGGTTCAAGTAACGCATACATAAATGCCATCTGAGCTGAGCGTGTACCAATTACATAGGCTCCGATACGGTTTAGACTTGCATCAAAAAAATCGAGGCCTATATTTACCCTCTTCAGCGCTTTGCAACGCACAATTTCCTGAGTAATAAGCTGAAGTTCATCATTTAATGTAAGTATGTGATCACTATCCCAGCGAACACCGCGGGTAAGGTGCAAAAGTATCTCATCGACAAAAAGGAGGATGGATGAAATTTTATCACCGACCTGTTCAGTCGGGTGATAATGTCCATTGTCGAGGGTTATCATTGTATTGTTTTTGATAGCATAACCCATATAGAAATCGTAAGATCCTACTACCATTGACTCTGAACCTATACCGAATAACTTGCTTTCAACAGAATCCTTAAGATATTTTTTAGGGTATTTAACAGCAAATATCTCATCCAGAGATTTATTTAACTGTTTACGTAAAGCATTCCTGTCAACCGGGGTATCTTTTGAACCATCTGGAATCCAGATATTATGTACAGTTGGAGTGCCAAGTTGTTTTCCCATTTCAGCAGAAATAGCTCTGCATCGTTTTGTATGCTCCACCCAGAATTTTCTGATTTTTTCATCTCTACTTGAGAGAGTAAATCCGTCATCTGCTAAGGGATGTGAAAAACATGTACAGTTGAAATCGAGACCCATTCCCCTCTTTTTGGCCCAATCTATCCAACCTTGAAAGTGCTTGACCTCAATCTGGTCGCGATCTACCAGTTTTCCTCCAAACTCACCATAAATTGCATGAAGATTCAACCTTTGTTTTCCGGGAAGAAGAGACATTACTTTATCAAGATCAGCTCTCATCTGTTCTATAGTTTTTGCTTTCCCCGGAAAGTTTCCGGTAGCCTGAATACCGCCACCTCCAAGTACAGACCCGGCTTTTTCAAAACCACCAACATCATCGGTCTGCCAGCAGTGCAGGCTGATGTTAATATTCTCCATCTCAGTAAGTACCTTGTCAGTATCAACCCCTATTTCTGCATATTGCGTTTTAGCAAGATGATAAGCCTTTTCAATAAGTTCCTTTTTCATGATAATAATATTTTACATTTTTACATTTGTCTTTTTACTTTTGTCTTTTGTCTTAAGTTCTTCTATTCCATATAAAAGACCTGCTCCAGAGGAATTGAAACAGGAGAGTTATCTGGATTGGTTTCCATAATATCTGCCATGTACTTCCACCACTTTTGAACTATTTCTGTACTTCCCAGATCCTGTGACGAGCTTGCACCAGATTGCTCCTGATAAGCAAATAAAGTATTAGTCTCTTCATCCAGAAAAATTGAATAGTTTCCTATAGATTCATTTTTCAGTAATCTCACCAGTTCCGGCCATATTTCGCTATGCCGTTTTCTGTATTCTTCCTTAAAACCAGGAAGCATTTTCATTTTAAAACCAAATCTTTTTGTTTTCATATTTTTAGCCTAATTTAACTACAAACGTTGAAAGAATAAGAATTAAGATTCCGATCAAAAGTACAATCATTGTTTTTCTCTTTACACCTTTCCACTCATTCAGAAAGATGCCCCAGATATTAGCAATTGCAATGTTAAGCGCCATAAGTATACTCCAACCAAAAACTGCCATGCCAGCAGGAAGTTTACTGGAACCCATACCAAAAAAATGGAATTGAAGAAACCATAAGAAACCTGCCAGAAAGGTAAAAAACAGGTTATTCAGAAAAACGCTGCCTGATACCGTATAATAATCTTTGTATGTCTTATTTTTTATATTCAGATATCCACAATAAACAAGGTTTGTTATAAAACCTCCAAAAAGTATGAATATAAGTGAAGGATTTTTCTGGAACAGCGGGTTTGTACCGTGTGCAAGAGCCACTGTTTCAATGGGTTTGGCCGATTCAAAACCGAAATTAAAACAAGCGCTCATTACGCCGGCAAAAATAGCGATGAAAATACCTTTCTTAAGAGCGAATTCTTTTACAGCAGCTTTCTTCTCCTCTTCCGTCATCTCTTTGCCTTTAAGAGCGCCTGCATAACCAATTATACCAATTCCTGCAACAGTAATTGATACACCTACAATAGTTAAAATTCCGGTAGTGGAAGAAAAAAGATTCGTACCGGCAACAATTGGGGGAATCAATGTTCCAAAAGCTGCACAAAGACCCAGAGCAATACTCTGTCCAAGAGCCACTCCAAGATACCGGATACTCAGACCAAATGTAAGTCCGCCAAAACCCCATAATGCTCCAAAAAACATAGCCATTAATTTGGCAGACATTGGAGCTTCTTTAAGAATAGGCATCAGTTCGCCGCTGGGTATAAAAATATAGGCAAACAGTATTGGAGCAATCAGCCATGCAGCAACACCCTGACTCAACCAATACGATTCCCATGCCCATATTTTGACTTTCTTAAATGGCACATAAAAGCTTGCAGCGCCTAAGCTTCCGAGCGCTATTAAAAATATTCCTGCAATTGGATTCATTTAATTTGATTTAATTTAGTTTAATACTACTATTTTGAATTTTAAGAAAAATAAAAATACGGATTTTATCGTATTGAAATTTAAATATTCGATTTTTTTTCAAAATATTTAGGTTTGCAATGTATGTTAGTGTTTCTTTTTACCATCTCTGGTTAAGTATAATACATTAACTATCTTTATAACCAATGACTTATGAAACAATTTAAATTAAAAAGCCGTCCCTTTATTTTGGACGGCTTTTCTTAGAAGGTTAGAAATAACCAGGGTTTTGTATGTCTGCTTTTTCCGGCTTTGGTAATAAGCGATCGATAAAGGAATCAGGAAGTGGTCTTAGTTTATGAAAAGGTTGGATACCTGTTGCATCAGGATTATAAAGTTTTGCACGTTCATACAATGTTCCCGTGCGCACCAGATCTTCCCATCTGTTTAATTCGCCAAACAGTTCACGTGCCCTTTCTTCCAGCATCCAGTCAACAAAAGGATCAAATCCTGCTCCTGAAGGAAACTTAGGCAATATTACATCTGCCTGAGTAACAACCATATTGTTCGCTGTTGAAAGAGTGTTGTTGGCGCCGCCATATATCTGATATACATATGATGGTTTTACTTCACCGGCAGCATAACCAGCTCTTTTACGCAATGTATTTAAATATAAAAGTGCATTTGTCCAATCACCTTTCCTGCCATAAGCTTCTGCGGCAATAAGATAAGTTTCACCCAGACGCATCCGGACAAAATTCCTTGAGCCTGCCCTGTCATTCAGATCTATACGTTGAGCGTCGAGATGTTTGCTCATAGTTGGAAAACTGAGTTTGTTATTTCTATCCATTGGAATCAATGTGTAAGGCGCTTTTGCTATGTCGACCAGCATCTTCCTGTATTTTACACCATCAAGAACAGGTTGTGAAGTTTTGAAGGATGAATAATAAGGAAGGCTTCCATAGTACAATGGTATAGTGTAAATTGCTGTATCCGCAAACCTAAATTTAGGTTGGCCAACCAGTGGTGCAGGTGTGGTATAAATAACCTCAGTTGTTTCTTTATTAGTCAGCGGATCTAAATATTTATAATTAGCCGCCCATTTCGGAATACTGGCAGCCCAATTGCTATAATAAACCCATTGGAATGTTTTAGTAACACGTGCATCATATTTGAAATCCCATAATTGCGTAACCATCTGCGGATTCGGACGAACACGTTTAAATGGACTCTCATTTACCATATCCCATGTCATACCGGGTTTGGTCTGATATTCCATGTTCCAGTACTGATGCACCTGATTACCTCCGGCGCTTCCACTTGCGTTTCTTCCATTAAAAAGAACATCTTTTGTATACTGAACATCCCAGATGACCTCTTTTGTTAGTTTCTGGTTGTTCTGGTCAAATATGCTTGAAAAATTAGGTTCAAGAACAAATCTGGTCGAATTTATTACCTGCACTGCATAGTAGGCTGCACTATCAAGGTCAGAGGCTTTTCCACCACGAATAGCAGTTTCAGCACTAATTCTGGTCAGGTATACTTTTGCAAGTAGATGTGAGGCAGCCCATTTTGTAGCACGACCTCTGTCGGTTTGTTGCCAAACATCCGGAAGAACGTCATAAGCGGCTCTAAGGTCAGTGATTATCTGGTTATAGATATCAGATACAGGGGCTCTTTTATAATCCGTTAAGATTTCCGAGACATTACCTTTTGTTACCAACGGAAGCGCTCCAAAATGCTGAACCAGATCAAAGTAATAATATGCACGCATGAATCGCATTTCTGCTGTTCTCTGAGCTTTTAAGACATCTGTCATATCAGCTACCTGTGGAATAAACAACAAAGCAGTGTTGGCACGGTTAATTCCGCTGTAAGAATTAGTCCAAAAACCGGAGACTATACCATTAGCCGAATTCATCGCAGATGAATAATTATCGAATGCAGGTTTATTTGCACCGTCATTACCATCCCAGGCCATATCACCACCCATTTCTACCATTACAAAATAGTTCTCCATACCACAATTCCATCGCATGGTGTAGTAAACTCCATTAATAGCAGATTCTATACCAATTTTAGTCTTCAGATAGTCATATCCCACATCAGTATACCTCTCTTCTTCCAGAAATTTATCGCAAGACACTGTTGCAACTGAAACCAGAAGAGTCATCAATAAATAATAATATATTTTTTTCATATTTCTACAATTACTATATGTTTGAAAATTTTTCATAAGGGATTTATCAGAAACTCATATTTATCCCAAACATGGTTGTCCGAGGATTTGGTACGTTCATACTAGATCCGCTTTCAGGGTCTGTTCCAGGGTATTTCGTTATGACGAAAATATTCTGCATAGTCAAATATACTCTAAGTTTTGAGATACTTGCTCTGCTGATTAAATTTTCAGGTAAATTATAACCCAGTGTAGCATTACTCAAGCGTATGAAAGATGCATTATAATAACCCATTGAGCTAACGTATGGAATGGCTTCTACACCATTATTCGGACGAGGAGCGTCGTTACTTCCATTACTTGCTATCGCAACACCTAATGCATCATATTCCGTTACTCTCCAGTAATTTGCTTTAATACTGTTATAACGTCCCGTCCAACGTAAGTCCCTGCTATAGCTCAGTAAATTCCCATATGAACTGTTGAAGAAGAAATTCAGATCGATATTTTTGTAGCGCAAATGGTTAGATAAACTTGCCACAAATTTCGGACGTGGTGTTCCGATGATCTGACGGTCAGTAGCAGTAATACTGTAATTGCCATCAACATCCAGAACCTTAATAGTTCCAGGCTTGCTTGATACTCCGAATTTGGCTGCTTCTGCAGCTTCGTCCAATTGCCATATTCCAAGAAACTTATAGTCATAGTAAACTGAAAGAGGTTGTCCAATGAACCATGAGTTACCGGTATCGTCATTTTTTCCACCATACAGTTCAACAATTTCTTCTATGTTGCGGGAGAACGTAAAATCGGAATTCCAGTCAAAATTTGCATTTCTGATATTTACAGTATTGAGTGTAATCTCTATCCCCTTGTTCCGGGTTTTCCCGATATTGTATGTTACACTGCTAAAACCTGATACATTAGGTAATTGCCTGCTCATCAGCAAATCATTTGTGTTTTGCAGATACACGTCAATAACACCGCTGACACGGCTTTTTAAAATACCAAAATCAATACCTGCGTTCCATTGTGTTGTTTTTTCCCATGAAAGATCAGGGTTTGGCATGGCACTCTGATAAAATGCCATAACATTGGTGCTGCCATAATTATAACGTGAGTAATCAAGATTGCCTCCTGTTGTGTAAGGACTGATGGCTGAGTTACCGGTTAAACCAAACCCGGCCCTGAGCTTAAGATTATTTAAAACACCAATACCTTTCATAAATTCTTCTTCAGTAACTCTCCATGCCAGGGCAGCAGATGGGAAAAGAACCCATTTGTGTTCGACAGCAAGACGTGAGGAACCATCATAACGGGCTGAAGCAGTTACAAGGTAACGATCTTTGTAACTGTAATTCACGCGTCCCATAAATGATGCTATCTGCCATTTTGTATAATTACTGGATACCCCTGAAATAGTTGGCGCACTACCTACATTGTACCAAAGCTGGGTAGCATAAGGTAAGTCCTGGACACTTATATTATAATCCTCGGATTTTT
>DATCHE010000186.1:0-21569 GCA_036508535.1 Bacteroidales bacterium | reverse complement strand
TACTCTTCAAAACCCACTGACAACCTGATCATTCCAGGCTCGGGGTATTTAGTTCCCCAAACTGCTTCAACGGGCATAAGAATTGTATGGGGGTCGCCTAATGTTGGTATAAGTTTTATCTTTTCCGATACCAGATTTATGAATTTATCTCTACGGCTTCTCTTTTCATTGCCATCCCCACCATCAAAATCAAAGGTTATCATTGCTCCATAACCCTTTCCTTTAAAGAGCTTTGCAGCAATTTCATGAGTGGGGTGGGTTTTTAATCCGGGAAACCAGACTTTGCTGATAACATTAACATTATTAAGATATTCCGCCAGCTTTAATGCGTTGTCGCACTGTCGCTGAAACCTGAGCTCAAAGGACTGAATCTGGGTCTGCAATCTGTATGCATCGTCAGGAGAAAGCATATGCCCCACAAATTTCCTGTACTCAATTGCTGATTGCATAATCTTTGTATCATTTCCACAGATGACACCAGCTGTGAGGTTCCCATGTCCGGAAAAATATTTCGTGGCGCTGTGAATAACAATGTCTACACCATCATTCAGGGGTCTGTATAACAGAGGAGTAGCAAATGTATTGTCAATAATAACTTTGGAACCGTTCTTTTTTGCTATCCTGACTATTTCAGTTACATCAGCCACAATCAACATCGGATTAGAAACCGATTCAATATATACAAATTCAGGTTTAAGCTTTGATAATACTTTTTCGAATTCGTGCAGATTGTAATTCCCTCCATCTGGCGTAAAGTAATGAATATCAAGGCCTCTCCTTACTCTTAGAATTGATTCCACAAATGAAATAGTTCCACCATAAATTTCTGTAAAGAATAACCACGGTTTTGTCTCTTTGCCATGCTGGAATATCGAAAGCGCTGTATCAATTGCCGACATCCCTGATTGTGTAAGCAAGGCCCATTCGCACTTCTCAATCTTCATTATCTCTTCTTCAGCTGAAACAACGGTCGGGTTGCGGTAACGGGAATAGATATAATTATCCGGTTCACGCTGAAGGGTTCCCTCTTCCTTGAATGCACCGGCAGTGGTTTCAGCATCAAAAAGTTCAAAACCTGCATCGCGGTAAACAGGCATACGTGCGCTATTAACCTCTTTCCTTTTCATAAATTCGAAATTAATTAATTAATTACTGATTAATTTATTTATATTCAGCGGTTTAAAATCGATATAAAATATTACCCTGTCAAAAAGTTCTCCTGTTAAAAATAATAAAATCAAGATTATATCTGAATGCGAAATATCAGAAATAAAACTGGCGCATGTAATCATAAGAAAAGCTATCCTGAGAAATCTGATCAAAAAGTTATTTCTGCTGTCTCGCTTACTTAAAAGATTAATAATTGACGTCGCCAATTTAAGCACGGAAATAAAAATGAATGGAAGCATCGCCCCGGAAAAGAATGAAGCAATTAACAATCCGGTTAAGAATGTCTGCCCGCTATGCAGAATTAATGACTTTCTATTATCAGCATAAATATATACGCTATCAATAGATATAAGAAGTAGCAAACCAATAAGAGAAGATGCAATCATATAACCGGGGATTTCCGATAAAACAGCGATAAATGAAACCGCTGAATATAAAATAAAAAGTGCAATTTCTCTGCTTAATGGAGATGATCTCAAATTGGTTAACGCCCGCCAGGCCCGAAACTTTATTCCAAGATGAAACACAGAAACCAATCCGGCGATAATAGTTGTTGAAAATAACAGAATTCTATCCGGAAATACTCCTCTGATGACAGATGAAATAATTGTTGCTACCGATATCGTTATAAGAAAACTGAATATCACAAGGCTCCAATCTTTGGTAAACCTTTTCACGTCACTATGTGTAACTATCTGTTTTACTGGTACATAATCTTTTTCAGGAATAATTCTTAAAGCAGTATTGTTCTGATTTCCGGAAAATCTGATAGCAGGATTTAGATTTTTATCAGGTAGTAAGTTATATAAATTTTCATTTTTTTGTCCAGCGAGGTCACCAAAACTAAGTGCACCCGTCGGACAGGCTTCGGTACAAGCCGGTAAACACCCATCAATCAATCTTGTATAACAAAGATTGCATTTCCCTATAATTCGTTTACCCACATCAAATTTTGGTGCACCATAAGGACAATTCCATTCACAATAGCGACAACCAATACATTTATTATCCTCAGCAATTACAGCGCCGGTAATGATATGCCTGCTATAAACAGATGATGGGCATCCTTCCAGGCAGACTGGTTTTTCACAGTGATTGCAGGCAAGAGAAATGTTAGTCAGAGCCATTGAGGGTGATACCTCTGGATTAAGTGTAAGTATCTCCCTGGCATGAATAGTCCAGCCATTTTCCAGAATACACGCTGCACTGCATGAATTACACGCCACACATTTGTTATGATCAAAAATGAATCCTTTATGCATAACTAATCTACTCTTTCAACCTCAACCCTATTGTCATGAAATGCTGCTCCATAACCCATATCCGTTTCCATACCTTCAATCAGATAATTTCCGCCTCCACCCTCTTTGTTCCATATTCCATTTGGAAGAATAACGGTTCCATCAAGGACTCTGTCTGAGATTCGTGCTGTACTTCTTATCTCTCCAATCCGGTTAAACAATCTTATATTATTTCCGTTTGAAATATTTCGTTTTGCAGCATCTGCGGGAGATATTCCGACAGATGGTGAAGGTGCTGACTCCTTTATAATCTTCAGATTACCGAATTGTGAATGAATGCGACTTCCTGTATTAGGAGTAATAAATTTCAATGGGAATTTAACATCATAGGGATGCACTTGATTTGGAATATATTCAGGCAATGGTGATATGCCCCATTTTGTCTTAGCCTCAGATGAATAAAGCTCAATTTTACCGGAGGGTGTATCAAATTTACAATCTTCATAAGCTATTACCTGTAATCCCGGAGCAAGAACAGGACCATTCTTCAGGTCATTTAGCTCAAGTTCTGAATACCCTCTAATCCTGTTTTCCAGCCATTTTTCAATGTTTTCATTCCCGGGTTCCGGAATGATGGCTTTATCCATATTAAGATCTAATTTTTGTGCAAGGTGATAGTAGATTTCACTCTCAGGCATTGTCTCTCCCGGACAATCAATTACTTTTGGTTTAAACTGAACATAAGGTGACCAATATGAACCTAAAATATCCGATTGTTCAAACATATCTTTTGCAGGTAGTATGATATCGGCAATTTCAGCTGTGTCTGTCATGAATTGCTCTACAACAACTTTAAATTCCAACCTTGAAAATGCTTTTTTGACACTGTTTGTATCTGGTGATTGTAATAACGGATTTCCTCTCTCAATCCAAGCGGCTTTAAGCTCCGGATCTTTTGTATTCAGCATATCAATACCCAATTTTGCCATAGAAATTGTCCTTCTGAAAGGCAAATCACTTTGGGTATCGGGGTAATATGATAGCGGTTCTAGCTGATTATCAAATATATAACTTTGAAGATTTGCATAATTGAAACCAGAACCCGGTTTGCCTATATTTCCAGTTAATATTGCAAGTGAAAGAATTGCTCTAATTGTCTGGCCCCCATTCAGGTGTCGTTGCAACCCGTAACCGGGAAGGAACGTAACGGCTCCCTCACTTCCAATTGTATGAGCCAGTTCCACAATGCTTCCGGCAGGTATACCGGTAATCATTTCAGCATCTGACGGAGAAATAGTTAAAGATTGCCGGAATTCTTCAAATCCCTTAACATGATTATTTATAAATTCTCTGTCAATCAGGTCATCTGAAATAAGAACACTGGCAATGGCAAGTGCCAGGGCCGCATCGGTACCAGGTGTCGGACAGAATAATATATCAGCTTTATCGGCAGTAGGCGTTCTTGAAGGATCAATGACAATTATTTTACAGCCCTTTTCTCTTGCGTTGGCAATAAATACAATTTCCTGAATATTTGTTTCGGCAGGATTTTTCCCCCATATAATTATAGTCTTTGCGTTTTCAAGGTCCCAGGGAACGTTGTGTTTTACAGATCCCAAAGTTAATCGTACAGCTTCCAGCCCTGCAGGCCAGCAAAGATTACCATAGGTTAAAGTTGTTCCTCCAAATGCCTTCCAGAAAGAATTTCCGATTTCATTGGTAAGGCCCGACATACCACTTCCTTTATACCAAAGAATACTTTTGGAACCGTCTTTTTCTGTTATAGACTGAAGTTTATCACTTATTATGTCAAGCGCCTCATTAGTACTGATTTGTTGAAATTTACCTGAAGAAGATTTTATTAAGGGATAAATAATCCTATCAGGCGAATATGTTCGTTCCAGATAAGACAACCCTTTGATACAAGGTCCTTCAGGAGTTGCCAGATTTCCTGAATATGGAAGAATTCTTCTGATTTTATTGTTTTCAACCTGTACCCTGAAAGAACAGGTGCTATAGCAGTTTCTGGGGCAAGCTGTAATAAACTCTTTCATCTACTCTAATGGACCATCCAGAGGGTAAACAACTCTTATTTCCAGTTTTTTGTTTGTAAAGTCAGAAATCCATACCTCATAAGTCATTTTTACCTGACCGAGATAAGTTAATCCGGTATAATCAACGATTCCTGTTGAGAATAATTGTCCAGATACTTTGGCGCTGATCTCAGCTTTTGCAAATGCTTTATGGAATCTGACGTAATCGCAATAGCCACCTGCACTTATATTGCCCATCAGTTTAATACTATCAGATATGTTAACTCTGACTTCCGTAAAAGGGACGTCGGAACTATTCTTTACTCTGACAGCGGTTGGTCCTTCTGGCTCATATTTTGTCTTTTTGCAGGCAGCAACCGATAAAATAATTATCGAAATAATGATAAGCTTTTTCATAACCGGAAAGAATTAGTAGTATCTTCAATAAGTGACCTTAAATATAAGAAATAAGTTGCAATCTGATTAGATAATATTGAGACTATTTGCTGTCACCCAACCAATATTCCCATCAGAAAGTCTTATTTCAAGCCATCCTCCCACCTCATCTTCGAAATATACTTTGGTGCCCTCATGCAAAACAAACAAATCTGTTCCGCTATTGTCAGGAGAACTCTTCCCACTCACCAACGGACTGGAAATAATTGCTTTATGGCTATCATAAACAAGTAATTTATTCCGGGTGGCAAATGAAAAAGAAATAACTGAAATAATTAAAAAGGATACACCAAACCAGAAGCCTAAAACCTTAGGACGGTACCTCGATGAATAAATATAGAGAGATAACAATAAAAGGCATAGAATGAATGCAACAATACTGATTTTGGCCCAGGAGTTAGTAGCTAATACTAATGATATTAAATTATACCATCGGATAAAAAAGAGTTCAGGAATTTCCTGAAAACGATCAACAATAAGTGTCCTGGAGATCTGGAGATTATAATTAATATCCTCATCAGTGGGATTGAGCAGGTATGCTCGCTCGTAGAACAGAATTGCACCCGGGATATTATTGAGTTTAAAATTTGCATTTCCAATATTAAAATCGAGATTTGCAGAACGGTAACCGGTATTATAAATATCCGTCCAGATCTGCAATGCTTCTTTGTAATTTGCTGAAGAATAATAAGTAACTCCTTTATTGAATTTATCAGAAGCGGATACCTGTGAAACCAGTGTTTCAGGTGCCTCCTTCAGAGTCAACGAAGGTTTTTTTTCTATTCCGGATTCCTGCGAAAAAGCGCTAACTATAGAGAAAGTAGAAAGAAGAATTGCTAGTATATATCGTGTTGTTGAATTCATGATTTACCCTATTGAGTTTTCAACGGACTTAATAAATTGTGATGCTCCTTCATAAATAACTGCAGCTTCGGTCCCAGATTTTGACGGTGAAAATCTTGCAAATTCACAAGTATCCAGAATTTCATTAAGACTCTTAATCCTTTCATCAGTAATACCTCTTGAAAGTAATGAATCAATAGCATTGATTCTGGTAAGATCTGAAACCGGAATATTCAGCTTATCACTCAGGTAGCCCCATAACGCGTTAAGAATTTCTTCATAAAATTTATCAATATCTTCATTCTTAAGACATTCTGAAGCAATACGGAGTCTTTTCCCGGCAATTTTAGCAGCTTTACGGTTTCTTACAAGTGAAAGATCGGAATTACGCCGGATATGTTCCCTCCTTAAAAATAATGTTAAGAGAAAAACAAATAAAGCAAATACATAAACACTATAAAATGACCGACCCGATAAAAAAATATTTCCAGACTTAGTCAGGTTCCCCGGAGCTGATTTGATAAACCTTATATCTTTTCCGACATACTTTACATCTTCTTTCGATACTCCGCCAAAAACTGTAATACCTGAATTCTGTTCAGTTCCCTTCCTGGCATGAAAATGGAATTCCTGAGTGGTAAGTTTTTCATACTTTCCGGTACCAATATTGAAATAGTTATAAGATATGGGTGGTATTGTGAAATCGCCATAGTGACGTGGTATTAAAATGTAATCAAAACTTTTCTGTCCTGAAGTTCCATTTAGTCCATTCTTTATATCATCTGTAATTTTTGGATCGTAAACTTCAATATCAGGAGACAGTTTAAGTGCAGGTGTTGCAGCTATTTTAAGGTTTCCGGAACCTGAAATAGTGATTTTGAAATTTATGGCATCATTTACATTAACAGAATCTTTTGTCAGTGCTGCTTTCAGGTCAAGTTTCCCCACTATACCTGAAAAATTTTCTGGTTGAACTCCTGGTAAAGGTTTTACTTTAATCTTCATAGCCTGACTTACTATAGCTTTAGGCACATTCTGATATTGTGCAAAAAAGTCACCAAAAAATGGATCTGACTGACCTGATTTTTGCTGGACAAGAACTGTAATCTGCACTGATTCTATATTTACATCACCAGTAACCTGTGGAAAGAGCAGAAATTGTTGCATCACTCCCGTCCCGTAAACAGTACCATTTATGTTCTCCTGCTTAAGAGAAGTAAGCGGGGGGGTCTCAAGATCAGTTCTAAGGAAGCCATTAAATGAAGGAAATTTTATTTCATTAATGCCGGATATATTGACTTTAGTAAAAAGTTTAACTGTGGCAACTATATATTCACCAAGATATACTTCTTTACGGTTAAGAGACAGATTAACAAAAAGATCTCCTCCTGATGATTCTAACCCCGAGTTCTCTGAAGTTGAATTACTACCAGAAGAAGCACTTTGTTTTTGGGAAGCGTTTCCGACAACTTCGATACGCATTGAGTCGGAAGAATATGTTTTATTTTTAAGAGTAAAAGTTGCAGGTGCAATTACATATTTTCCTTCTTTAAGAGCCTGTAGAAAATAAACATATGAATATGATGTTTCACGTGTCATTTTTCCGTTAATTATCTGGGTACTTGAGCTATATGATGTTTGTGGTCCCATAAGTTTATAAAACCCCTCGAAAGCGGGAGCCGAAAACTCTCCGCCACCAGAATTAACAGTAAACGTTATATTGAATTGCTGACCAGCTGTGACTACAGAAGGATATTCAGCTTTTAGAACCACATCCTGCCCTGAAACAGTAAGTGATAATAAGAAAACGATAAGATATAGAATTAATTTCTTCATTTTTTTAATTCAGATTACCAGTTTTTTACTGTTCTGACTTTTTCTTTCGAAGCTTTTGCAAGTTTGACCTTTTCCTGAACATTTTTTTCATCATTTGCCAAAGCATTCAGCAATCTCTGAGCATCCTCTTTAGAAATACCCTGTTCCTGTTTTTGCTGTTGTTGTTGTTTCTGATCCTGATTTGCATTCTGATCTTTTTGCTGATCCTTCTGATCCTTTTGGTCTTTTTGATCCTTGTTCTTATCTTCCTTATTCTTGTCTTTATTCTTGTCTTTATTCTTATCCTGATTTTGCTGTTGCTTTTGCTGTTCCTGCTGTTTTATTAACTGATCCTGTGCGTAGGCAAGATTATATTTAGCCTCTTTATTATTGGGTTTCAATTTGAGAGAACCTTTATAAGCATCGATGCTTTCCTGTAATTTTTTGGCATTCAAAAGTGCATTACCGAGATTATACAAACCTGCTGATTTTTTATTCTTATCTTCATTCATGTTGATGTTTTCAATGAATTGCTTGCCTGCATCTTCATATTTTTTCTGTTTATAAAGTGCATCACCAACATTAAAGACAGCATCAGGCGATTTAACATTCTGATCTAATGCCTTGCGGTAAGATACCTCTGACTCCAGATAATTACTCTTTTCAAATTCCTTATTACCCTCTCTTATATATTTTTTATCTGATTGTGCGCCCACGGTCAGAGCAAAACTCAATAATACACAGATCAATAATAATTTAGCTGCCATTTTGCTTAATATAGTGATATGTCTAAACATATTTTTTTCTCTATTAACTTTAAATCTTGAACTTAAATAATCTGATATTCGCCAATCTTCTGTTCTTTCTCTCCATAATCAAAAAGTCGCCCAATAAGAGAAATATAGCAATAACGGCAAAAATCTGGAATTGATCATTATATTCGGTATAAACTGAACTTTCCAAATCCTGTTTTTTCATCTTCTTGATTTCACTGAAAATCTCATCCAACCCAATATTTGAGTTATTTGCCCTGACATAATTACCATTTGCAGCTATCGCGATTTTTTTAAGAATATCTTCATCCAATTTCGTGATTACAGTATTTCCTTCAGCATCCTTAAGGTAATCTTTTTTTCCATTTACGCTCACTTGTATTGGAACCCCCTCAGTTGAGCCTATCCCTATTGTATGAATAACGATTCCGGCTTTTGCAGCTTCTTCAGCAGCCGATACCGGGTCATCCTCATGATTCTCTCCATCGGTAATAATGATCATTGCCTTACTCTTTCCTTCACCCGGACTAAAGGATCGGACGCCGAGATTAATTGCTGCTCCGATTGCAGTACCCTGTTTTGGCACCATATCGGGACTTATCGTTGACAGAAACATTTTTGCCGAAGCGTAGTCAGTGGTAACAGGAATCTGTGTATAGGCATCACCTGCAAACACAATTAACCCTATTTTATCGTTATCTAAATTATCAACCAGACGGGAAATTGCCTGTTTTGCCCTTGTAAGTCTGTCAGGTTGTATATCTTCAGCCAGCATAGAGTTACTCACATCCAAAGCAATAATAACTTCAACTCCCTGTTTTTTAACATCTTCTATTTTTGATCCGAACTGTGGTCGGGCAATCATTATTATTACAGACAAAATTACAATTACCTGAAGAATAAATTTTATCAATGTTCTTGCCCTGGATAATTCCGGAACGAGCTTCCCAATGAGATTTTTGTCACCCAAACGATTAAGCGCTTTGTTTTTCCTTATCAGTTCAATTATAAATAATAGAACTGCAACCGGAAGCAGAAGCAACAAGTACAAATAGTCGGGGTTTGCAAATCTGAACAATTGCATTTTCTGGTAATCGTTTATGTTAAGTTTCTGAAAATTGTGTTTCGTGCCAATATTTCAAATAAAAGCAAACAAAAAGCGATGAGAGCAGGTAGCAGGAATTTTTCCTCTTTTCTGTTGAATTGTTTCACATCTATTTTTGATTTCTCGAGCTTGTCAATTTCATTATAAACCTGTATAAGCTTGTCATTATCGGTTGCCCGGAAGTATTTGCCTCCTGTAGTTTGGGCTATTTCGCGTAGGATTGTTTCATCTATTTCAACCTGCATATCCTGATAGTGAGTTCCATAAGGAGTCTGTACCGGGTAAGGAGCCACTCCCTGAGTACCAACGCCAATTGTATATACACGTATTCCAAACGTTTTTGCTATTCCTGCAGCTGTTGCAGGAGCTATCTCTCCCCTGTTATTAACCCCGTCGGTAAGTAGGATTATAACCTTACTTTTTGCTTCTGAGTCTTTTATCCTGTTCACGGCTGTTGCAAGTCCCATCCCAATAGCGGTCCCATCTTCAATCATCCCGCTTTGTACTTCCCTGAGAAGATTAATCAGAACTGCATGATCCGTTGTTAGCGGGCATTGAGTGAAACTTTCGCCGCTGAATACTACCAGTCCGATTCTATCGTAAGGTCTTCCGGAAATAAACTCTATTGCAACATTTTTTGCGGCTTCAATTCTGTTTGGTCTGAAATCCTGAGCAAGCATACTACCTGAAATGTCAAGAGCAAGAACAATATCTATACCCTCAGTTGACATATCCTGAAATTGATCCGATGTTTGAGGCCGGGCAAGTACAATTATAAGAAGTGTTACTGCGAGAGTACGAAAAGCAAAGAGGATATGCCGCAAATAGTGACGAAAGGTCTTAGAAGCATTTACAAACGGCTGTAATCCGGGCATTCTCAGGGATGCAGTTGCTTTTTGTTGTTTTAGTAAATAAAACGCAACCATTACCGGGATTAATACCAGAAGATAAAGGAAGAGTGGTTGTGCAAATTTTATTCCGTTCATAATATTCCCTCCCCAGACTTTTCTTTTCCAACAGCTTTTTCAGGAATAGTCTCTTCCAGTTTTGTTGCAAGAACAAAATCCCATGAACTCTGAAAATGAGATTCATTTTCCATAGGTTCCGGTTTATGTTTAGCAAATTTTACAAGATCAGCACCGGTTAGAATCGTCTTTAGCAAATTATAAGATGTATCCTTTTTAAAACCAGATTTTATAAGAGCTTCAAGCGTTTCAGAAGTTGTTAGTTCCAGGGAAAATACTTTGAATCTGTTTTCAAGATACTGTCGTAAAATTTCTGTAAGTTTCGTATAATAATTCTTTATTTCACCCTTCTGCCAGAGCTGTTCTTCTTTCAGTTTTTCAAGCTCACGAAAAGCAATTATATGAGCAGGATCGGGGTCAGAAACAATTTCAATTCCTTTTTTTGTCAATTTAAGTTTTCGAATATATCTTATTGCAAACCAGATGATAACACCAAGAATGGCAACAAGGAGAACCCATGGAAGAATTTCGTTAAGTGTAACAGGTGCCCTATATGGTTTTATTATATCAAATATTTTTAAAGCTGTATCCGCCGGAGCAATTTTAACTCTCATTACTTCAAGCTGTGTATAATCGGAATAAAAACGTTTAAGGCCAGACTCGTTTTTTAATTCTGCATAAACTGGAGGAATCTGATAAAATCCAGAATCAAAAGATGATATCAGGTATTTCTGAATAATTTTAAACCGCCCATCCTTAATACCAGAACTATCAATAACAGGACCAGCAAGAATATCAATATTCTTCAACAGTGTATCCTTAAGGACTGGAACTGTCAGTTTGATGCCGGAAGGCTGATCAATCGTAATAGAATAATGAACCTGATCACCAATAAATATTCGGGATGTATCTACAGATGCAGTTACTTTTACTTCCTGGCAATACGAGGAAGAAATAATTGAAACTAATAGAAATGTTAAAATATATAGTCTCTTCATAGATCTTATCTATTCTCAAATAATCTTTTAAGTGGTTTTACATAATCAAGATTTGTACTTAATTCTGCTGAATCCACCCCACATCTTCTGAATATCGTCTTTATCAGTCCAATATGTCCTGCCCACCATTTTTCATAAGAATCTCTTGTTGCTTTAGATGAAGTATCAATCCATTTTTCAGCACCTGTTTCGGAATCAGTTACTTTTACCAATCCAATGTTTGGAATAACTTTTTCGACTGGGTCAAAAACATTCAGTGCAACAATATCATGTTTATTGGAAGCGATCCTTAGCGCTTCTTCAAAATCAGGAACAATAAAATCAGATATTATAAATGTGGTGCATCTTTTTTTAATAGCATTTGTCAAAAAACGCAACGGTACATCGAGGTTTGTTTTATGACTGGTGGCTTTAAAATCAAGTAGTTCCCTGATAATCCTGAGAATATGTGAGCGTCCCTTTTTCGGAGGAATAAATTTCTCAACTTTGTCGGAAAAAAATATCACTCCTATTTTATCATTATTAAATATGGCAGAGAATGAAAGTACTGCAGCAACTTCAATCATAATATCTTTTTTGAAAGTTACCGTTGTTCCGAAATTACCAGAACCGCTCACATCAATAAGTATCATTACAGTGAGTTCCCTCTCCTCTTCAAACACCTTGATAAATGGGTGATTAAAGCGGGCTGTAACGTTCCAGTCGATACTTCTTATATCATCACCATACTGATATTCCCTTACCTCACTGAAAGCGATTCCCCGTCCCTTAAAAGCACTATGATACTCGCCTGCAAAAATATGCTTGCTCAACCCCCTGGTTTTGATCTCAATTCTCCGGACTTTCTTTAATAATTCAGTTGCTTCCATTTTACAACAAATTATTTATAAGGTTCAATAACAATGATGCTTGTCCATTTCTCATCCCTGAGCTCAACCATGTAATCTTTTCCATCGCGTTTGTCAATCCACTTATTTTCACCGGTTTTTTTGTAAATGGAGTTGAACTCTTTAATCTTTTCTGCTCTTACACTAAAATCACAGATAACTCTTATACTCTTGCAAACAGAATCGGGATTTAAAAAATAGAGTAAAGTCTCACTATCCCCTCTATCGGAATATTTAAGATATTTAAATTTGCTGTTTATTACTTTTTCAGAACTCATATCCTGATGGTTCACACTCATGTATTTCTGAATTTCTTTGTAATTATATCCTATAAGATTCTGTCCGTAAGTAACAAAGCCGGTTAAAAGAAAAATAGCAGATATGGTAAGAGTCTTCATGCCATAACCTCTATGGAACTTCTACAATATTTAGTATTTCGGAAATTATATGATCCTGATTAATGTTTTCAGCTTCAGCTTCATAAGTCAGGCCAATCCGGTGACGCATAACATCAGAACATACAGTCCTTACATCCTCAGGAATAACATAACCCCTTCTCTTAATAAATGCGAATGCTTTCGCTGCCAATGACAGGTTTATAGATGCTCTGGGCGATGCTCCGTAAGAGATCATATTAGTGAATAAGGGAAGACCAAATTTTTCCGGATTACGGCTGGCAAAGACAATTTTCAGAATGTAGTTTTCAATTTTCTCATCCATATAAACCTCTCTTACTACATTCCTCGCCCTCATTATATCTTCAGTTTTGAGAACGGAGCTTGTCTTGGGAAAATCCTTTGCAAGATTCTCTCGTACAATCATTTTTTCTTCGTCCATTGTAGGATAATCAATAATTACCTTCATCATGAACCTGTCTATCTGAGCCTCAGGAAGCGGATACGTTCCTTCCTGCTCAATTGGATTTTGGGTAGCAAGAACCAGGAATGGCTCATCGAGCTTAAAAGTTGCTTCTCCGATTGTTATCTGCCTCTCCTGCATTGCTTCAAGTAGAGCACTCTGGACTTTCGCCGGCGACCTGTTTATCTCATCAGCCAGAATGAAATTTGCAAAAACCGGCCCTTTTTTAACGATAAATTCTTCCTTCTTCTGACTGTATATCATAGTGCCTATAAGGTCGGCAGGCAGAAGGTCGGGAGTAAACTGTATCCTGCTAAACTTTGCATCAATAATCGATGCAAGCGATTTTATGGCAAGAGTTTTAGCAAGACCGGGAACCCCTTCAAGTAGTATGTGGCCATTTGCAAGAAGTCCTATCATCAGACTATCGACCAGATGCCTCTGACCAATAATCACCTTATTCATCTCAAGTCTGATAATGTCGACGAAGGCACTCTCTTTTTCAATTTTTTCATTTAAAATTCTGATATCAGCAGTTTGCTCCATAGTTTTAAATTTTAAGTCGCAAAGATAATAAAACGTATACAAAAAAAATTATCTGAATCCGGGTACGAATTCAAGATGCAAAAGAAGCTGTTGAATTTTTAAAGTGGTGTTAAGGAGAGTTAAAGTTTTGTTAAAGGTGCAAACGGGTTCCATTTAAAGCCACTTCTGAATAAACATCTGATAATAATAACTATCTCTAAAGGTAGAAATGCCATATTGAATTCCTGGGGTAATATGTATTGGAGAACAAGAAAACCCAGTGAGACATAAAATACGATTCTGAACCATATCAGACCGGCTTTATTCATTATCAAAGAAATCAGACAGAGGATAATAACCGGATTAAGCCAGATTAGATTCAGGTTCCATTTCATTTGCTGATGATCGGTGAAAAAATTGAAAAAAATCATTAGCACTGCCAGAACTGAAAAAATCGAAAAGACAACTATATCAAGCAGATTTATATACTTTTTTCTTTTAATAATTCCCGAAAGGATTATAATGGCAATCATAAGAAACGTAAATACTACCACCGGTGAAGTTAAAAACACGGGTTTATTTGCAGGGGATTCAAAGTTAAGAATCACATCAGGGTTCTGAAGTAATGGAATCATCTTACCCGATCTGTTTATTACTGATTCGGATAGTTCCTGCTGTATTTCTATCGGGAGGAACATCCTATCCCTGAAGGAAGCTTTCTTATCACTGGTAGAACCCATAATCAGATCAATTCCGAACTGCAACCACGGGTACGGGTTCTGATACTTTGCAACCATTTTTCTGAATGTAGGGATTTTTCCGGTTTCGACAGGAGGATATAATAGTTTATCTCCAATTGCCTTTTCAAAAATATCCCTTATCCTGGTTGAACAATCGTCATAAAAAAAGTCGTATCTGTATTTTGCGTTTTCAGGTCTTATGTTTTCCTTAATAAGAGATACCAGTTTTTCTGTCTCCTGAGAATTGATGTTCATTTTCTGCGAATAAACATATCTCTTCTCATAAACATACCCACTTAAAAATTGTTGTAATGATTCTTCAATAAGCATATAGTCGAGACGTCCCTTAGCAAATTTCCATGCAAAATTCGGGGTGTCGAAATCAAATACTCCCCAATTATAGACCATATCACTGTTTATTTCAGGAATTACAATTCGTACAGCGCTATGTCCATAAATAGAATATGTTTCAGTACCTGGTCCGCAGGTTAACAGGTAAATAGTTGTATCATTTACCGACTGTGAATTAATTAACGGAACGTATATCAGGAAAAGAAATGAGATGATTAATACTATATTTTTCATGCGATTCTCTTTTTGTAAACGTAATTGAATTTCAGGAGAAATAAAAGACTGAAATAGAGAATGATCATATGATGAATTACTTGAATCCGGAAAAAATTGAGTTGAGTGATGTTTATAATTTTAATTATATTGCAGAAGCTTATTATTAGAGTTACTACAAAAAGGTGCAATAGAAGTAATGAGTATCGTGAAACAAGCATCTGAATAAATTGATTTTGAAGACATTTCATATCAAAAACATTAATTCATAAATCACTCAGAAAATGAAAAGATTAACCATCTTATGCAGCATAAGCCTTTTGTTCTGTACTTTTAACATTGTGGCACAGAAATCATCTCATACCACAGTAACGATCAATGAGGATCAATTCTTTATTAATGGGAAACCAACTTATGAAAAAAGGTATTGGAAAGGCAATAAAATAGAAGGATTGCTTCTAAACTCAAGAATGGTTCAGGGAATATTTGATGATGAAAATCCTGAGACAGTTAAAAACTGGATTTATCCTGATACAAAGAAATGGGATGCAGATCGTAATACAAATGAATTTATCCTTAACATGGAAAAATGGAAAAGTTACGGACTCCTTTCATTTTCCTTAAATATGCAAGGAGGTAGTCCAACAGGTTACTCCTCAGGTCAACCCTGGAATAATAGTGCCTACAGAGAAGATGGCTCTCTCAAACCTGAATACCTTGCCCGTCTTGAGCGAATCCTTGATAAAGCAGATGAATTAGGAATAGTACCAATTCTTGGTCTTTTTTATTTTGGTCAGGATGAACGGCTTCGCGATGAGAAAGCAATCATAAATGCTGTTAATAACATGATTGATTGGCTTTTCGCAAAGGATTACAAAAATATTCTTATCGAGATAAATAATGAGTGTAATGTTAAAAAATATGATCATGAAATTCTTAAACCTCAGAGGGTTCATGAACTAATTGATATGGTAAAAGCCAAGACTAAAAATGGATTCAGGTTTTATACAGGAACAAGCTATGGAGGAGGTTTCATTCCGTTACCAAATGTTGTTAAATCTTCGGATTTTATAATTCTTCATGGAAATGGTGTTTCTAATCCTGACACTATTTCCGCAATGGTAACAAAGACAAGAAAGGTTGAAGGTTATATTAAAATGCCAATTATATTTAATGAAGATGATCACTTTAATTTCGATAGCGAGAAAAATAATTTCACATCGGCAATTAAAAATTATTCATCATGGGGGTATTTTGATTACAGGATGAAGGATGAATTATTTACAGATGGCTATCAAAGTGTTCCGGTTGATTGGGGAATTAATTCGAAACGAAAAATTCAATTTTTTAATCTTTTAAAAGAGATTACGGGAACAAAATAGAGGAAGCGGATTTTGTTTCTGAGAAGAAGAAGTTAATTTTGCCGGCTTATTGATTAAAAAAGTCAAATGGAAAACTTCGATCTTATACGTGTACTGAAATTTCTACCTGGAATAATACTGGGCCTTACTGTGCATGAATTCTGCCATGCCTGGGTCGCCCATTTATGTGGCGACTCTACTTCAAAAGATCAGGGAAGAGTAACTCTGAATCCATTAAAGCATATTGATCCTCTGGGATTTATCATGCTGATATTTGCAGGATTTGGCTGGGCAAAACCTGTTCAGTTTAATGAGAATAATTTGAGAAATCCAAAATATGATGTAATCAAAATTGCGTTAGCCGGTCCATTATCAAATGCGGTAATTGCAATGTTACTTTCGGTTATATTTTCTGTTTTCACTGCATTCCTGCCTACTTATCAGAGTTCTGCAATGCAGATTACGGCAGAGGTCTTTAGATGGGCAATATTTATTAACTGGGGGCTTTTTATATTTAACCTTATCCCGCTCCCACCTCTTGATGGATCTCATCTCCTATTCTATCAGCTAAGAAGGTTTCCCAGAGTTTACGACACAATATATAAATACGGATCGTTTCTTTTGTTCGGGTTAATTATTGCAACTTTTGTAACAAAAATTAACTTTCTTCCAATAGGGCCAGTGATGCAATTTCTTAGTAATGGGTTCATGTCCATAATTGGGGGGCCAATGATAATTGGTTAGAATTCATCTTTAAGAGAGCAGTCTTTAATATATACACAAAGATTTCAATCTGTCTGAAGGCAAAAAAAAGAGATCAGAAGTAAGTTCTGATCTCTTTTAGTTTGTGATTCCGGAGCGGCTCGAACGCTCGACCCACAGCTTAGAAGGCTGTTGCTCTATCCAACTGAGCTACGGAACCAAATACCGGCTGCAAAAATACATTTTTTTTCAATTTTTACAACCTGATTTTTATAAAGTCACTCTTATATTCAATTAAAAGCTTGTTAATTATATGTTTTTCATGTAGTTAACAAGACCTTTTTGGTCAATTATCTGCTTTAATTTTCCCGGCAGGGGTTCAAAGGTAAATCTCATTGATCCGACATATATTTCGCCCCGATCTAAGTTGATACTCACCTCATCTCCTGTCTTATATGCTTCAACTGCTTCCCTGTGGACCAGTAGTAATAAACCCTGATTAAGAGATGAACGGTAAAATATCCTGTTAGCCGATTTTACAATAATAGCTTTTATTCCGGCATAAGAAAGGCCTACTGAGGGATGTTCTCTGGAACTCCCGCAACCAAAATTATCACCGGCGATAATTATATCATCTTTTTTTACACTTTTACTGAAAGCAGGATCGAAATCCTCAAAGAGGCGAGGCATAATGGCGACTGGATCTGAACTGAGTATATTGTAAGTATACTTTCCTGCAAACATCTGATCAGTATTGAGATTATCCACATCAGCATAATTCCACACTGAACCAATTTTCCTGTTCTCTCCTGCTTTTATTTCAAATGTTCTGCTCTGAGGTATCTTAAATGGAATTTTCTTTTGGCAGGGAAGAGTTCCCGGATCAGTAATTACTCCGGAAAGAGCTGAAAGAGCAACTGTTGCAGGAGATGCAAGGTAAATCTGTGCATCTTTATTGCCCATCCTTCCCAGAAAATTTCTGTTAGCGGTAGATATTACAGTATGTCCGTTCGCAGGTATACCCAGTCCGGTACCCAGACATGGACCGCATGAAGGTGAAAGTAAATTTGCACCAGCATTAATAAGAATTGAAATGATGCCCTCGTCAATAGCCTGGAGAAGAATTTTATTTGAGGCGGGAACAATATGAAGCTGAAAACCATTTTTCACACTCTTCCCGTTTAAAACCTGAGCGGCTATTCTCAAATCTTCTATTCTGCCATTTGTACAGGTACCAATAAGACCTTCCTGCACAATTGTTCCGGCGACTTCAGCTACCGATCTCATATTATCAACATTATGAGGTGCGGATACAACTGGAATTATATCATTCAGATCAATAAATATTTCACTGTAATATGTCGCATTATCACTGGCCCAAACTCCAGGCAGTTTTTCATTAAAAAAATTCTCAAGAACTTCGTCTGAAGGGAATACTGCATTTTTGGCACCCATTTCCGATGCCAGGTTTGCAATAGTCATACGGTCTGAAATTCCGAGTGTTTTCACACCTTCGCCATGGAATTCAACAGACATGTAATTTGCTCCATCACATCCAAGCATTCCGATGATCCATAAAGCAAGGTCTTTTGCAGAAACATTCTCGTTTAGTCTTCCTGTCAGGTTTATCTTAATCGATTCAGGAACTCTGAACCATGTTTCGCCACGCTTCCATATACCGGCAGATTCGGTACGATCAATCCCGGCAGCAAATGCATTGAAAGCCCCCGCCGTGCACGTGTGGCTGTCGCTCCCAACAATAAGCATCCCAGGGCGAGCGTGGTACGACATGATTTGATGACAGATTCCTTTTCCGGAGTCATAAAATTTAGTAATGCCCTGCGAATCAATAAGATCTCGTATCTCCTGATATTGTGTTGCCATTTTAGCATCGGGTGGAGGCGCGTTATGGTCAAGAACTACAAGCAACTGGTCAGGGTCTATAACATTCTTCCCTCCCATTTTTTGAAATGTCTTGTAAATACTAAGGGTATTGTCATGCGTAAGTATAATATCAGGTCTGGCAAATACTATTGCGCCTGCAGGAGCTTTAAAAATCTTTTCGGCAAATGTTTGTGATTTGGACATTGTATTGAGTATTAAGAACCTAATAAACCACCTTTTTGATAGATTTCATACTGAACATCAGAGAATGGTTCTGCTTCATAAACTTTATTAGTACTCAGGTTCGTTATCTCTCCGGTTTTAAGGTTTATTTTTATCCGTTCACTATCTTTAATATCCATAGCAGAAGACGACTTCAGTGTAATTATTGGGAATGCAGCATTTACAGCGTTTCGTTCGTAAATGGAACCAAAAGAAACAGCAATTATTGCTCTTATTCCCAGCGATATAAAACAATCAACTGCCTGTTGTCTTGAACTTCCGCAGCCAAAGTTTTTTCCAGCGAGTATAATGTCTCCGGGTTTAGCTCTTCCGGCAAAGTCTTCATATCCTTTAAGGTTATCAAATGTATACTGCCCCATTTCCTTAATATCTGTTATTGCCAGATACCTGTTGTGAAATATCATATCCGTATCAATATTATCTTTATCGATCAACCATATTCTTCCTTCAATTACAGTTTCTTTTTGGTCAGTATTATTTTTCTGAGGAATCTCAATGTCGACTTTAAGTGATTTTTCAGGCTTAACAAATAATATGGGTTGGTCCGGTATATTATCAGGTGTGGTAATAAATCCGGCAATTGCGCTTGCAGCGACTACTTCAGGAGAAGCAAGATAAACACTGCCTTTTCCCTGTTTCCCCGGAAAATTCCTGTTACCCGTACTAATTGTAACTTCACCCAAGCCATTTTGTCCTACCTGACCTGCTGCACAACCTGCACAACCTGCATTTGATACAAGAGCGCCAGCTTTCTTAAAGATTTCTATAAAGCCTGCATTCAGACACTGTTTCCAGATTTCATCAGTAGCCGGGACTATTTTCAGAACCACACCCGGTGCAACTTTTCTGTTTCTCAGGATGGCAGCAACTTTTTCCATATCACTCATACGGCCATTAGTGCAGCTTCCAATAAATGCTGAATCTATTTTTCTGCCGGAAACCTCTGAAACATTTACAGTATCGTGGGGTTCCCCTGGTCGTGAAACCATTGGTCTGAATCTGGTGACATCAATGTTGAAAGTTTTCTCATAATGAGCATCCTTGTCAGCAGTTTGGGTTGTGAATTTCTTAACAGAACGCTTTGAGCAATAATCTATTATAGCTTGAGTTGGTGGAAAAAGAATTATTATCGCACCCAATTCTGTAGCCATCGATGAGATTGTGATTCGGTCATCGAGGTTTAGATTATTAACCGCTGGACCATACATTTCAATTGAGTATCCCAAAAGTGAATTTGCTCCAAAAACTTTGAGAAGATTCAGGATAATATCTTTTGAACTAACATCATCAGGAATTTTACCGTTAAAGTTAATTTTTACTGAAGGGGGTATTTTGAACCAAATTTTTCCTGTGTGCCATGCAGCGGTTATATCCATATCGCCCATTCCCTGTCCAAAAGCTCCCACAGCTCCCAGAATATTAGCATGTGAGTCGGTAGATACGGCAGTTGCTCCAGGATAAACATAACCCTCTTCTATCAGAATATGCGTTCCGATACCAGCATCAATGTCATAAACTTTTATACCTTGTTCCCGAGCAAAAAGCCTGCATATATGCTGATTAACTGCGTATTTCTGATCAGATCCTGTGGGGTTACAATCGAATGTGAACATCGTTTTTTCAGGATCATCAACTGTTAAACCAAAATCCCTTAAGTTTTTGACAACATTTGCACCCCCGAAATCGCGGGCTACTCTTGAATCAATCTCAATATCAACAATTTCTCCAGGACACACTTTATCTTTTTTTGAATGTGCTGAAAGTATTTTTTCAAGCAAGGTCATTGCCATATTTATATCATTTTAGGTTCCACGGAAAATATAACGGATTATCAGTAAGATTATTTGAATTGTGTCCGGTAATCACGTGGTGCAATACCTTCATTTTTACGGAAATGCTTATTAAAATTTGATATGCTGGTAAAACCGCATTCACTGGCAATATCATTTACCAGGTATTCCGTTTCACGCAGGAGATAACCTGCCTTATTTGTTCTTACCCTATTCAGGTATTCAACAAAACACACCCCGCAGTTTTCCTTAAAATATCTGCTGAAGGCAGTTGGATTCATTCTGGCAATTTTTGATATCTTTCCGAGCGATATGCTTTTATAGTAATTATCTCTGATATAAGCATATACATCAGTCATTCTTTTATTTCCCCGTTCGTCAAAAGCAAGTTTGTAATTTTCAGAACACAAACACCCTCTTTTGTCTGAACCGCACATGATTTTTATAATATTGAAAAAGCCAATCATTTTATCAATACCTTTATTATTTATCATATGTAGAAAGAACTTTTCAGCTTTCTTTGCATCATCCACTGAAAATGCAATACCTCTTTCCGCGATCTCCAGCAATTCTTTGAAGCAGTGCATTTCATGTTGAGATAAGAATCCTTCACCAA
>DATCHE010000185.1:0-2710 GCA_036508535.1 Bacteroidales bacterium | reverse complement strand
TTGTGTCGTTTATTTATATCTTAATGATTCGGCCGGATTATACCCTGCAGCTTTGAATGCCTGATAACTTATCGAAATCCATCCTATAGCAAGTCCTATAACACTAGAAATTATATATATAAATGGACTGACATTTATCTTTTCTGCAAAACTTTCAAGCCAGGTTTTTATCCCGAAAAATGCTATCGGGTAAGCAACCAGCGATGAGATAATAATAAGAACCATAACTTCCCGGGATAACAGAGTTACAATCAGACCCCTGGTAGCTCCATAAGTCTTCCTGATTCCTACTTCGCGCGTTCTGACGGTTGTCATATAAGTAATAAGTCCGATCAAACCCAGACATGCAATGAAAATGGCCAGTACTGAGAAGAGGATGAAGATTCTCCCTGTCTTAAGTTCTGTCTCATAATTCTTGTTGAATTCATCGACAAAAAACGAATACTGAAATGGTTGCCTGTTGGAATAATCTTTCCAGACAGTTTCGATTGATCTTATCGTCCCCTGAGTGTTTTTCCCATTTAATCTTATGCAGAGATAACCTTCATAATTGCCTCTCATTAAATTAAAACATACAGGCGGAATCTTGTCATGTAATGACCGAATATTAAAATCCTTCATAATTCCCACTATTCTTAGTTTTTCAAATTGTCCGGGTCCGCGTGGTTGTAAAATATATTTCCCGAGAGGATCACTGAGTCCTAAGAATTTTACAGCGGTTTCATTTATCATAATGGCGGTTGTATCTGTTCCGAAATCTTTTGAAATGAACCTTCCTTCAGCGAGTTTTATGCCCAATACTTCAGCGAATCCAAAACTAACCAGATCCTGATTTATCAGATAAGTTGCTCTTGTAGGATCATTATCCAGAAAAAAGGCATTATTGTTAAAGTTATCCGTACCTGGAATTGCTGTTGCGTTGGCAATTCTTTCAATTCCAGGGATCTGAAGAATCTGTTCCTTAAAGGATTCAAGCTTCCTTCCCAGAGCATCCGGCCTTCTGATAACAAGCAGGTTATCCTTTTCAATACCCATATCGGTGGATGTCATAAAATTAAGCTGCCCGTATACCACGAATGCGCCGATGATAATTACGATTGAAACTGTAAACTGGAAAACAACCAGAATACCTCTCAGCGTTTTTGATATTGAACCCGGGCTTAATGTACCTTTCAAAACCTCTACCGGATTAAATGATGCAAGAACAAAAGCGGGGTATGCTCCGGCAGCAGTTCCGACCAGTATTATCAGAGTGATAAGTCCCGGAATTCCCCTGTACCCCGAGAATAATTTCAATGATATCTCTTTGCCAATAAGGTGGTTAAAAGATGGACTAAGTACAAGTAAAAGTAATGAGGCAATGATTGCAGCAATTGTTACTATAACTATGGATTCACCAATAAACTGAAAAATAAGTCCTTTTTTATCTGCTCCTGAGACCTTTCTGATTCCGACCTCTTTTGCTCTGCCAGCCGATTTTGCGGTTGCGAGATTAATATAATTTATAATCGCTATAAACAAAGTCAACAGAGCGATAACAGCAAAGATATAAACTGTGGTTAATGACCCGGCCGGTTCTATCTGGTATTGAGTAGCTCCTTTAAGATGAATATCTTTTAATGGTTCAAGCTCATAGCCAAACTGGTTTCCTGCTTTCTGAAAATCTTCTATCGTAATACCAATATACTTTTTTATCTCAGGACCAACATATTTTATCACCACTTCCCGAAACTTTGTCTCCATTGTAGTTTTCTTTGTGCCCTTTTTAAGAACTAGATAGGTATAGAAATTATGATTTAGCCATTCTGTACTTCTTGAGTTCCCTAGAGAGGTAAGTGAGCCCAGCATATCAAATTTAAAATGAGAATTTGAAGGTATATTCTGAATCACACCTGTAATAGTATAAAGATTGGTATCCGCCTCAAGACTTATTCTTTTATCCATCGGATCCTCATTACCAAAATACTTTTTTGCAAACTTTTCAGTCAGTATCATTGATCTGGGATTTGCAAGAGCAGTTTTCGGATCACCGCTTAAAAGTTTAAAGTCAAAAACGCTGAAAAATGATGAATCGGCAAATAGAACTCCGTCTTCATTAAACCGGGTATCGCCATATTTCACAAGCCATGCTCCCGACCTGTTTATCCTTACAGCATGCTCAATCTCAGGATAATCAGTAAGAAGAGTTTTTGCCAAAGGAGCTGCAGTTATAGCCTGGTTAAGTGTGGCACCTGCTATCACTCCGTTAACTTTTATCCGGTAGATATTTTCAAAGTTTTTATGAAACCTGTCATAACTTAACTCATGCAAAACATATAAAGTTATTAAAAGAAAACTGGTGAGTCCTATTGTGAGTCCTGTGAGATTGAGAAGCAGGTAGCCAGTGTGCTTCCGCATATTGCGGATGGCATTTTTAAAAAAATTATTTAACACATAAATAGTTTTGGATAGGTATTGTATTCATGTGATAAAGACCGATTAAAAAATAATCTGTTGCAGTTAAAATGAAAAATGGCAGTCTGGTTCTCAGGTTGATTTGTAATATAGCCGGAAATTATTTTGTCAGTGTATAAAACTCATATTTTATCTTCCAGGTGAATTCCTGGCCCGGATCAACTTTTATTTTAATGTATGGCTCTGGACAGGCCGTTGTTGAACAGGCCCAGAATGCGAGTTTCAGTAATGGCTGATCGCACGTAATTCTTACTCC
>DATCHE010000184.1:0-25802 GCA_036508535.1 Bacteroidales bacterium | reverse complement strand
CCTGCTTCTACTTCTACGATATTCAACTATTCCCTTTTAAAAGTTGAAGATTCAAATGGTTGTATCGCAACATCCATGTCAGGAACAAAAAAGGCTGTTGTTTACACGATGCCAAAATCTGATGCTGGTCCTGCAGCAGATACTGTATGTGGTCCAGTGGTTACTTTGAAAGCAATTCCAACTGTGGGCACCGGAACATGGTATTTTCCTTCTGCCGTTGTGGCATCGACCCCAAATAGTTCAACTGTTACTGTAACAATAGATTCACTATTCTCAGAGAAAAGCATATCTCATAAGTTTATCTGGAAGGAAATCAACTGGCAATGTGCAGGCAAAGATTCTATAAATGTTACTTTCTTTAAACGTGCTGGCCCCGTTAATGCCGGACGGAAGACAACACTCTATTCTTTTGATAATATTTTTCATACGTCAGCTACTCCTGTTCAGGTAGGCTCTGGAGAATGGTCGCTGGTTGAAGGTTCCGGTACATTTGATGATATTTTCAGTGATTCTACGGTTATAAAGGATCTGTCAGCCGGATTGAATAGATTCCAGTGGAAAGTAACAAATGGAAGATGCATTGGTACGGATATTCTGGAAGTTGATGTAAAGGATATTTTGGTTCCTCAGGGCTTTTCTCCAAACAATGATGGTATTAATGATAAGTTAATTATTAATGGTTTGGATTTGCCAAACCAGATTGCCGAATTGAAGATCGTTAACAGTGCAGGCTCTGAGGTTTTTTCAACGTCCAACATTAATGGAAAGGGATGGATGGATTGGGATGGGAAAAACACAAAAGGGGATGACTTGCCAGAGGGTACCTATTATTACATGCTGAAATTGATATCAGCAGGTAAAAGTGGTAACGGACAGGTGCACAAAGAGAGCGGTTTCATTATTCTTAAAAGGTATTAAAGGGGTGAAATTTTGAAAGGATGGTTACTTAAAATAAGGAGTATATATAAACAAAGGTTGTTATTAATCTTTTTGTTTCTATTTATACTAAATGGTGTTCCGGGTCAGGCTGTGCCGGACTCAAACGGGATAAGTCTTGGGTATCCGGTATATAGTCAGTATCTTCAGAATGGTTTGATAATTAATCCGGCATACGCGGGTACCAGAGGCGCATTGAGTACATTACTATCTTACAGGATGCAATGGATCGGAACAACGGGAGCTCCTGTTATTCAATCAGTTTCTCTCCATACGCCAATGAAGAACGACAAGGTGGCACTGGGTATTATGGCACAATTCATGCAATTTGGATTTACAAAATCGACATCCATCTATGCCAGTTATGCTTATAATATAAGGGTTGCAAACGGAAAACTCTCATTTGGACTGAAAGGTGGTGCCGATTTTTCAAATACTGATTATACTGGTATTCTTCTTACAAATTCAGGCGATCCGGTATTCTCATCAAATAACAAACCTTATATTCTTCCGAACGTTGGCGCCGGACTATATTATTACAGCAATAAGTTATTTGCCGGGGTTTCAGTGCCTTCTTTTCTCAGCTATAAAAAAACAGAAACAGGCGGCGTTCAGGCTCATCATAAATTTAGTGAGTATGATTTTATTTTTTCAGGAGGGGGTCTTATTACGTTTTCTCAATTTTTTAAATTTAAACCATCCTTTCTGTTAGATTACTCGCTTAAAAATGCAAAAAAGATTAATCAGCTTGACATTAACGGTAATTTTATTCTGGCTGATCTGGTATGGATTGGCGGATCGTGGAGAACAACAGAAAAAGTAGCTGTTGGAATCCTTCAGATACAGCCAACCCCTCAGTTAATGATAGGGTTCTCATATGATTATCCGGTTGGTAATATGAAGGCTTATTCAAGAGGGTCGACAGAATTTATTGTAAGATATGAATTCGGGTATAAAGTAAGTGCCGCTAATCCGAGGTATTTTTAGCTTATGGTAAAAAGAATATTAAATATAGTAATAGTTGTTTTAATTGTTCTTCTTGTTCCGACAAAATTGGGAGCTCAGCAACCCTCAATTTTTAAAGTTAAGAGGATGTCTTTCAATACATCCGGATTCAGTGAAATTGCTCCGGTGATTGCAAAAGACGGTATCATTTTTTGTTCCGACAGGCGCTTCAGTGTACTAAAAGACAGGACGGGTTATGATGGAAGCCGGCTTTATAATATTTACCAGGTAGAAAGAAAGGATACTTCAGATTGGACCAGCCCTGTTGAATTAAAGAGTGAGCGCAGTTCTTTTTTTAATAATGGTCCTATGTGTTTTGCTCCCGATGGTAAAACGGTCTATTTTACGAGCGAAGTTGAGGCAGGAAAAGTCGCTAAAAGAAAAAATTTTAAAAATTACAGCGGTATTTTTATTGCCGATCGTTCCGGTTCAGATCTTGTGTCTTTACGACCATTTAAGTACAATAATCCACTGTATAATGTCGCACAGCCATCAATTAGTCGTGATGGGAAATACCTGTTCTTTGCATCCGATATGCCCGGAGGCCAGGGTGGGTCTGATTTATATTACTGCGAACTAATTAACGGAGAATGGAGCAATCCGGTTAATCTGGGACCAAAAGTGAATTCACCGGCAAGTGAGAATTATCCTTTTATACACCCTTCAGGCAGACTCTATTTTTCTTCAAACCGCACCGGTGGTCTGGGGAAACTTGATGTCTATTATACATCTTTAACTTATGGTGCATGGGATGAGCCGTCACATATGCCAGAACCTATAAATTCAGAATCAGACGATTTCGCATTTGTTGCTTATGATAACCTCCAGACAGGATATTTCTCTTCAAACCGTAATAATAACGATGATATTTATGAGTTTGCATCTACAATCATACGGAAAGTATCGTGCGATACTCTTCAGGAAAATAGTTACTGTTACCGGTTTGTGGAAGAAAATGCAGTTAAGTACGATACGTTACCTTTTCGGTACGATTGGAAGTTTGGCGACGGCAACAGCGCAAGTGGAGTAATTGTGGAACATTGTTATAAGGATCCGGGAAAATATATTGTTCAACTCGATATTTTAAACCTGCTTACTAAGGAGGTTATGCGCAACCAAAAGTCTGACACTCTTTTGATAACTGAAATTGAGCAACCATATATTTCAGCTCCGGATAGAATTAATATTGGTCAGAATATAACACTGAGCGCTGACAGTACAAATCTTCCGGACTGGAAAATTTCCAGGTATTACTGGAACTTTGGTGATGAAACGGTTGCTCTTGGCAAAAATGTTCCCAAGACATATTTAAAGGCCGGAACTTATAATATTCAGCTTATTGTGTCAACTGAACCCGAGCAGGGAAGCCTTGCCAAAGAAGCTTGTGTTTCGAAAAATATTATTGTAATAACTAACCCCTGACACTTTAAATAACTATTTTTGAATATTAATGAAATTAATTAAATATATATTAAGAATACTGATTTTTACTCTTCTTCTTGGATCGACTGTTGCTATCAGATTATCAGGTCAGGCCGTTCCGGGGAAAGATGAAAATATTCCGTTCCTTGTGACATTCGGGAAAGATGGAATAACATCCTGGGGCGATGATAGTTTTTTCCAGATATTTTTCTTTTCAATCCCTAAAGATTATAAACAACCATTTTATATCAGAATTTTTGACCCTGATTGTGGTGGCCAGTGGGATGAAATTGAGGGTGAGTTTAATTCTAAGTTTTTATTCTCCGTATATGGGGGCAAAGGGGTTGATCCTGATAAGAATGAGGAATCAAAAGGTCTTGAAAAAGGTTTGACAAATTATAAAACTGGTAATCTATTGGCTTCTAAGGTTTTTGGAAATGAAGCAAGGTATGATAATAATTGGTATACTTTTGGGCCTTTTAATCCGGCAGAAGGAGATTATAATGAAAAATGGAACAGCAATATTTTTAAAATCGTTTGTGAAGGAATAAGCGGTGATGACGGAAATCTTTTCAGATATTTTCTAAGTCGCGATCCAAACAATAATCTCGCCATCGAAGGTGGTAATGCATTCACTTTTAAATATCATATTCGTTTATGGAACGATTATAAAAGTGTATCACACATATATCCGTACATTGACACTGGAATTGTCTATATTAAACAGAGCAACTTCGACTGGGATAATGATGGTACAATTCTGGTAGTTTCAAAATACAAACAGGGAATTGAAGTCCCGGTATCGAATCAGGACGACTGGGCCACTTCCAAAATACCAATTGAACCCGAAGAAGTTAACTCTTCACTCGATTTCCAGTTTCATAAAAGACAGGAAAATGAGGGAGGTCTGGTCAAAAATAATAATATTGTAATTACTCTCGAAAACCAGCGGGGTGATGCCTTGAAGTTCTATAGTTCTCCAATTGGCGGGGTACCGGTTTATGTTCCAAAACCTAAAATAACAAAATTACCGCCAAAAAAATAAACGGATCCTGAAATGAGATTTAACAACACTCTGAAAATATTCTACAGCGCGATAGGGTGCTTGTTCCTGTTTGCAGCTATATTAAATGGTCAGACATATAGTTTTAAAAATTATGGCGCTGAGAGCAATATCCCCGACGGTTTTGTATACACTCTAAGCCAGTCGGAAGATGGATTCCTTTGGGTTGGCACAGCCAGCGGGATTTCTCGTTTCGATGGTTTTAGTTTCTTTAAAGTTCAATACCCCGATTCTATAACCAACCGTTACCCTACAGCAGTAATAAAAGACAAAACAGGAACTCTCTGGTTTGGTTGCAGCGATGGATCAGTTTTCTATGTCCGAGAAAATAACCTTATCCCCGTCCCAATCTCAAATATAAAAAGTATAAGTGCCCTTATTGAAGGAACCGACGGTTTTATCTACATTATACCGCAGGGGAAAGCCATTTTTAAAGTCAGGCTGTCTGATCCCCTGGAGACACATAGATTTGTATTCTCTCAGGATCCGGTAATGTTTTCAGCCTCTTTTACAAATTCCGGCAATTTACTGATCGGGACCCAGGAAAATGTTCTTGAATGTAAGCTAAGCACAGACACGGTATTGGTTATAAATGTTATCGGGGGGTTCGATTCAGGTATTACCGATATACATGTCACTGAAGATGACACAAGATTCGTAATTGGAACCACTGATAACGGATTGTTTCAATTGAAAATATCCGGGAATGGTAACTCACTTACCCGGTTTCGGGATCGCCCGGAATGGAATTCTCTGGGTATTCAGTCTATATATGAAGATGCAGAGCATGATCTCTGGGTTTCAACATCAGGATCGGGGGTGATTCAAATTAAACTTTCAGACAATAGCGAAACAGTAATATCAGAGCATACCTATAATAATGACTTCGGTTTGACTGCCAATAACGTGAAAACCGTTTTTCAGGATATGGAGGGGAATTATTGGATGGGATTTTATGGTGAAGGCATTTCAATGCTTACTTCGTATGCTTTTGGGTATTACAGGCCCGGAAAGAACTCCCTTGAAAATAATATTATTTACGTGACCAGGTTCAATGACAAATATATTCTGGGAACACCATCCGGCTTCCACATGTTCGACGCTGGTACCGGCAAGGTAGTTTCTTTCACAAATCTTACCGGTCAGGTTGGCAAAGCTGAAATATCCTCCTATTATCTCGATAAAGAGAATAACCTTTGGATAGGTACAGCCGGCAACGGGCTTTTTGTCAGAAACAGCTCGGGATCAGTGAGGCTTATTCACCAATCAGGAGATTCAGGGGCTGATGATATTAAGGATATTAAGATGGATAGTAAGAATATATGGCTTGCGACTACCAACGGTGTTATAGTTCTTGACAGGCAGGGAGCGGGCGTTAAACAGGAAAAAAGGAGATTCGATATTAGTAATGGATTGCCTCATAACAGTATCAATGCAATACTTCTGGCAAGTGATGGGAATGCCTACATAGGAACAGAAAGCGATAAGTTATATAAGATTGACCATAACTTTAATGTTACCGCAGGTAATTCCGTTTTGAGCGGGAGTACAAAAAATAAAATACTCTCATTTTCTCAAAACAGCGATAGCGTAATATGGATTGCTACAAATGGTAATGGAGTTTTTGAATACCGCAACGATTCAGTTAAATCGATCAGTAAGTCTAATGATTTGATGTCGAACTATTGTTACAGTATACTTGCTGATTCTGAAAAGAATATCTGGATAGGACATGAAAAAGGATTCTCAAGGTTTAATGCTGAAAACGGAACAATGAGTGTGTTAGGAACCGATTTTGCAAAAGGAGGACAATGTAATGCAAATGGCATGTACGAATCGGACGATAGAAAAATATTTATCGGTACAACCGAGGGTCTGATTTTTTATGACAAACTTAAGGACAGGAAAAAAGAGATAGCGCCATTAAATAATATTAACTATATAACGATTAACGATATAGAGTATCCATTTCAAAAGTCATACTCTCTTCCTTTTAATAAGAAATATGTAATCAAGGTTTATTATTCGGGTATTAATTTCAGCGCTCCTGATAAAGTTTATTACAGTACCTTCCTCGAAAACTTTGATAATGGCTTTAGTAAGTTGAATTCGTTGCGGGAAGTCTCCTACAATCTTAGCGATGGGAGATATACTTTCAATCTTATATCTGTAAACGAAAATGGATTATCGCAGGAAAATCCTGTTTCATTCGACATCTCAATCAAGAAGCCAATTTACAGAATGTGGTGGTTCATTCTTATTGTGATATCAGCCATAACCGGTATTGTTTTTCTGATTATCCGTGAGAGGGATAAAGCTCAGAAAAAAATTCAGGTATATCTTGAAAAAGAGCTTGATGCCAGAACAAGCGTTGTTATGAAGCAGAAGGAAGAGATTGAATTACAGAACATTGGGATTACAGATAGTATAAACTATGCCAAGCGTATACAGTCGAATATTTTACCTGATATTAACAAACTTAAGGAATCATTTAAGGATGCATTTGTTTTATTCCATCCCCGCGACATCGTAAGTGGTGATTTTTACTGGTTCGACAAGCTCGAAGATGATAAGTTTATTATAGTATGTGCCGATTCGACCGGACATGGTGTCCCCGGGGCATTCATGTCAATGATCGGCTCAACCCTTCTTCAGGATATCGTTACACGAAAGAGGATCTCGAAACCCTCTCAGATTCTGAGCATGCTCGATAAACAGATTTTTTCAACGCTTAACCAAAATGCGGAATTGGGAGTATCAAACGATGGTATGGACATGGTAGTTTGTGAGTTTAATATCAGTAGCCGGCATCTGAGATTCGCCTCTGCAATGCGCCCTGTAATAATAGTCCTCGATGGTGAACCATATTATATTAAAGGAAACAGATCTTCAGTTGGTGGAGAGTCGGTAATAGAGAAATACTTTGATGATCAGGAATACTATCTGAATGCAGGAGATACGGTGTACCTTTTCTCCGACGGACTGCCCGATCAGTTTGGAGGTGCAGAAGGTAAAAAGATGAAAATAGCCAGGTTAAAAAGGCTGATTGAACAGGTCTCAAAATTACCGATGGATGAACAAAAAGATGCAATAGCAAAATTCTATTTTGAATGGAAAGGTTCTTATGATCAGGTTGATGATATCCTTATGATGGGGATAAAAGTCTGATACCTTAATTATGATACACCCCGTTCAGATAAACAGGTATTTCGCACGTTGAAGCAGTATCACTTACATTTTCCGCCCTGTCCTTTATATAAAAATCATATTTTATAGTATCGTCCTGAGAATAGAACATGTATAGAAAGGACACTGAAATTGTTCCTTTTAATATTTTATTCACTCCAAGCCTTTCCATATAGGGTATCCTGTATGATGGATAGGGTAACAGAACATCAAATTTATCTTTTGAAGCTACCATAATGCCCTCTTTCTTTCTAAAGAGAGTAAGGTATAAATCAGTGGAATCAGCTACATTATCCGCAGGTGGATTTAATCCAAGGTCACCATCCCCGTCTTCAAAATAAAACTCGAGTCTTCCGGCTTTGAACTTACCAAGCAGGGTAAGAGTATCAAAAACAGTAAACCGGGTGAACTTAACTAGCGGAACAGGTGGTAATTGCACTACCTTTCGGCACGAGCCGAGGGCAATTATGGTAATTATTATTATGACCAGATACTTAAAAGTCTTCATGAATTTTCATGTAATAATACTCCCTTCAAAAATCACACCAAATATGATCATTTTTTTCTGAAGAATATTCTTATCGGCACACCTGTAAACTCAAACTTCTCCCTCATCCTGTTTTCCAGATACCTCTTATACGGATCCTTTACATATTGTGGGAGATTACAGAAAAACGCAAAAGCCGGTGTATATATTGGCAGTTGGGTTACATATTTAATCTTAACATATTTACCTTTCAAAGCAGGAGGGGGGTTGTTTTTCACAACCTGTAACATAATCTCGTTTAATTCAGATGTACTTATCTTCCTGTTTCTGTTCTGGTTAACCTGCTCTACCAGTTCAAGTACTTTGTGAATCCTTTGCTTGTTAATAGCAGATATAAACAAAATAGGATAATCAGTAAATGGAGCTGTTTTTTCCCTTATATCTTTTTCGAACTGAATCGTTGTATTGTTATCCTTTTCAATAAGATCCCACTTGTTTACCAGTACTATCATCCCTTTGTTATTCTTTTGAATTAACCCCATGATATTTAGATCCTGGGATTCAATTCCTCTTGTTGCATCGATAAGCAGCAGACAGATATCAGAGTTTTCTATTGTTCTTACAGCTCTCATCACCGAGTAAAATTCGATATCTTCACTTACTTTTCCCTTTTTGCGTAAACCTGCAGTATCTACCAGAAGAAAATCGTGCTGGAATTTATTGTACCTTGTATATATGGAATCGCGTGTCGTTCCGGCAACAGCAGTGACAATATTTCTTTCTTCTCCAAGGAGTGAATTAACAAGTGACGATTTACCAACATTTGGCCTGCCGACAATTGCAATCCTGGGTAGTTCAGGCATAAGAGCAGGTTCTTCTGCAGGAAGGTTTTTTACAACTTCGTCGAGCAATTCGCCTGTACCGCTACCATTCATTGAACTTAAGGGGAAGTAATCTCCGAGGCCAAGATTATAAAATTCCGCGGCATCCAGTAGTCTTTCCCCATTATCAACTTTATTTACGACAAGCATTATCTTTTTGTCTACCCTGCGGAGCATAGCAGAGACCGAAGTATCCATATCATGAATACCACAGGTAACATCAACCATAAAAATTATAAGGTCCGCTTCTTCAATGGCCAGGAGTACCTGTTTATTTATCTCTTCTTCAAAAACATCATCGGAGTTCTGAACATATCCTCCGGTGTCGATTACTGAAAAGTCAATTCCATTCCAATGCGACATCCCATAGTTTCGATCGCGGGTAACCCCGCTTACCTCATCAACGATAGCTTCTCTTGAATCGACAAGCCTGTTAAACAGCGTCGATTTTCCAACATTGGGTCTGCCTACTATAGCAACTATTCTACTCATAAGTTAATTTGAAGTTTGTCTTAACGATAACCAAATCGTTTAAGAATCAGTGGTTTGTCTCTCCAGTCTTTTGTCACCTTCACATACATTTCAAGAAATACTTTTTTCCCGAAAAAATCTTCCATATCTTTTCTTGCTTCTGTCCCGACCCTTTTTAGCATGACCCCTTTATGACCAATAATTATCCCTTTCTGACTATCGCGGGTAACATGGATCAGAGCTCTTATTTTAAGCAGGTTCTTTGCATCTTCAAAACTTTCGATCTCAATTTCTACTGAGTATGGGATCTCTTTTTTATAGTGAATAAGTATTTTTTCACGGATAATCTCTGATGCAAAGAATCTTTCGTGTTTGTCGGTCATTTGATCTTTCGGGAAGAAAGGCTGGCCTTCAGGCAATTTGCTCAAAATAGAGTTCAGCAATGAGTCGAGATTAAACTTTTTCAGAGCGGAAACAGGTAACACAGGTGAACCGGGAAATGCATTATGCCACGATTCAACAACCTTTTCAAGATCTTCCTGGTTTGTAAGATCAACCTTGTTTACTGCAATTATTACAGGAATTCCCGATTCTTTTATTCTGTCAATATATTCCCCTTCGTAAGCAGTACGTTCTCCGACATCTGTAACATAAAGTATCAGATCGGCATCAGAGAGTGCTGAGTTAACAAAGTTCATCATAGTCTCCTGAAGCTTATACTGGGGTCGGAGTATCCCTGGTGTGTCGGAATAGACAATCTGAAAATCATCACCGTTAACGATCCCCATAATACGGTGCCGTGTTGTCTGGGCTTTGGCAGTAATAATTGACAGCTTCTCGCCAACAAGGGCATTCATTATAGTCGATTTCCCAACATTGGGATTTCCCAGAATATTTACAAATCCTGATCTGTGGCTCATCTTGTTCTGTTAAAAAATACCCCGTTTCAGCATAATTATCTCCTTATCATTAAGGAATCTCCATTTACCGCGCTGGACGTTCTTTTTAGTGAGACCTGCGAAATATACTCTGTCGAGTTTCTTTACTTTGTAGCCAAGGGTTTCAAACATTCTTCTGATTACCCTGTTTTGACCGGAGTGAAGTTCAATCCCGATCTGACTTTTATCATCGGGATCTGCATAGGAAACTGCATCTGCAATAACAGTTACTCCATCCAGTTCAATTCCTTCGGTAAATTTGAAAAGGTCATTTTTAGTTACAGGGTTGTCGAGAAACACGTGATAAATCTTTTTTCTCTTATACTTAGGGTGAGTTAGCTTTCCTGCCAGATCGCCATCGTTTGTGAGAAGCAGAACTCCTGTGGTTGCTTTATCCAGACGGCCTACCGGATACACCCTTTCAGTACATTCCTTTCCAATAAGTTCGAGCACAGTGTGTTCGGCGTGAGGGTCCTCAACAGTTGTAACGTACCCCTTTGGCTTATTCATTAGTATATATACCTTTTTTTCAGATGAGAGCTTTTTGTTTTTAAACCTTACATCATCATCGTGACTTACTTTTGTTCCGAGATCTGTTACGAGTGCTCCGTTTACAGTTATAAAACCGTTTTTTATATGATCATCAGCGTCCCTTCGCGAACAAACGCCACTGTTGGCAATAAATCTGTTAAGTCTTATCTGAGTGGAGATCTTTTGGTTGCCTTTAAGTATCGGTTTGCCAGATCTGTTAACTTTTCTTACTTCCGGCTTACCTGATCTCACAGGGGTTTTTCCTTCGGTCTTGCTTTTTCTTATAAAGGTTTTCCCTTCCGGTTTTCCTTCAGCTCTCTTACTATTCATATCATTTCCCTGAGGCTTTTCATATCTTACCTTAAGCCTTCCTGCAGGTTTTTTGTTCTCCATATCAATTAATTATCAGGGTGCAAAGGTACAATTTTTTGGTGATATTTCAGATTGACGATTTTTTCGCACCTTTGGGGGACTGAAAAACTAAGCATAATGGCACTAATAAAATCTATATCTGGTATCAGGGGTACCATTGGCGGAAAACCGGGAGAAAGCCTGTCTCCGGTTGATATCGTGAAGTTCGCTGCTGCCTTTGGAACATGGATACGGTTAAGGCAAAACAAATCCGGTTTAAAAATAATCGTAGGACGTGATGCACGTAAGTCTGGAAGCATGGTTAATACTCTTGTAATTACCACTTTGAGAAGCCTCGGAATAAACGTAACTGATCTGGGAATGGCTACTACACCCACAGTTGAGCTTGCCGTTACCGGAACAAATGCACATGGAGGAATAATTATTACTGCAAGTCATAATCCTGCAGAATGGAATGCACTCAAGTTGCTGAATGAAAAAGGCGAATTCCTTTCATCAAAAGACGGGATGGAAGTTTTGGAGCTTGCAGAAAAAGAAGATTTTAATTTTGTTTCAGACGAGGTCGCAGGTTCTCTTGAATCAGATGATTCGTGGGGACAAAAACATATCGATCAGATACTTGAATTAAATCTTGTTGATATTAAAGTGATAAAAGCTGCACGTTTCAGAGTTGCAATTGATTGTATCAACTCTGTCGGGGGCATCATCGTACCTCAGTTGCTTAAGTCGCTCGGAGTCGAGACAATAATTGAAATAAACACAACAGCTGATGGAAATTTTGCACATAACCCGGAACCTTTACCTGAGAACCTTAAAGGGATCTCCGAACTTGTTGTAAAGGAAAAGGCTGATATTGGATTTGTAGTTGACCCGGATGTAGATCGCCTGGCTATTGTCTGCGAAGATGGTACAATGTTCGGTGAAGAGTATACACTTGTTGCAGTATCAGATTATGTTTTAAAACATATTCCGGGGAGTACAGTCTCAAACTTATCCTCTACAAGAGCACTGAGAGACATTACGGCTAAGTATGGTTGTAAACACTATTCATCGGCTGTTGGAGAGGTTAATGTTGTGGAAGAGATGAAAAAAAGAAAAGCAGTAATTGGAGGTGAAGGAAATGGAGGAGTAATTTACCCTGAGCTGCATTATGGGCGTGATGCCTTACTTGGGATAGCCCTTTTTCTAACGCACCTTGCAAAAAGCAATCTTAAATGTTCTTCTCTACGGCAGCTTTATCCTCAATATACTATAGCGAAGAAAAAACTTGTAATCTCTCCGGATACTGAGTTCAGTCAGATTGTTAATTTGGTAAAGAATCATTTTCATAACCATTTGTTTGATGAAAGAGATGGATTATGGATTGAACATGAGACTGGTTGGGTACAAATAAGAAAATCGAACACAGAACCAATTATGCGGATATATGCGGAAGGGAGAACAAGTGAGGAAGCCGATGAGCTTGCAAATTATGTAATTGGAATTGTTAAAAATATCTAAATTAATTTAATTTTCTTCGGCCTTCCGGAATAAATCAACTCGGGTAAGTGTCTGTAAAGCATAAAGGCAAGAAAGTATTGTTGTTAAAAATTGTTAATGAATAAGAGCGGATGACTCTTTTTAATACTTTTGTGGCTCATTTTTTGAATATTAATTACTTAATTTTAAATGAACGGAGCGTGTATTACAAACCGGGTACTGTGATGAAAAATATAATCGTTGTATACCGGCTCTGTCATTCCTTTAAAATCAAACTCTATTTATGATGAAAAGAACAATTATGATTATTTCAGGCATTGTTTTGGTTGTGGCAATCATTCTTGTGGTTGTTATCAGCAGGGCAAACGCAAAGAAAAACATCTCGAATCTTTTTGTTGAATCAATGAAAGGTCAGTTTGATATCATTGTTACAACAACCGGTGAGTTGCAGGCAAAGATTTCGACCGATATCCTGGGCCCAAATATTGGGCAGAACAGGAATTTCAGGGCAACAGACATAAAGATAACTGATCTTGTACCAGAGGGTACTGAAGTTAAACAAGGCGATTATATTGCCACTCTTGACAAAACAACTTTTGATAATAGTCTTAAAGATGAATTGGACAGATTGACAACGATGGAGGCCAATCTTGAAATGAAAATATTAGACACGGCTGTTACACTTAGTGGATTGAGAGATAATATGAAGAATCTGAAATTTTCTGTGGAAGAGGCCCAGATAACACTTCAGCAATCTAAATATGAACCTCCTACAACCATTCGTCAGGCTGAGATTGCATCAGACAAAGCTTCCCGTACACTCGACCAGGCAATTAAAGGTTATGCCTTAAGAGTTGAACAGGCCAAATCAGATATGAGAAACACAAAGAATAATTTATCAGACCAGCGCCAACGGGTAAGCGATATTCAGAACATATTAACACAGTTTGTGATTACTGCTCCTTCAGAGGGTATGATCATTTATAAAAGAGACAGGATGGGAACAAAAAGAAAAGTTGGTTCTTCTATCAGCGGGTTTGATAATGTTGTAGCAACATTACCTGATATGACATCAATGATTTCTAAAACTTATGTAAATGAGATAGATGTAAGTAAAGTAAAAATCGGACAGAAAGTTGAAATGATTGTAGATGCTTTCCCTGAGAAAAAATATACAGGAACAGTTACAAGTGTTGCAAACATTGGTGAGCAGCTGCCAAACGCTGATGCTAAAGTGTTTGAGGTGCTTATTGAAGTTGACGGATCAGATCCGATATTAAAACCTTCTATGACAACAGGTAATAAAATTATAACTCAGACTATATCTGATGTAATCTATATTCCGCTCGAAAGTGTACAGTTAGGAACTGACAGTATTCCTTTTGTTTATACCAAAAAAGGAAACAAGCAAGTTGTTGTTCTGGGAGAATCGAACGAAAACTACGTTGTTGTTGAACAAGGATTAGAGCCTGCGGTTCCGATTTATTTAAATACTCCTGCAGACCCCCAAAGTTTTAAATTGATTGGAGATGATCTGGTAAAAATAAATATAGAACGTGCCAAGATAAAAAGGGACGAAGAAAATCTTAAAATGCAGGAAGCTGAAAGAGCAAAAGCACAAGGAGGTGGCGGAATGGGCAACAGAGGCGGAGGAATGGGCAACAGAGGTGGCGGAGGTGGCTTTGGTGGCGGCTCAAACATGACTCCCGAAATGATGCAGCAATTCCAGAATATGCGTGGTCAGGGCGGCCAGGGCAGAGTAAGAGATACAGCTGCTATGCGTATGCGTCAGCAGGGTGGCCAGCAGGGCGGTGTAAGGGATACTTCTGCACGACGCAGGACAAACAGACAGTCAGCTCAGCAGGAAGGTTAACAAACTAAATAAGTAAAGAAAATGTTCAAATTTATATTACGATATTTCCACGATATTGAAATTGCTGTTGAATCCATAGTATCGAATAAACTCAAATCGATGCTTACCGCCCTTGGAATAATTTTCGGCGTGGCTGCTGTTATAGCTATGCTTGCAATTGGAAAAGGGGCTAAGATGGAGATTATGGAACAGATGAAAATGGTTGGGGTAAACAATATTCTGATCAATCCTGTCATCCCCGACAAAGCATCTGCTGCAACTGATGGAGAGAAGCAGCAAAAGAAATTTTCAAGAGGACTAAACCTTCTGGATGTGGATGCCATACGCGAAACATTACCTTCAGTGAAGAGAATAAGTCCGGAGATCTCGTTTAACTCCACTGCAATGTTAAACGGAGTTAAATACACTGCAAAGCTGGTGGGTGTTTCAAATGATTATTTTTTCCTATACAACCTTCCTTTGGTGAGCGGAGCGGTCTTCAACTCGTTTCAGGAAGGGAATGGTATTCAGGTATGCATAATCGGTGCAAACATCAGAGCAAAATTCTTTAGCAAAGTCGATCCGCTTGGACAGTATATCAAATTTAATGGTCAGTGGCTGAAGGTAATAGGTGTACTTCAGAAAACTAATGTCAGTCTTACCGGATTCGAAGAAAAAGGTGTAAACGTTTATAACGATAACATCTATATTCCAATTCAGACAATGTTGTTAAGATACCAGAACAGAGCACTTCTTAACACCAAAACAGTTTCTCAGGCCTCTTCGATGCAATTTTTTGGTGGTGGAGGCGGTGGCGGAATGGCCAGGGTTGTTGTAAGTGCTTCTGACGCTTCAAGTGACGCAGAGACAAACTATAATCAGCTCGACAGAATCGTTGTTCAGGTTACTGAAACAGAACAGCTGGCTTCGAGTACTGAAATTCTTAGCCGAATGCTGACCAGACGCCATAGTGGTGTAAAAGACTTTGAAATTACCGTACCGGAATTGCTGCTTAAGCAACAACAAAGAACAAAAGATATCTTTAATATAGTTCTTGGGGCTATCGCAAGCATTTCTCTTATTGTCGGAGGTATTGGTATCATGAATATCATGTTTGCCTCGGTTATGGAAAGGATTAAGGAGATTGGTACCAGAATGGCTATCGGAGCAAAGAAAATGGATATTGTTGTACAATTTCTGTCTGAGGCAGTTCTTATAAGCGTATCAGGTGGTTTTATTGGAATATTTTTTGGAGTTATAATGGCAAAACTAATAGAGCAGATAGCCGGTATTATGACAGTTGTATCTTTCTTTTCGATATTTATTTCTTTCGGAGTATCGGCAGCTGTTGGAGTAATATTCGGATACTCTCCTGCAAAAAGGGCTTCTGAAAAAGATCCTATTGAATCATTGAGGTATGAATAACCCCCTTCTGCCTCGCAAGTTCGGCATCACGCCACGCGGGGGAAGATGGTATAAATTATTATAATATAAAGATGAAAAAACTACTTTTATTTTCTATGATAGCTGTGCTTTCGCTGGTGAAAATTAATGCACAAAATGTTAAACGACTTACTTTCGAGGAAGTTATAAAACTTGCAGAAGTACAATCTCCTAATGCTCTTATGGCTAAACACAGGTTCCGTGCAAGCTATTGGCAGTACAGAACATTTATAGCGCAGTACAGACCGTCTCTTACCCTTACCGGGACTACACCCGATTACAGTAATGCTCTCGATAGAGTATATGACTCTCAATCCGAAACCTGGATTTATAGGGCTACGAATACCATGAATAACATTGGCTCCCTGTCTCTTGCACAAAACATTGGTCTGACTGGAGGGTCAATATCCCTGAATTCCGACCTTACTTTGTATAATGATATTCAGAACACTTCGCGGAAATATATTACCTCTCCTATCAGTATCGGGTTAAACCAGCCTATTTTCAGATATAATGCCCTGAAATGGCAGAGGAAAACGGAACCTTTGAAATATCAGGCAGCCATGAAAACCTATGTGGCAGGTATTGAGAATGTTCATCAGTCGGCCGTACAGAATTTTTTCTCCTTGGCGCTGGCACAGATAAATAAGCAGATTGCAGCCATGAACTATTTAAATGCAGACACATTGTGGCAAATGGCTCAGGGACGTTATAATCTTGGAACAATTGCTGAAGATGAGCTTCTACAAATGCAGCTGTCGTGGCTGAATGCTGAAACTGCCAGAAAAGAGGCCGAAATGAACTTAAGAGACAGAGAGATTCGTCTCAGATCATTTCTGGGTTATACTGATCCTAATCTTCGTCTGGAGTTGGTAATACCTTCAGAAATTCCTTCATTGCAGGTTACTACACAAGAGGTATATGATCTGGCTATGGCTAATAACCCTGACATTTTAAACCAACAACTTACTCTTCTCAATGCTCAGAGTAGTCTTGCCCAGGCTAAGGGTGAAAGAGGATTTAAAGCAACTCTTACTGCTTCATTCGGATTACGCGATCAGGATTGGTCCTTTAGCCAGGCGTATGCTAATCCTAGTCAAACTCAAAGGGTAAGGTTAGGATTTACACTTCCAATTCTCGACTGGGGACTCGGACGCGGAAAAGTAAAGATGGCACAATCGAGTCTCGAACTTGCACAGGTTCAATCAAACCAGGCCGTAACAGACTTTGCCCAGAACCTTTACCTCGATGTGGAAATGTTTAACCTTCAGGCATCTCAGGTTGGTATAGCAGCTAAATCTGACACCGTTGCTCAAAAAATGTTCGAGGTTACAAAACAACGATTTATGATAGGAAAGATTGCTGTTCTTGAACTCAACAACGCCGATACCAAGAAAGACGAGAACCGAAGAGCCTATGTTCAGTCGTTGCAGAACTACTGGAACTATTTCTACAATCTGCGTTACCTTACACTGTTTGATTTCATATTAAAGAAACCGCTTGAAGCAAACTATGATGAACTGCTTAAATAGCAAATAGTTACAATATATATTAAGGCCGGATTGTATTGATCCGGCCTTTTTTTATTCACCTTGTTACTAACCACAATGTTCTATAAATAACTGGTTTATAGCCCAATGAGATCCTTCGTCCGCCGGCTGGCGGACTCGGGATGACAAGTCCCGTATTTCCCAACCTTAAATTTGTCATTCCGAATGCAGCCAACCCTGAGTTTGTCGAAGGGTTAGGCGAAATGAGGGATCTCATGGAGTTAGAAGTAATAACAAGTTCTGAGTCGATGCTGAATTGAAGATTAGTAAAAATTTGTATAAAGAGTAGTCCCCTAAAGGGAGGCTAATACTTTGTATATTTGAGCTTTAACCCCCCTTTAGGGGGGCAGGGGGGCGAGAAAGGATGGAGCAATGACTGAGGGGAGTCCATGTGAACTCTTTTTAACCGCTAATTCATCTGATTAATAATTGATTGTTTTTGCAAAATTTTAATATCTTTGCGCCTCAATAAAGAAGAGTAAGAAAAAAATATTATTATAATCCCAAAAGAACCGACAAATGCAGAATAAAGCAGCAATCATCGTTCTGGCAATTACTTTAGGGCTGGTATCTATTTACCAGCTTTCATTTACAGGTGCAACCTATAAGGTTAAAAAAGAGGCCAGAGCATTTTCAAAAGGAGATCTTGTAAAGGAAACCCAGTACCTCGATTCAATTTCCACATTACCAAAAGATAAGTGGAGCTTCCTCGGGAATACTTTTAAAGAGTGTCAGAAAAAAGAGCTGAACCTGGGTCTTGACCTTAAAGGTGGAATGAACGTAATCCTGGAAGTATCTGTGGAAGATATTCTTAAAGCTTTATCCAACTACAATCCGGATAAAACATTTAATACCGCTCTTGAAAAAGCAAAGGAACTTCAAAAACAGAGTCAGTCGGATTATCTTACTTTATTCGGTAAAGCATTTCAGGATGCAGACCCCAATGCAAAACTTGCATCAATTTTCGGTACTCCTGAACTCAGGGAGAAGATAAATTTCAATTCGTCAAATGCGGAGGTGCTAAAGGTTCTTGATGTTGAAGTATCAAGCGCAATTACAAATGCTTTCAATATCCTTCGTACCAGAATTGACCGTTTTGGTGTTGTGCAGCCAAACATTACTCAACTATCTACCAAAGGGAGAATCCTCATTGAACTTCCGGGTCAGACTAACCCCAAACGTGTCAGGGAACTGCTTTCCGGTACAGCAAACCTTGAATTCTGGGAAACCTATGAAAACAGTGAGATAATTGGTTACCTCTCTGCAGCAAACAATCTGTTAAAAGAGATTCAGGTAAACACAAATATTGCAAAAACCACAGCAGCAGATCAAAAATCTACAGCCGCCGTTGCAGATACAACCAAAAAAGATCAGTCGCTTTTAGATCTGATTGCAAAAGATACAACAAAAGCAGCTGGCACTGAAACGCGAGAAGAGTTTACACTTCAGAACCCTTTGTTTGGTTTGCTCAACCCCCGCGTATCTGCCGAAGGACAGCCATTACCCTCAAGTATGATCGGGTTGGCCAGTTCTAAAGATACGGCCAGAGTAAACGCTATTCTTAATATGAATCAGATTAAGGCATTGTTTCCCCGCGATCTGAAAATGATGTGGAGCCAGAATCCTTATAAGTACGACCCTACAAAAACAATTTTTGAACTGCATGCAGTAAAAGTCACTACCCGCGACGGACGTCCACCACTCGACGGTTCTGTTATTACTTCAGCCAGAACTTCTTCAGGTGTTACAGGGTCTGAAGTAAAAGTTGACATGTCGATGAATGGTGAAGGAGCAAAGACCTGGGCCAGAATGACCCGCGAAAATATTGGCCGCTGCATTGCAGTTGTACTCGATGGTTATGTACGTTCGTATCCGAGGGTTCAGAATGAGATTACAGGTGGTAGTACAGAAATAACCGGCGATTTCACAATTGAAGAGGCAGATGACCTCGCAAATATTCTTAAGTCAGGGAAACTTCCTGCACCGGCAAGAATTATTTCAGATACTATTGTAGGACCTACGCTTGGTGCTGAAGCAATCAATTCGGGTTTTATTTCATTTATAATAGCTTTTGCCTTCGTTCTGGCATTTATGATATTCTATTACAGCAAGAGCGCAGGAACGATTGCCAATATTGCCCTGCTTGCCAATATTTTTCTGCTTTTTGGTGTACTCGCATCGCTTAATGCAGTTCTCACACTTCCGGGAATCGCCGGTATTGTTCTGACTATGGGGATGGCTGTTGATGCAAACGTGCTTATCTATGAACGTATAAGGGAGGAGCTGCGGGCCGGAAAGGGAATAAAGCTTGCCATTGCTGATGGTTACAAACATGCATACTCGGCAATCATCGACTCAAACGTTACAACAATTCTTACAGGTATTGTACTTTATATTTTTGGAACAGGCCCTATTAAAGGGTTTGCGACGACTCTTGTAATAGGAATCCTTACTTCACTGTTTACAGCTATATTCATTACAAGAATAATATATGAAAGTGCTCTTAAGAAGAACAGAAACCTTACCTTTTCTATTAAGATCACAGCCGACGTGTTCAAACACACCAAGATCGATTTTATAGGAATGAGAAAGTATTTCTATGTTGCCTCCGGAGTAATCCTTTTGGCTGGTGTTGTTTCATTATTTGTCAGAGGTCTTAATCCGGGTATCGACTTTACGGGAGGACGTACTTATGTCGTGAGATTTGATAATCCTGTTACTACGGAAGATATTGCTGCCAGACTCACTACTTCATTCGGAGAATTGCCTCAGGTTGTTACTTACGGAAACGATAATCAGGTAAAGATCACTACAAAATACAAAATAAATGAAACCGGAGTAGATGATGAAGTTGAAACAAAATTATATGATGGTTTAAAAGGAGTTGTAGGAGGAGATATCAGTAAAGAAGTTTTCCTGAGCAAATACAGAGTAAGTTCTGAAACAGTCGGTCCTGTTGTTGCAGCGGATATCAAGATAAACGCATTCTATGCTGTCGGGGTTGCACTATTGCTTATTTTCTTGTATATATTTATGAGATTCCGCTACTGGCAGTATGGATTTGGAGCAGTTATGTCGTTGTTCCACGATGTTCTGCTTGTAATAGGTGTTTACTCAATATTCTGGGGTCTTATGCCTTTCTCAATGGAGATCGATCAGGCCTTTATTGCGGCGATACTTACTGTTATCGGATTCTCTGTAAACGATACTGTAATCGTCTTTGACAGACTCAGGGAATATCTTCCGTTATATCGGAAAAGACCTATGAAAGAGGTTCTTAATATGGCTATTAACTCAACCCTTAGCAGAACTATTAATACAACTTTGACTGTTATGCTGACAATTGTGGCCATGTTCATCTTTGGAGGTGCAGTAATACGCGGATTTATGTTCGCACTTATGATTGGTATCGGTACAGGGGTATATTCGTCGGTATTCGTCGCAACCGCATTAATGTACGATACAACACCTCATAAAGGTAATGCTGAAGATGATCCTAAATCAAAGCTAAAAGCATAGGGTCTGACGGAACTTTAATTTCATATAAAATTATAAAGAGGGACATGCAATTTGCGTGTCCCTCTTATATTTCATAGAAATGTTAATCTATAATGAATATCGTTAATCTTTTCTAACTTTGCGCTTCATAAGTGGAGCTAAATTTTATTAGGGTTTTATTATGAGCGGACAGGAAATATTTGTTATCATCATCGTTGCTCTTCTTCTGTTTGGAGCTGAGAAGCTCCCGGATATCGCTAAAACTCTGGGAAAAGGAATGCGCGATTTTAGAAAGGCTACCGACGAGATAAGGAGAGAGCTTGAAAATAGTACTCAGGATATTCGCAAGGACATGAATGAGGTTACGAACTCAATTAAAAAAGAGGTATCCGATTTTCAGAATAACATCACCAAAGAAGCAAATGAGGTTTCTGATGCCATTAAGAAGGACACTGCCGGGACATCTGACACAAGCACTATTAAGGAAGAAGATAAGCCTGCAGATAACGCCAAAAAAGATTCCAATGATATTTCTAATGGTTATTATAAAGAGGTGAGCGACTAGGGGCATCATGATTAGAACATCAGGAATAACAAAAGCATACGGCGGATTAAAGGTTCTGAAAGGAATTGATATTCATATCGAAGCTAAAGAGGTTGTTTCAATCGTGGGTGCTAGCGGTGCAGGAAAAACAACTCTCCTTCAGATAATCGGAACCCTTGACCGACCAGATAGCGGTTCAATATTTTATAATAACTCAGACATTGGCAAATTAAGAGGAAGAGCCCTTGCCGCCTTCCGGAATAGTAATATAGGATTTGTTTTTCAGTTTCATCAACTCCTTCCTGAATTCACAGCACTCGAAAATGTCTGCATTCCTGCATATATAGCTGGAAAAAGTAAAATCGAAGCCGAACGAAGAGCAAACGAGCTTCTTGGTTTTCTGAACCTTTCAGAAAGGTTGGAACATAAACCCTCAGAGCTCAGCGGAGGAGAACAACAACGCGTTGCCGTTGCTCGTGCTCTCGTAAATAATCCATCAGTAATCCTTGCCGATGAACCATCCGGAAATCTCGATACTGAGAACAAGAATGAACTTCACAAATTATTTTTTAAACTCAGAGATACCTTTGGTCAGACTATTATAATCGTTACCCACGACCGTCAGCTTGCAGCTATGTCCGACAGAATACTCCAGATCAAAGACGGACTCATTGTGAATGAGTCATAGGCTCGATAGAACTATCCCCTCATTTTCATTACAACAAAATTGTCTTACAAATCACTTCTATTTGTACAAAAATTAATACCTTGGTATAGATATTCATGGTGCCTTTAAACGAACAGTCTATTTAAACCTATTAAAAATTAGCATTTTTGGGGTGTTGAAAAGACCTTTGTGACCCTTAGTGTTTACCTTAGCGTACCTTTGTGGTAAAAATTAAAACATTGAACCACAAAGGTTAAACTACAATTTGATCCATTTCAGGAATCAAAAAATGATTTAAATATTTTAATTCTTATTTTATAAATGATTATGTTTTTTCCCCGATCTAAGGCTGAAAACAGATTGCTTACTTTAATCACCAAAATATTAATCATTCCTTTATCTAACCTTAATTGGATCTTAATTCAATCCACTGCTTAAAGAAATATATTTGCCTTGTTATTTATTAATGAATTAATCATTATTAACAATAAATTATTTCAACTATGAAAAAGTTAGCAATTTTATCAATTATGTTTCTGTTCGCTGTTACTTTAGTACAGGGACAAACACAGAAAGCAGTTAAAGAAACTAAAGCTGAAAGAGTAGCACTCAGAAAGCTTGAAGGAACTAAAGTGAGTGTCCAATCAACGAGTGCTTTTAATTTTGACTTTAAGGGAGCCACAAATGTACAGTCGAAAAGAGTTGATACTTTCGACGAGTTTGCATTCACTGCTTCAGACGGAAAAAAAATGAAAGCCTTTTATGATTATGATAACAAGCTTGTTGGTACAACCCAGGTGAAAACTTTCGCTGATGTCCTGGTAAAGGGTCAGCAACAAATCAAAAAAGAATACAAAGATTACACAATTGGTCAGGTTGTCTTCTTTGATGATAATGAAGCAAATTCAACTGATATGATGTTATACAGTGTTCAATTTGAAGATGCTGACAACTATTTTGTAGAGCTGACAAAAGGGACCAGGAGAATAGTTGTACAAGTTAATACAGAAGGATCTGTCTTCTTTCTTACAGAGCTTAAATAATCTCAAATTTTATCATGCAGCATGGAGGACCTCTCAGCTATTCCAGGCAGAGGTCCTCATTTTTTTGTTTACTATCACTGTTTTATAAATTAAATCAGCTGAAATGAAATCAAGATTTCTGTCTTTTTTCTTATTATTCTTAACTCTCCAACTCTCATCTCAAAGCCTTGATATCAAGCTTCTTCGTTATATCAATTCACCTAATGATCTTCAAACTGACAATTTTTTCAAGTTTGTTTCTAATTCGACCGCCTTCGTTATTGTTGGGCTTCCGGTCGGAATGGGTGTCGCAGGTCTGATAAAACATGATGATGAGTTATTCCGGAATGCATGTGCTACCTTAACTGCCACGGCTATAGGTTTTGGTGTTTCCGAAGGTTTGAAATATATTATTAAGCGGGACAGGCCATTTATTCCATATCCTGATATTAATCCTAAGGCAGGAGATATAACTCCCACTTTTCCATCGAGCCATACTACCACAGCTTTTGCTACTGCAACATCATTGAGTCTGGCTTATCCTAAGTGGTATATTATTGTTCCTTCATATACCTGGGCAAGTGCAGTCGGTTATTCAAGAATGGCTCTTGGAGTCCATTATCCTTCCGATATACTAGCAGGTGCAATAATTGGTTCAGGAAGCGCCTGGCTCACGCACTATGTCAATAAAAAGCTAAGTATAAGGGCACATAAAAAACCTTGAGATATCAAGGATCTCTGACTTTAACAATACATTATTCAATAGTTGCTTAATTTGTATTATATGTATATCGGTAAAATTTATTCGAAAATTCTACTTGTTTTAATTTTGAATCTATTCACTGTGGCAATTCTTTTTTCACAGGCGTCATTTAACAGTAATAAATTGATAAGCGTGAATATTCCAGAGCAGAAACAATTTAATTTTTTGTATTCTGATTTTTTTTCTGGATTTAATGCCAGTTCAAAACCTTCATTCATAAATGATACTATATTTAAAAACGGAAAATTATTTTATGATGACACTGAATATAATATAAGGTCCTCTGTCTGGCGCCCTGTTGTACTTACTACGGGAGTAAATGTTTTAACCTGGAGTGTTGACAGATTTATTACCAGGAGCAGTTATTCAAAGGTGGGATTAAAATCATGGAAATACAATTTGACTCATGATTGGGTGTGGGATACCGACCCGTTTCAGGTGGATTTTTTAGGTCATCCTTTTAGTGGGGCAATGTTTTTTAATACTGCCAGGTCGAGCGGATATAGTTTTGTACAATCATTCCCTTTTGCAGTTTTTGGAAGTGTTCAATGGAAATATTTTGGTGAAAACGATTTGCCTACAATTAATGATTTAATAACAACTTCAGTTTCAGGGACAGCATATGGGGAGATGCTTTACAGGTTAAGTTCAAACATTTTGGATGATACAAAAGTAGGTTCTGAACGGGTATTCCGTGAAATATTTGCCGGAATAATAGATCCTGTAAGAGGAATAAACAGACTTTTACAGGGAAGAACTTTTAGAGTAACTTCAAAAGAAATTTATCAAAAAGAACCACTTACCATATCGATAGGTGGTGGAATTCAGAAACTTAATAAAGTAACCAGCTTCGGCACCGGATTAACTAGTGAATTAGTAAGTTTGTCGCTGGTTTACGGCGATCCATTCGAAAAAAGAAAAAGGAAACCTTTTGATTTTTTTGAAAGTAAAATTGTTCTTGATAATGGAGATGTGATTGGCAAGAGTTTTGTTGATAATCTATCTGCCTATGGTTTACTGTTTGGTAAAAATGCTCAGCCCGGCAAAATGAAAATGCTGATAGGCATATTTCAGCATTACGACTATTTCGATAATAGCATTTTTGAACTTGGCAATTTATTTTTCAGTGGTGGAATAATATCTAAGCTGCCCTTGGGTCAAAAATCGTTTCTTAATACAAACTTGCATCTGGGCCTTGTGCCCTTTGGAGGTTATAGTATTAAACCTGGTCCGGATACGGCTCCATTCAGAGACTTTAATTATGGAGGAGGTGCTGGCGCTAAAATTGAAAGTACTCTGGATTTTCGTAATTTTGTAAATATTAATATTTTTGCATCCTATTACTGGATGGACACATATTCAGGTATCAAAGAAAATAATTTTATAGGAATTTTTAAACCGACAATTTTATTCAGGGTCTATAAAAATATGCAATTAGGGTTTCAGTACTTCGTATACACAAATGACAAGTTTGCTGAGACAGTTCATACTTCCAATCTCAGAAGCTCTGAACAAAAATTTGTATTGCTGTTTAATATTGGGAATAACAATTCTTTACCCAAATCCCTTAAACACTCCTAACCCAAACAATGCAAAATCGTACTTGACCGGATCCTCTTTGTCCATTTTTCGTAAAGCATTGTCTAACTCTGAAACTGCTTTTGAGTCATTCTGATTTCTGGTAATCAAACC
>DATCHE010000183.1:0-9003 GCA_036508535.1 Bacteroidales bacterium | reverse complement strand
TTTTGAAGACGAAGATATTAACAGGATAGCATTGGTAGCTCCGGAAGCAAAACTGAATATTATCAAAGACTATGAAGTTGTTGAAAAAAAGGTCGTGGAAGTGCCTGATAATATAATTGGAATTGCAAGGTGTATGAATCCAAAATGCATCACAAATTTTGAGTCTGTAACTACAAGATTCAAAGTTGTTTCAAAGAAAAATGTAGCTCTGAAATGCCATTACTGTGAGAAAATAACCAACCAGGAGAATCTGCAGATAATCTGACTATCTCTCTAACCTCGGTTCCTGACCCCTAAATCCCCCTTTATTTGTGCCACCTGACAACTATAGGATTGGGATAAGTTCTTTGACATATATTGAAGATTTTAAGATTGATGTACCTTTAACTGTTTGGTGGACGAAGGGAGGGCGTAGCCCAACCGAAGTCCACCAAATAACTAAGTATAAAACGCATCTATTTACTTTTTCGATGCAATTTAAATTTAAAAGTCATGATTAACAACTCATCTGTCTTCAAGTGGGATCGGCTTAAACAGAAGCAATTGGACACTCAATTTGTAAATATCCTTGTGCAAGGTATGAACTGTTCTCAGTTTGAAGCAAAAGCCATTATTAATCAAGTTTATGAGGTATATCAGCCTTTTTTTGACAATGCTTCAGCCATGAGACCAGGGCAAATGCTTTTTGAGGTAGTTGCCATTGAAAATAGTCCAAGGAAAAAACTTTCTGAATGCTCAATGCTTTCGGTCATTCTTACTCTTGATGCCGGAGCCGATGATCTTACTGTAAAACAAGAACAAGGAGTTATTGGTTTACGGCGTCATCGGTTACAGCGTGTGTGTTATGAAGCTTTTCAGCAAGGCGGATTGCTTACAGTAGAAGATGTTGCTCATCGGTTGCTGAATTGTGGAGAACGAACAGTGTGCCGGGATATTGAAGCGTTCAAAAAACAGGATATCATCTTGCCATTACGCTCAACCATAAAAGACATGGGCAAATCAATTTCTCATCGTAGTCAAATTATAAAAGAATGGTTACGTGGAAATGAGTATTCCGAAATATCTCGTAAAACCAATCACAGTATAGATGCCGTAGCGAACTACATAGACAAGTTTAAACGAATAGTCTGTTTGGCTAAGGACAACTACGAAATCCATACTATTGCTTTTATGGTTAAGCTCTCTCCTTCGCTTACGAAAGAGTATTACACTCTTTATGGCAGTGAAAAAATGGCCAGTCATCGAAAAGAAGAGTTGGACGAGTTATCTAAAAAAAACGATTAATAAATCAAAAAGACACAGAACGACAAATGATACGAAAACCTGATGGAATCCGCAAATATAGCACTGCTCATGATCGTTTTCTTCAACCAGCCATTGTAAACTTTTTTGCCCGTGAGTTCTCTGGTATGTTTGGTCCAATGTTGCGAAATAATATTGCCACCGCATTGGTAACCCTCTTTAATGAGCTTTGTCCCGAATCAACCCGATTAAAGCCCGGACAAGTTATCTGGAATGCTTTGGATAAGAATACTCGTGCAGACTCTCCAAACCGGAAATACAAACCCGTAATACTTACTCTGATTAACGAGGATGACATTGTTCTTTTTGAGAAACAGACTCCTCCAAGTAAAATCAAACAGCAAGTAATAGCAAGAATGATCAGGGAGACTTATGCACAGGGAGGTGCTCTTTCCATGAGAGATCTAAGCCTGCTTCTTTTGACTAATTCTGCTAGCTTATCAGGCTTAAGAGCTCAGTATGAAAAAGAACATAAAACTATTTTACCACATACTGGTGTTTTACATGATATGGGATCTACAATAACACATAAAGTACAAATAGTACTTAAACATGTTGTCGAAAAAAAAGCACCAAACATTGTTGCTCGCGAAACCAATCATTCTCAAAGAGCTGTAGATCACTATATTAGAGATTATTACAGAGTTAAAACATTACATAGTGACAACAAAGATGTTGACTACATTCACACAACAACAAACATATCCAAGACAGTTATTAATCAGTATCTTAAAATCAATCAATATGTCAAAGAACGCTGTTATTAATTTATTAAATTTACCCTTGTTTTGTCAGGTGACATTATCAAGGGGGACTTTAAAATTTACATCATCAGAGTACAAGCTCAAAATTGGATATTAACAGATTTATAAATAGCTCTATTATGTTAGAAATCTTATAATTCTAATTGGTATTAAGCCCCCCTTGGGGGGTTTGGGGGTAAAATGTGGGAGCTAGACGGGATTATCTCAATCTGTCATACGATTTCACCAGCCGGTCATCTTTCCTTATTCCCGTGTAAGCTAAAATCGACAAGACCAAGATTAGAATTGGCAATATCATCTTAATCCCGGGAATTATTGTTGCATCAAATTTCGAAATAATACTAAATGAAACATGGATTAGAGCAGCTACAAAAATTATAGTGAGAATTATCAAAATTATTGACATCCTCTTTTGAATCTTCCTGTTTTTAAAGATAAGAACTGTGATCAGCGATATTAAAGGAATAAGAACAATTAAAACAGAAAGTGGCAAAAGCTTTTCAACCAATTCCGGATTATGACCTGTACCATAGCGAAAAAGTCCATTAAATGTGACTCTAATAAATGATACTGATTTTTCTGAAAAAACTAAAAAGCCTCCTTTAAGAAATATAAGTGACAACAGGGTTATCAATGACAGATATACAGACTGAATACGCTGAATCATTTTTATAAGGTTTTAATACACGCAAATTTACTTTCTTTTAATTTAAATAGGAAGTGTTAAACAAAAGATCATTTTATGAATATTTAACATTATTTTAGAAATGGTGCAGACCTTCAAATAATTAATTTACATACATTTGTCGGGTCTTATGGTTCAAATACAGGTTAAAATCTACATATCAATCATTAAATCAACGTTATATACCACTAGATTTCATTAAATGCACAAAGTTTTAACTATCTCATTATTTATAAAAAATGAACAAAAATTTACGCATTACCATAACCATTTTAATTATAGTGTTTCTTGCCGCAATTGTATTTTATCCCAAATACAAACCCCTCCTTGCAAAAAAAATTAAGGGAAAAGGTATCGTAGAGGAACCTATAAGGCAGGGTCAGCAAAAGCTAAATGCTGCAGGATTTGTCGTAGTTCCGACACATATGAGCGAATTAATAAATTCGACAGGAACACTCAGACCGGATGAAGAAGTTGATCTCGCATTTGAGACTTCAGGAAAGATAGTCGGAATTAATTTTACGGAAGGGACTCGTGTAAAAAAGGGAGATCTTCTGGCTAAAATAAATGACAGGCCGCTTCAGGCTCAACTTGAGAAGCTTGTAGCACAATTGAAAATGTCAGAAGCTAAAGAATTCAGACAACGAAGTCTGCTTGACAAGGATGCAATAAGCCAGGAAAGTTATGACCAGGTGCAGACCGATGTTCAAAGCTTAAAGGCTGATATTAATCTCATCAAAGCACGGATTTCAGAGACTGAACTTCGCGCACCATTTGATGGAATAATAGGATTGAGATATCTAAGTGAAGGAAGTTATGCGACTTCATCGACTAAAATTGCAAAGTTGATCAAAATCAGCCCGATAAAAATCGAATTCTCAATACCTGAAAAATATGCTTCAGAAATAAAGATCGGCTATCCCATCACCTTTAGCATCGATGGCAGTGATAAGGTTTTTAATGCCTCCGTTTATGCTATTGACCCAAAAATTGATATAGAAACCAGAACTATTGTGCTCCGTGCCTTATATCCAAATAAGGATGAAGAGCTTAAATCAGGTCGATATGCAGGTATTACATTACAGCTGTCACAATTAGATAATGCTGTTGCAATTCCAACTGAAGCTCTTATCCCTGAAATGGATGGAGAAAAAGTCTTCATTTATGAACACGGAAAAGCTCAATCAGTAAAAGTGAATACAGGTCTTAGAACTGAATCCAGAATCCAGATTACTGCCGGACTTAAATTCGGGGACACCTTAATTACTTCGGGTATTATGCAATTAAGACAGAATCTCCCGATCGTGCTCGATACAGTGATTGTTAACAAATAGCCGGGAATATCGATATGAGTTTAGCATCAGTAAGTATTAACAGGCCCGTTTTAGCAACTGTATTTGCTATTGTGATTCTCCTATTTGGGGTTGTTGGCGTAACATTTTTAGGAATAAGAGAATTCCCAAGCGTTGACCCCCCGATTATCTCTGTAAGCACCTCCTACCCCGGTGCAAATTCAGATGTAATTGAAACTCAGATAACAGAACCTCTCGAACAATCAATTAACGGAATCCAGGGGATTCGTTCCCTAACAAGTGTGAGCCGACAGGGAAGCAGTGACATAACAGTTGAATTCGAGCTATCAGTTGATATGGAAACTGCTGCCAATGATACCCGGGACAAGGTTTCACAGGCGATGAGGTTACTACCAAGGGACTGTGATCCTCCGGTTGTTGCTAAGGCGGATGCAGATGCAAATCCGATCCTGCAATTTACAATTGAAAGTGATAAAAGATCTCTCCTTGAACTTTCAGATATAGCAGAGCTTACCTTTAAGGAACAGCTTCAAACAATTGCCGGGGTAAGTGCTGTGTTTATTTTCGGACAAAAACGTTATGCAATGAGGCTCTGGCTCGATCCGGACAAACTTGCCGGATATCAGATGACACCACTCGATGTAAGAAACGCTATTCTAAGAGAGAATGTTGAACTTCCATCAGGAAGCATTGAAGGAAATACAACACAATTAACGATCAGAACGCTTGGACTCATGTCCACTCCTAAAGAGTTCGATGATCTGATTTTAAAACAGACAGGCGATCAGGTAGTGCGTTTTAAAGATATTGGGAGAGCTGAACTTGGTCCTGAAGATATCAGAGGCATACTTAAAAGGGATGGGGTCCCTATGGTAAGTGATGTTATTATACCTCAGCCTGGTTCAAACCAAATAGATATCGTTGATGAAGTTTACCGCAGGCTTGAATATATTAAGAAAGATCTGCCGGAAGACATAAAAGTCAAAATAGCATTCGATAATACTCAATATATCAGAAAATCAATTAAAGAAGTAAAAGATACAATCTATATTGCATTCGCACTAGTTGTAGTAATAATCTATTTCTTTCTAAGAAGCTGGAGAGCAACTCTCATTCCGATTCTGGTAATACCTGTTTCTCTGATCGGTGCGTTCTTCATTATGTATCTTGCAGGTTACTCAATTAATGTTCTCACCTTACTCGCAATAGTTCTTGCTATCGGAATTGTAGTAGATGATGCAATTGTAGTAATGGAGAATATATATGTCAAGGTGGAACAGGGCATGCCGCCTTTAAAAGCAGGTCTGGAGGGATCCAAAGAGATCTATTTTGCAATCATTGCAACTACAATAACACTTATTGCTGTTTTCTTTCCAATAGTTTTTCTTCAGGGAATAACAGGAAGACTTTTCAGGGAGTTTGCCATTGTTATGGCCGGAGCTGTTGGTATTTCAGCATTTCTTGCCCTATCACTGACACCTATGGTTTCGACAAAGATGCTTAGACATGAAACAAAACACAGCTGGTTCTACAGAAAAACTGAAAATTTTTTCAATAAACTTAATGATGGTTACAAAAGAATGCTTGGGTCGTTCCTTGAACACCGGAGAGTCACATTCATCATCCTTATTGTAGCTTTGGGTCTGATTTTCTTTCTTTGGAAATCTATTCCTGCTGAAATGGCACCATTGGAGGACAGATCGCAGATTTCGGTTAATACTGTCGCCCAGGAAGGTGCTACTTATGAGTTTAACCTTGACTATATAGACGATATAGCTAAAACGGTCACCGATCTCGTACCTGAACGTGACGCTGTAATTTCGATGGTCAGAGGTGGTGGCGGATCTGTAAGGTTAACTCTGATTAGTCCTAAAGAGAGGCATCGTACACAACAGCAAATTGCTGATGCGCTGAGCGCTGCTCTGAGGAAAAAGACCAAAGCAAGATCAATGGTAATGCAACAATCAACTTTTGGAGGCAGACGGGCAGGAATGCCCATTCAATATGTTCTGCAATCAACAAGCATAGAAAAACTAAGAAAAGTTCTCCCCGCATTTATGTCGAAGGTACAGGATAATCCAATGTTCCAGATGGCTGACGTAAATCTTAAATTCACAAAACCTGAACTCCGCATTCATATTGACAGGGAAAAGGCAAGTACCCTTGGAGTATCGACACAGAATATTGGTCAGACATTGCAGCTTGCCCTGAGCGGACAACGGTTCGGATACTTCTTTATGAACGGGAAACAATATCAGATCTTAGGTGATCTTGCAAGGAATGATCGCAATAAACCATTGGATCTTAAATCGTTGTATGTGAGAAATAATTATGGTAACATGATACAATTCGATAACCTGGTAACACTTACTGAGGAGACTGCTCCACCACAACTTAACAGGTATAACAGATTCGTTTCAGCTACCGTTTCCGCCGGTCTTGCAAAAGGGAAAACGATAAGTCAGGGTCTGAACGAGATGGATAAAATATCAAAAGAGGTGCTTGATGAGTCATTCAGAACAGCTCTTGCGGGTGATTCTAAAGATTTTAAGGAAAGTTCATCGAGTCTGATGTTTGCTTTTATGCTTGCCATTATTCTTATTTTCCTGGTTCTGGCAGCCCAGTTCGAGAGTTTTAAAGATCCATTTATAGTCATGATGACCGTACCGCTTGCACTTACGGGAGCACTTTTGTTTATGTGGTATTTCGATGTTACAATGAACATCTTCAGCCAGATCGGTATTATCATGCTGATTGGACTGGTAACAAAAAACGGAATTTTAATAGTAGAATTCGCCAACCAGAGGAAATTGAGGGGAATGCCAAAAATGGATGCTATTAAGTATGCAGCAGCATCTCGATTCAGGCCAATTCTAATGACAAGTCTGGCCACAATTCTTGGTATCATGCCACTTGCTCTGGGATTAGGTGAAGGAGCTAAGAGCCGCGTTTCAATGGGAATTGCAGTTGTTGGGGGAATGGTCTTTTCAACATTCCTCACACTCTTTGTTGTCCCGGCTATCTATTCATATATATCAAGCGATACAAAAAAAACTGAAAATGAAGTTGATTTATCTTAGTTGCTTTAGTCTGCTATCATTGTTATTTACTCCTGCAAAAGGACAAAATGTGTATGGACTTAAGGATTGTATTTCTATCGGATTAGAAAGGAATTTTTCCATACTTATTGCCAGAAACGATGAAACAATATCAAAAAACAACTATACCCTTGGGAATGCAGGTCTTTTACCGACAATTGATCTCACAGGAATACACAGCGGAACACTGAACAATTCCACACTTAAGAACGCCGATGGTACCCAGGTTGATTCCAAAGGGGTATTCAGTACAACTAGTTCCGGAGCGGTTGTATTGGGAATGAATATTTTTAATGGGTTCAACGCAGTTACAACATATAAGAAACTGGCAGAGCTTAATCAGATTGGACAACTGAATACTCAGCTTACAATTGAAAACTTTATTACAGGTATTGTATCAGGTTATTATAACTATATCTTGCAGATTCAGCTAATGAACAATCTGAAATATGCTTTGACACTCTCAAGGGAAAGGTTAAGAATTGATGGAGACCGCTATTTGCTTGGTTCGGGTTCAAAACTTGAGGTTTTACAATCTCGTGTCTATGTCAATTCAGACAGTTCTAACCTATCCCGACAGAATGAAGTTGTCAGGTCGGCCCAGATCAGGCTTAATGAGATGATGGCATTGGAGAATCTTGGCAATGAGTTTTCCTCAAAAGACACCACAATTGATATAAATCCCGGTCTTCTTTATGAGAAGCTTCTTGATGAGACTCTTATCAGCAATACCAATCTTCTGATTGCTTCAAAAAACAAGACGATTTCTGATTACGATTATAAGTTGATAGTTTCCAGATCGTATCCATATCTCAGTTTTTCAGGTGGCTACAGTTATAATCTCTATTCATATACTCAAAGCATCAGCAAAAGTCAGACAACCAACGGAATGAATTACGGGCTCACCCTTGGATTTAACCTGTACGACGGAAATAACCGAAGAAAAGATATCCGTAATTCCTCAATCGAAAGAGACAGTAAGAATCTCAGGTATCGTGAGGTTGAGCAGGGAATAAAAGCTGATCTGCTGTCAATTTACAGCGCATATAGTAACAATCTGAGACTTATCTCGCTCGAAGAACAAAATTTTCAAACTGCAAAAGAAAACCTTGATATCGCTCTTGAGAGGTACAAACTTGGAAGTCTTTCAGGAATTGATCTGCGCGAAGTGCAGAAAAGTCTTCTTGATGCGAGAGAGAGATTAATATCAGCCCACTACCAGACAAAACTTGCAGAGGTTTCACTACAACTCATTTCCGGCAAAATAATGGAATACTATAAGCAATAAATTGTTGCAGGGCGCAGGGTGCATGGTGCAAGGTGTTTTGTTTTCTCTATTGCGGTTATAATAGATTATAGTAAATTAGAGCCTTAAAATTTCTTCTATGCAAAAGAAAACTGAGCTCATTACTAATAAAGATGGAAGCATATTTCATCTTAATCTTCTTCCGGGAGATATTTCAGATAAAATTATTATAGTTGGTGATCCGGGTCGGGTTGATATGCTCTCATCATTGATGCAGGATATCAGGGTAAAAAAAGAGAACAGAGAGTTCCATACTGTCACCGGAACATTCGAAAATAGTGAGATAACTGTCATCTCCTCAGGAATTGGTACAGATAATATCGATATTTTGGTTAATGAGCTGGATGCGCTTGTAAATATTGATTTGAATACCGGGATAGCTAAGGAAGAACCAGTTTCTCTGACATTCCTGAGACTTGGTACGTCAGGTGGACTAAGGAGTGATATACCCGCCGGTTCGTGTGTTCTTACCGAGACTGCCATAGGATTTGATGGTCTTCTGCATTTCTATGAAGGATATGACTGGATACTTGAT
>DATCHE010000182.1:0-10528 GCA_036508535.1 Bacteroidales bacterium | reverse complement strand
CCAGATTATTCCGGAGTAGGTGTTCATACCACCTCTGAGATCAGGAAGAGTTTTGTTAGTAAGAGTAAATTTTACTTTATTATCGGAAGTATTTATAAAAACGATACTATATCTTTCTTCAACGGCCAGCCATTTTCCATCAGGCGATAAAACCGCATCGAGTGAATGGTTCTCAAGTGATTCGTCACCGAAAAATATCTGGAGCCCTGCGGGTTGTATCATCCTGTTGTACGGAAGTTGTACCGGAAGGGGTTGAGCCTTTGAATCAGAAAATATGCCCGTTAGAATCAGGATTACCGAAAAAAAATATCTGATATTCATTATATTATGATTTGAAGTCCCGGATATAAAAACAAAAAAGGCTGTCAAATGTTGAGACAGCCTTTTATTTTTATGTTTTAGAATGGAAGATCGCTTAATTCATCATTTTCAGGTGGAATGTCCTCAACAGTTGTATGTGACTGAACATTTTGATCACGTGGTTGGGATGAAGCTTTTTCAATCTTCCAGGCATCGAGGTTTGTGAAGTAGTTAATTTTACCATCACGTTCCCATTTGTTACCTTTCAGGTTGAACCATATCTTAACATCTTCATTGAGAAACGATTCGTTGATCAGGTCAACTTTATCCTGTACCAGTTGGAACTTTACATAGTCAATAAATACAGCAGTTCCGCCGGTTTCTTTTTTCTCAATAACGAATTCGCGTTTTTTAAATTTGTCGCTTACCTGATTTACAGGAGAGATGTCAATAACTTTTCCGGTAATTTCAAATGCCATTTTAGTCTATTCTTCGTGAATTATTATCTTTTCGATCTTATCACCCTGACGTATTTTATCAATAACATCCAGCCCTTCATATACCTTTCCAAAGCATGTATGTTGTCTGTCGAGGTGTTTTGTGTTAGTACGGCTGTGACAGATAAAAAACTGAGAGCCTCCTGTATTTTTTCCGGCATGTGCCATTGAAAGTACTCCTTTGTCATGGTACTGATTACCACCTGTAAGCTCACAGTTAATCTTATAACCCGGACCACCTGTACCAACTCTTGGATCGCTCATGTCTTTCGAAAAAGGACAGCCTCCCTGAATAACAAAATCCGGTATAACTCTATGGAAAGCAAGCCCGTCGTAATATCCCTTTTTTGCAAGAGTTACAAAATTTTCCACAGTAACAGGAGCATCTTCTTCAAAGAAGCTGACGAACATATTTCCCTTAGGAGTTTGTATTTCAGCAGTCGTCATTCTATTTTATTATTTCGAGAAGCTCAACTTCAAAGATCAAAGTTGAATAAGGTTTAATTACATCTCCGGCACCAGTCGCTCCATAAGCAATTGACTGAGGAATCCAAAGTTTAAACTTGGAACCTACAGGCATTAACTGTAGTGCTTCTGTCCAACCTGGGATAACACCTGAAACCGGAAATTGAGCAGGTTCATTTCTTTTAACTGATGAATCGAATTCAGTTCCATCAATAAGTGTTCCTACATAATGAACTTTTACTGTACTTTCAGCAGTTGGTTTAGGGCCTGTTCCCATTTTAATAACTTCATACTGAAGACCACTGGCAGTTGTGGTAACTCCGGGTTTTGCTTTGTTGGCAGCAAGGAATTCTTCATTCTTAGCAACATAATCTTTATAAGTTTCCTTATTAGCTTCTGCAAGCTTTGCAGCTTTTACGGCTTCGCGCGAATTTATGAAACTCATTATAAATGCACGTGCGATATCGTCTGCCATTAAAGGCTTCTCATTTTTTCCATCCTGCATAGCTTTTGCTACCAGCATTGGATCGAGCACCAGACTGTCGGTTTTAAGCGCATTATAATTTACAATTCCAAAAGCATAGGAAAGAGAATCTTCTTTACTTGTAAGCTTTGCATTTTTAGAAGAAATCTTAGCACAAGAGCCAAGCATTAAGGCTATTACACCGGTCAATACAATTAATCCCCTGATTTTCATACTATATATTTTTAATTTTTAAAATTTCCGCTAAGATAATACTTTAGGTAAAGCAAAAAAGCCAATGGAAAAATTAATTTTAAATTTTTATTGCCCTTATTATCTGCCTCTTTCCGGGAGGACCTGAAAGAAGGGTAACATTAAAGCCACAGGCTTTAAGATTTCTCTTAACTTCACCTTTGGCTGAATAGGTTACAAAAACTCCGTTTGTTTTTGTAACAGAGGCTATTATGGAAAATATTTCCTTAGTCCACATTTCAGGTTGTTTATCAGGACCGAAGGCATCAAAATAGATAAGGTCATAAATTCCCGGAGGTGTTTCTATTGTAAAATCACCTTCTATTTTTTTAAGATTGAAATTCTTACAGATGTTCACATTTTTATTCCAGGGTGAGGAATGTATTAAACTATATACTTCTTTTCCTGCATCCCCGGCAAAATTGTTATGATTCAGCGAGACAACTGTTTTTTCATCAATTGGATATTTTTCAATTGAAGTATAGTTTACTACACGCTTTTCATCCTTGCTTTTGATTGCAGTAAGAAGTGCATTTAGTCCCGTTCCGAAGCCGACTTCAAAAATATTCAGAGGATCAGCAGTGCAAAAATCAAAACCGCTTTTAATAAATATGAAGGCCGATTCCTGAACTGCTCCATGAATTGAATGGTAGTGCTCATCCAATTCCGGAACGTAGATGGTATGAGAACCGTCGGAGGTCGTAATTATTTGATTCACTTTCTAAGAATTGAATAAGTTGTTACTTATATAAGGTGCATGGTGCAAGGTTAATGACAAAAGACAAAAGTAAAAAGATAAAAGTGAAGAAAAGATTCAAGATGCACAACAAAAGAAAAAAAAAGATCGACTTCAATTAAATAATTATATTTGTAGGGATAATAATTTCTTCGGAATCAGGGATTATGAGTAAGATAATAAAAAACATTCCTGTTTTTTTCCTGTGGCTTGCAAGTTTAGCTATAGTTGCTCATATGATCATTCCCCATGATCACCATTTATCTGAATCAGTTACAAGTCAGGATGAATCATGTCCGGCATCTGAACATCAAACTGGTCATAAAACAGGCTTCCCAATTCACTGCCATGTGTTGCATGACCTTACTTCCGAAAAAGCTTCTATATTTCTGAGTATTAGGTTTGCACAGCATAACAATTTTGTGAAAAGCAGTTTGTCAGATTTAACTTTCTTTAAAATTCAATTTCCCCGGGTAAATATAGTCGATCATTGTGAACTTTTCACTGATACTCATCTTCTGGAGTTTTCTCCTTTCAGAGGGCCTCCTTCAATTTGTTTATTTTCATAGTACCCGCTTCCTTGCGATAGCTATGTTATAACTCAAAATTTCGGTAACAAAAAAAATAGTCTTCTTTTTTGATTAAAACCCCCTTTCTCCTTTCCCCGGGGGGAAGGAGAGGGGATGGGTAAAATGGTTGAAAAACACCATAAAACTTTCATATTTAATTATTTAATTATTTTTCCGTAATGATTAACAGTATCATATCATTCTCAGTAAAAAATAAATTCATCATTGTATTATTCATTATAGCATTGATTGGATGGGGAACTTACTCATTGACACAATTACCAATAGACGCAATACCCGATGTTACGAATAATCAGGTACAGATAATTTCAATTGCTCCTTCGTTAGCCGTTCAGGAAGTTGAGAGTTTTATAACTGCTCCAATTGAGGTAGCAGTGGCCAATATCCCTGATATTGTGGAACTTCGATCGATCTCCCGCCTGGGTCTTGCCGTAGTAACCGTAGTGTTTGAAGATGGGGTGGATGTATATTGGGCCCGTCAGCAGTTAACTGAACGTTTGAAAGAAGCTGAAGAGTCAATTCCTCCTGGTCTTGCCCAAATATCTCTGGCGCCTGTATCTTCGGGTCTTGGTGAAATATTTCAGTACAGGCTGGCGGTAAAAAAAGGTTACGAAAAAGAATACAATCCAATGGAACTGAGAACTATTCAGGATTGGATTGTTCGTCGTGAAATGCTCGGAACACCTGGTGTTGCCGATATAAACAGTTATGGAGGATTTGTTAAGCAGTACGAAATATCAGTTAATCCCGAAAGACTAAGAGGCATGAACCTGACACTTGCCGACATATTTGCAGCCCTTGAAAAGAACAATGAAAACACCGGAAGCGCTTATATAGACAAGAAGCCGACTGCATATTTTATACGCGGTATTGGGTTGGTTAAAACTCTCGCGGACATAGAAAAGATGGTTGTAAAATCAAGCAGTTCAGGAATCCCCATTCTTATCAGAGATGTTGCAACTGTTCAATTTGGTACCGCAACCAGATATGGAGCTTTCGTTGTTGATACAACGGAAGCTGTAGGAGGTGTTGTAATGATGTTAAAAGGTGCAAATGGTCACCAGGTAATAGAAAATGTTGAAACCAGGATTGAGTCAATTCAGAAATCATTACCTAAAGAGGTCACAATAGAGCCTTATCTTAACCGCTCCGACCTTGTTGGGCGGGCAATTAATACTGTTTCCCGTAACTTGATTGAGGGAGCGTTAATAGTCATCTTCATTCTGGTAATCCTTCTGGGGAATATGCGTGCCGGACTAATAGTGGCTTCAGTAATTCCGCTGGCAATGCTTTTTGCAGTTTCCATGATGAACCTCTTTGGTGTTTCCGGCAACCTTATGAGCCTTGGAGCAATAGACTTCGGTCTTGTAGTTGATGGTGCAGTAATTATAGTTGAAAGTGTTGTTCACAGGATTTCAATGAGCAAGCATCACCATCCTGGTGTTACACGACTTAACCAGGAGCAGATGGATGAGAATGTTCTCGATTCTGCAAAAAGGATGATGAGTTCAGCAACATTCGGACAGATAATTATTTTAATTGTATATCTGCCAATTATGGCATTGGTTGGAATTGAAGGTAAAATGTTCCGACCAATGGCACAGGTAGTTACATTTGCCCTTATCGGTGCTGCAGTTCTATCACTTACTTATGTTCCAATGGCTTCTGCATTGTTCCTGAGTAAAAACACAAAACACAGACAAAATTTTTCAGACAGGTTAATGATTTGGCTTCATAAAGCTTTTAATCCCATAATAAATTTTGCTCTCCGCCGGAAGGTATTGGTCTCTGTTTCAGCAGTTTCTCTGTTCTTTTTTAGTCTCTTTTTATTCAGTCGTCTGGGTGGCGAGTTTATTCCTCAGCTTGAAGAGGGCGATCTGGCCTCCGGTGTTATGACTCTTCAGGGAGGATCCCTCACAAACACTGTCGATGAAGTTATTAAAGCGAACAGGATTTTGCTTGAGAACTTCCCGGAGGTAAAACATGCTGTTTGTAAAATTGGCGCAGGTGAGATCCCCACTGATCCAACTCCAATGGAAACAGGCGATTATATAATTACTCTTAAGGATAAAAGCGAATGGGTTTCAGCAACTACGCGGGAGGAACTTGTCGGAAAAATGGAAGAAAAACTTGTAGCTCTGGCAGGTGTGAAATTTGAATTTCAGCAACCAATACAAATGAGATTTAATGAATTAATGACCGGGTCGAAACAAGATATCGCAATTAAAATATTTGGAGATGATCTTATTACTCTTTCGCAAAAAGCCTCAGACGTAGAGAAAGTAATTCAGACTATAACAGGCGTTCAGGATATTAATGTTGAAAAACTTACAGGACTGGCGCAGTTGCAGGTTGAATATAACCGCGATCGACTCGCACAATATGGACTGTCTGTTACGGATGCCAATAACGTTTTGCGGGCAGCATTTGCAGGTAGTCAGGCTGGAGTAGTATTTGATGAAGAAAAACGTTTTGCCTTAGTAGTCCGTTTGGATAAAGATTACCGGCAGAGCCTAGATGATATAAAAAATCTTACGGTAGCTCTTCCTGATGGTCATCAGATTCCATTTGATGAGATCGCCGATATTTCAATAAAATCTGGTCCTGCCCAGGTTTCCAGAGAAAATACCAAACGAAGGATAACAATAGGATTTAATGTTCGTAACCGTGATACTAAAAGTGTAATAAATGATGTGACCACTCAGATAAATGAAAAAATTCAACTACCTACAGGATATTATATCTCATATGGAGGTCAGTTTAAGAATCTTGAGGCTGCACAGAAAAGATTATCAATTGCGGTTCCTGTAGCTCTGCTATTAATATTTGTGCTTCTGTACTTTACGTTTCATTCAGTGAAACAATCACTCTTAATTTTTTCAGCTGTTCCTATGTCAGCTATTGGAGGCATATTTGCTTTGTGGCTCCGCGGAATGAACTTTTCGATATCGGCAGGTGTAGGTTTTATTGCATTATTCGGAGTAGCAGTTCTTAATGGAATAGTTCTTATTGCAGAGTTTAATAGACTTGAAAAGGAAGGAGTCACAGACATTACCGAGCGCGTACTAAAAGGGTTGAATACACGCTTGCGTTCTGTAATTCTGACAGGGGCTGCTCCGGCTTTGGGATTCTTACCAATGGTCATTTCAACGTCCGCCGGAGCTGAAGTACAAAAGCCACTGGCTACTGTTGTTATCGGTGGTCTGATTTCAGCAACACTTCTTACATTAATTATTCTGCCGGTGTTTTATGTCTTCTTTTCATCAGGGAAAAGGAAATCGGAAACAAAGAATCAACCGGTTAAAAAACTTGCGTTAATATTCCTGTTGCTTTGCGGTATGTCTTTTTTCAGCACAAGTTACTGCCAGCAAACACGGGCAATTAATTTGCATGATGCTATTCAGATGGCTCTGGACAGTAATCTGGCAATTAGATCAGCATCCTTTTCAGTAGATGCCCGTAAGGCGCTTAAAGGAGCTGCATTCGACCTCCCTAAAACAGCTATCGACGGGCAATATGGTCAATTCAACTCTTTCACTAACGACAATAGCTTTACTGTTTCTCAATCGTTTTCATTCCCTACTGTTTATGTTAACAAATATAAGCTGGCAAATGCAAATGTAAAAAGCAGTGAATGGCAATACAAGGTTTCGCAACTTGAAATTGCAAATCAGGTAAAACAGGTTTACTGGCACTCTGTTTTTCTGGCTGCAAAGCAAAAAATGCTGGAATATCAGGACAGTCTTTATTCTGGCTTTCAGAGGGCTGCGGAATTAAGAGCAAAGTCAGGTGAAACAAACCGGTTGGAAATGATTACAGCACGTTCTCAAAGCCTTGAAATCAGGAACCAGTTATTTCAGGTTATTGCGGATATTGGAATTTTCAGGCGGAAGCTGATGTTGCTTTTAAACATCTCCTGGCTTCCCATTCCAACTGATGTAAATTTACAGAGAATTGATTTTTCGATCAGCAGAGATAGTCTGAAGGCAGAACAGAATCCTTCAATTGGGTACTCTCAACAGCTGGTTCAAGTAGCGCAACTTGAGAAGAGACTTGAGAATAGTCAGATGTTACCAGATATAAATGTGGGTTATTTTAGTCAGACAATTATAGGAACTCAGGATGTTAATGGAGTGCCTCGTACTTTCGGGAATGATTTCCGTTTTTCAGGTATTCAGGCAGGTATTTCAGTACCTTTATGGTTTCCTCCATACACTTCCCGTGCTAAAGCTGCTAAAATAAATGAGAAGATCGCCCGTACTGATGCTGAAAATTATAATAAATCAATTGCCGGTAATTATCTTTCCCAGGTCGATGAGTTTAATAAATTCTCATCAACTGTAGATTATTATGAAAAACAGGCAATACCTGAGGCTGACCTGATTATTGATCAGGCGGCACGAAGTTATAAAGCCGGCGCTCTGGATTACATCGAATATATTACGACACTGAACAGGGCATTGGCCATCAGACAAAATTACCTTGATGCCCTTAATAACTATAACCAGACAATCATTTCAATTGAATACATAACAGGCAAAATATTTTAAAAAATTCATATCATGACAAAATTAAGTTTTAAAACTTTATTAATCCTTTCAGGACTTACTATTTGCTTTGTTTCGTGCAGTAAAGGAAACAGAACAGCTGCAGAAACGATTGTGGCCGAAGTCCTGCCGGAAGATATTGTTGAGTTACGGGCAGACCAGATAAAACTGGCAAATGTTGAATTAGGGACTGTTGAAATGCGTTCTCTTGGCAATGTGCTTAAGGTAAATGGGATCGTTTCTGTTGCACCCCAAAACTTTGCAACTGTTTGTATGCCATTGGGCGGGTTTGTAAAGACTACTGCTCTGCTTCCGGGGAACTCTGTTTCCAGAGGCCAGACTCTTGCTGTGATTGAGAATCAGGATTTTATTGATATTCAGCAGAATTATCTTGAGGCAAAAAACAAACTCATATTTGCAGAAGCAGAATTTAAACGTCACACGGATTTATTTAAAGATGATGTTTATTCTGAGAAAAACCTTCAGCAGGTTACTGTGGAATATAAGAACCTCAGAGCAATGGTAAAATCTCTGGAACAGAAATTGTTACTGATTGGAATAAATCCTGATCAGCTAAAGGAAGATAATATAAGCAGCACTGTTAATCTGGTATCGCCTATCAAAGGCTTTCTGAAAACTGTTAATGTCAATACAGGCAAGTACGTTTCCCCTACAGATGTGTTATTTGAAATTGTAAATGGAGATAAGCTGTTTCTTGAATTGACCCTTTTTGAAAAAGATGCTGATAAGGTAGCTGTCGGTCAGAAATTAAAGTTTTTTATCAATGATGAAACCGAAGAACATGAAGCAATGATATCACAAACGGGAAAATCGGTAAATGATGATAAAACCTTCAGAGTATATGCAACGGTTTCCAGTTCTTGTAAAAATCTTCTCCCCGGAATGTATGTTAATGCATTTATTGAAGAATCAGATAGAAAGGTTACAGCGCTTCCTTCGGATGCAGTAGTAAGTTTTGATGATAATAATTATATTTTTGTCTTTGGAAAAGATAAGGTAGAATCGGGGAAAGCAATGACCGAATATCAGATAATTGAAGTTAAAAAAGGCGTTAGTTCATCAGGTTTTACAGAGATAACTCTTCCAGAAGGATTTGATTTAAAAACAGCGAAAGTTGTAATAAAAGGAGCCTATACACTTCTGTCAGCTAAGAAGAACGCTGGTGAAATGGCATGTTAATATTGGATGAATTCATCAGGCTAATGAACAAATATGGCGCGGAAAAAGAGCCGTTTCTGTTTATTGTTGATTACGATATGAAATGTCCTGAGATTCACAAACTTAATTTTGTGCCAACGGGTATAAAATTTACAACACCATTACATTCAAACGCTCATTACAGACAAACAGACGACAAATCTGTACCAATTAAAAAGCATCCAGTTGCATTCAGCACTTATTCAAAAGCATTCAATATAGTCCAAACGAATATCAATCTTGGGAATAGTTATCTTCTTAACCTGACATTTCCTACTCTTATTGAAACCGAACTCACATTGGAAAATATTTTTAAAGCAAGTGTGGCAAAATATAAGCTTCTGTATTATAATACTTTTGTGGTATTTTCTCCTGAGATTTTCGTACGGATTAATGACGGTGAAATAAGATCATTTCCAATGAAAGGTACCATAGATTCTTCCATTAAAGATGCAGAAAAGGTACTCCTGGCAGATGAAAAAGAAGAGGCAGAACATAATACTATTATTGATCTGATTAGAAACGATCTGAGTAAAGTTGCAGACAATGTTATGATTACACGATATCGCTACATTGATAGAATCAATTCCGGAAACAGTGAAATGTTACAGGTCAGCTCAGAGATTTCCGGAAAGTTAAAAAAAGGTTATGAGAGTCATCTGGGCGATATAATTGCAAGCATGTTACCTGCCGGATCAGTAACAGGTGCTCCAAAGAATGAGACAGTCAGAATAATCTATGAGAGTGAAACTTATCAGAGGGGGTGGTATACAGGAGTTTTTGGTGTATTTGACGGGGAATCACTGGATAGTGGTGTAATGATACGATTTATTGAAAAAGATGATGATAAATTCTTTTTCAAGAGTGGTGGTGGTATTACATATCTGAGCGAACCGCTAAAAGAATATGAAGAATTAATATCTAAAGTCTATGTCCCTGCTGGTTGAATCAATAAGATCAGAAAACGGTAAACTATTGAATATCAGCTTTCATAATGAAAGGATGATCAGGTCATTAACTGCTATATTCGGGCTTAAAAAAGATTTCGATCTTGAAAAACTTATAACTATTCCTGAATCAGCAAAAAAAGGGGTATTCAAATGCCGTGTTGAATATGAGATTGAGGTACAAAAGGTTGAATTCTCTCCTTATATAATTCCAGTAATCAGAACACTTAAGGTGGTTGAAGATAATACTATTGAATATGCCTATAAGTTTGCTGACAGGAAACGAATTGCAGAGCTTTTTTCGATGCGTGACAAAGCTGACGATATTCTGATTGTTAAAAATGGGATGGTAACTGATACTTCCTACGCTAATATTGTCTTCAGGGATCAAAAAGGAAACTGGGTAACCCCGTCAACGTATTTATTACCAGGCACAAAAAGAGCAAGTCTGCTAAACAGTGGTATTATAAAAGAAAGCTCTATAAATCACAGAGATATAAATAAATACACCGA
>DATCHE010000181.1:0-16184 GCA_036508535.1 Bacteroidales bacterium | reverse complement strand
GGGAGTTTTGCCACATCAATAGGTACTGATAAAGTTACTTCGGCTATGATTTTAGATGGAACGATAGTCAATATAGATGTAGCATCAGGAGCGGCTATTGCCGGGACAAAGATAGCTCCTGATTTTGGTACACAGAATGTAGTTACTACAGGAACGATAACCGGATCAAATTTATCGGGAACAAACACAGGGGATCAAACGTCCATAGTAGGTATTACAGGTACATTAACCGAATTTAATACTGCATTAATCGGAGCTGATTTTGCAACAGGAGGAGGGACAGCCACAGGAGCAAATACAAGTGATGTAACTCTGGGTACAGCAAATGGTTTATCACTTAGCACACAACAATTAAGTCTTGCATTATCAACTGGAGCAACATCAGGAGCTATGAGTGCAACGGATAAGACCAAGCTTGATGCAATAACAGGCTCAAATACTGGTGATCAGACAATAACACTTACGGGAGATGTAACAGGGAGTGGGACTGGGAGTTTTGCCACATCAATAGGTACTGATAAAGTTACTTCGGCTATGATTTTAGATGGAACGATAGTCAATATAGATGTAGCATCAGGAGCAGCGATATCGGGTACTAAGATCAATCCGGATTTTGGTAATCAGACAGTAACCATAGGTACAGGAGCAGGAGCGACAGCCGGGATGATAGTATTAAATGATGCTACAGTTGGCACATCAAATACAGCCACAATAAAGGCACCCACATCTGTTACCACGACTTATGCATTGACCTTACCGGTTGATGCAGGATTAGTTAATCAGGTTCTTAGGACAGATGGTACAGGTAATTTGAGTTGGTCAAACACGACATCAGGAACAGTGACAGATGTAACAGGGACGGCACCAATTTCATCCACGGGAGGATCAACTCCTGCAATCTCGATTACTGCAGCAACAACCGGTGCAGCAGGGAGTATGAGTGCTGCTGATAAGACCAAGCTTGATGCAATAACAGGCACTAATACAGGAGATGAAACCACTACCACAATTAAGACTAAACTTGGAGCAGCAACCACAGCAGTAGATGGTTATCTAACTGCAGCAGATTGGACTACATTTAATGGGAAACAGGGATCGCTTGGCTATACTGCAGAGAATTCTGCCAATAAGGTCATTTCAATTTCAGGAACCTCGACAGACACTGAATATCCTAGTGCTAAATTGACCTATGATCAGTTGATACAAAAAGCTGCAACAAACCAGTCATTCTTTCTAGGGGCTACTTCAATTCCAATTAATAGACCGACAGGTTCAATTGCATTAACAGGCATAACCAGTATTGATGGTAATGCAGCAACCGCTACTACTGCAACGAATATAGAAGGAGGAGCAGCAGGAGCTGTACCATATCAATCAGGAATAGGAACAACCTACATGACCGCAGTCGGGACTTTAGGGCAGGTTTTGACAAGTAATGGGGCAGCTGCACCAACGTGGGAAAACCTAAGCTCAAGTGCTGGTTTTTCTGGAAACACAATAAATAACACAATTGGAGCTGGACTTACAAGATATACAACAATAAATGGAACGATTACTCCTACTGGAACTTATGCTTCGGCTGGAACCAGCACAATAATCTGGAGGAATGGGATAATAAAGAATTTAAGGGTTCGAGTAAGCGGGAATCCAGGTAGTGTAAATAATACACTGACATTAATGGTTAATGGTGCTGCAACAGCCCTTTCTGCAACATTAAGTGGCGTTACAACCGGAAATGATTTAGCAGATTCCATTATTGTCAATGCTGGTGATGAAGTAAGTATTAGAATTGTAACTGGAGCTGGTAATGCAGTTTTATGGTCTTGGGCACTTGAATTTAGTTATTAATAGTGTCTTAATATCTAAAGAGCTATATATTAAATACAAAATAGTTCTGTAGAGATGTTTGAAAATTGTTATAAAGAGAAGGTAATATGAAAATCATGAAACACTCAAAAATCGACCACTTCATCTCTGCAGTGCTGCTCCTTACTCTTCGCATCTCTGCCCGGCAACTGCGATAAAAGAAATCAGTATGTAGTATGAAGTAGGTAGAGGAAGGAAGACAAAAGTGAAAATAAGCGTTGAGCGTAAAGAGGGAGAAAAGACAAAAGACAAAAGACAAAAGAGAGAAGAAGCGTAGAGCTTAGAGCGGAGAGAAAAGGACTAAGCGACTGAGGGACAAAGAGACAAGAAATTAGTATGAAGTAAGAAGTAGGTAGTACGAAGCAAAGAAACAAAAAAAACGCAAAACGATATGGTTGAATTAGTCGGCGATAATAAAAAAATGATTCTGCGGGAAACGCTCTTTTGGGACATTAACCCGGCGAAGCTTAATACGCATAGTTCAAAATCGCTTATCATGGAAAGGGTACTTACTCGCGGGAATCTGGAGGAGTTTAAACAACTGATTCGCTTTTATACTAAAAAGGAATTGAGCCAAACTGTACCCAAAATTGGAAATTTGGATGACCAGACACTTAATTTTATTGCAGAATATTTAAATCTTCCAAAACAGGATTTTTTATGTTACAGAAAGAAGCTATCGAACCCGCTACATTGCAGCTTTTAAAGGTCTTACAGGCCAATAGCATGTTAGCCCAATTTCATCTGGCAGGTGGAACAGGTCTTGCATTACAGTTAGGTCACAGACTATCTGTCGATCTCGATCTGTTCTCATTAACCCCGTTCGATAGCGAAATCTATCTGGAGTACCTGGAAAAAAAATATCAGTTTGCCCTCGATTTTAGCGCGCCAAGTACATTAAAAGGAAGTATTAAGGGAGTTAAAGTTGATTTTATTGCACATTCATATAACTTAATTGCGCCTATTGTTGAGACAGATCAAATCCGCATTTACTCTCTTCCTGATATCGCAGCCATGAAAGTAAATGCAATTGCCGGAAACGGTACAAGATCGAAAGATTTCGTTGATCTCTATTTTTTACTTGATAATTATGAAGTTGATCAGATACTTATGTTTTATCAGACAAAATACAAAGACCGGAATACATTTCATGCCTTGAAAAGCTTAAATTACTTTGAGGAGGTTGATTTATCGGATTGGCCGGTTTTAATTAAAAACAAAAAACTTACATGGAATATTGTTAAAGCAACTATTGATAAACAGTGTAAAGAGTATATAAAAAAGTTATAACAATACGAAACGCGAAACATAAAATTAAGATAAAAGACAAAAGGAAAAAGACAAAAGGTGCAAGACAAAAGTAAGAAGTAAGGTAGGAGGAAGGAAAAAAACGAGAAACTCGAAACGCTAAACATTTTAGTTAATATTAAAAACAAATGATAAAATGATAAAAATGAAAAACCTGAAACCAATTCTTTTCGGTCTTGCAGCTTTGCTATTCACAATAAGCATATCTGCCCAGCAACAACTTGCAAAAACTGCTGCTGTACCTCAAACATCTGTTGTAAAATTAACAACATCTGCTGATACTCTGCAGTACACCCTTGGCGCTTTTATCGGTCAGTGGCTTGCAAAGAACGGATTCACAGTTACTAACCCTGTCCTTTATAAACGGGGTATGGACGATGTGATGCAGAATAAACCGCTATCAGTAACAGATTCAACTATAGTAAGACGTATTGCTGCATACCAGCTTTCAACCCAGAATGAGCGTAACAGACAAATGGAAGAACAGTTATTTGCTGCCTTAAAAGGCAAACCGGGCGTTGGAGCTCTTCCCGATGGTGTACATTATATTGTAATAAAGGCAGGAACCGGTATCCGTCCCACAGCAAAAGACAGTGTTGTGATAAACGCTATCGGTGTTTTTCCCGATGGTACAGTTTTCGAAGATACTTTCCAGAAAAAGAAGGAAATCACAACTTTAACCAGTGCGTTAATCCCCGGTCTGAATGAAGCAATTCAGCTAATGCCCGAAGGCTCTGTCTGGAGAATATTTGTTCCATCAGCTCTGGCTTACGGACCTGCAGGTCTGCCTAACCTAATCCCGTCAAATTCAGCGCTGGTGTTTGATATATCGCTTATGACGGTGAAGACGGGGAAGAACTGAGGAAGAAAAGACTTTGGGACGAAGAGACTGAGAGACAAGGATAAAGTAAGTAGGAAGAAGCAGGAAGTAGGTAGGAATAAGACAAAAGACAAAAGGAAAAAGATAAAAGTGTTAGGATGTTATGTTGTTAAGATGTTAGGTTGTTACGCCATAACGACACAACGCCATATCAAACCATCGTAGAAACGCAAAACGCGAAACACTTATTCGCGAGATAAGAATGGAGTAAAAGAGTAATGTCTGAGAATAGAACAAATATTATGCTGCCACAGGCAATAGGGATGAGCTCTCTGATGAAGAGGATTCTCGTATTGTGCCTTGTCATTCTGCCCTTATCGCAGACGGCATTGCTGGCTCAGATCATTAACAATAATGGCGCAGTAATATCAGTATCTTCAATTTCAGTGGTTACCGGTCAACATTTTCAACTTAGCAACGGTTCAAGCTCTCTTGGCAATAACGGTATACTAAATCTTTCAGGCAATTTTTTAAATTTTGGATCTACATCTGGTAATGGAATATTCAAAATAGGTGGTAATTGGAACAATCAAAACATATTTTCTGGATCCAATACTGTAATATTTAATGGCTCAAACAACCAGTTGATCACCCATCTGGGAACGGCGACATTTTACAATCTTTCAATCGAGAACTCAGGACTAACCGGGGCTAATTTTGTTAGTTTATCGAACGATGTAACTGTTTCAGAGACATTATTTATGCTTACAGGTATTGTGAATACCACATCAAACAAGCTATTGCTCTCAAAACAATCCCCATCAGCGCTAAATTATACTTCCGGTACAGGAAGCAGAGTATTGGGTAAGTTTGAACGCGGAATGAACCTCCCCGGTACTTATATGTTTCCGCTTGGAACGACTTCTTATTATAACCCTGCAAATCTTACTATGGGCTCCACCGCTACATCGTCCGGAAGAATGCTCTCGGAGTTTCTTTCATCCATCCCTGGCAATGCCGGGCTTCCATTGGCTGACCCACCGGTAGAAGTAGACAGCACATTCATTGATGGATTCTGGAGCTTCACATCCACAGGGTTCTCAAGCGGGAATTACAATATCAATCTGGATGGAACCGGATTCACAGAGCCGGTCAAAGACATCACACGCGTTGTTACACGTATTGATGGAGGTCCATGGACTGTAGATGGTACTCACCAGGACGCTTCGGGTATGGTTGCTTTCAGGGATAATCTTTCAGGAGTTGTTTCTTCTTCGGTCACACAGTTTGCACTGGCTAAAGCTAATCCGTTAATCACTTCACAACCAGTTAGTCTGACGGTTTGCGAACAAACAAATCCGGTATTTACAATTACTGCAACAGGTAAGGCAACCTTAACTTACAGATGGTTTAAAGACGGGGTTATTATTACCAATAGCTCAGACTATACAGGAAACAGAACCGCTTCCCTAACAATAAACAATGTTACAGAAGCTGATACCGGAACATATTATTGTGTAGTTCGAGACAGGGATGGGAATACTACCACGAGTGACCCTGCAACATTGGCGGTAAACAGAATTCCACGAGCTACAGCAACACATTCCGTAAAGAATAATAATGAGTGCTCTTCAGTTCCAATTGATGCAATCGTTTTGGGGGTAACAAGTTATGGTGTTCCCGGTACAACATTCATCTGGAGTCGAAATAATCCTGCAGGGATTACTTCAGCAATACCTATGACAGGAACTGATAAGAATATAGGTGATGCATTTTCGGGTTCATTCACAAATGCTCTCCCTGATTCGATAACTATAACTTTCATCATAACTCCTGTAGGACCAAACTTTATAAGTTATGCAGGAAGCCCTTCATATACGAATTGTGTCGGGAATTCAATAAAGGCAAAAATTACAGTAAACCCAGTACCAAAGGTTTCTGTGATTCCTGTAATATCTTCGATATGTTATGACGGGACAACAAGTATTACTCTCGCATCAGATTCCAGAATGACACAGGATGTTATTAAATTCGATTATTATATCACTGCCACGGCTCCTCCGGCAATTGTTTCGGGAAATTTTGTACCAGCTTCGAATGTCCCTTATAATTCGGTTATAAGAAACACTTACACAAATAAAAGCGATACTCTTCAGTCAGTATTTTTTAAGATTACTGCTACAGCTCAGGGGCTATGTCCTTCCGGAGTTGAGACACCCATAGAAGTTAAGGTTCATCCGCTGCCTCTTCAACATTTATTAATGCCCAAACCCTTAACATGTGAGGGCGGGTCTGATGCTATTTTGTCAGCAGTTCTTGCCAGGGGAACAGGTCCTTACTTTGTAGTTTGGGATGGATCGCGCTATCACCAAGAGTATACTACAAGCGCTCCATTCACTAATGCAACACAGGTTAAACAAGGGCAGTTTAGCGTTCAGGTTATGGATCTTTTTGGCTGTAAAAATAGTGACACCACGGTTGTTTCAGGAGCCAGACTAGACTCATGGCTGTATCCAAAAGAAAAGGACAATAGTGTTTTCAATACCACATGCACCGTATCGGCAGATGGCGAACTATGGGTTATGGAAACCGGAAATTCAACAGGTACAGCTCCGTTTAAGTACAGTATAGTATATAATGACACTCTTACGGTAGTTAGCGACACGCTTCTTACAAAAAATGTATGGCAGGAACACTATAACCTTCGGTCAGGTAACTATAAACTCTATATGACCGATGCAAACGGATGCACAAACGGCGATCCCTATGAAATACCTATTGTAGCTCCGGATACGATTAAAATAGAATTTGATAAAAAAGTATACCCTGGAGGTTACAATATAACCTGTAAGAATAAAAACGACGGATCTGTTGAGGTAAAAACAGCTACAGGTGGTAATGGAGGGTATACGTACAAATGGTCTGCTGCTGTTGGAAACCTGACCGTAAGTACAACAACAAGTCTGCTCGACAGTGTACCGGCCGGCAAATATTATCTCAGGACAACTGACAGGTTTCTATGTATTAAGTTAGACAGTGTCACCCTTACTGAACCCAGTGGAATGCAACTGGCGGGCAGCGAACTGTCAATCAGCCATGATGGGAACACTAATATTTCCTGTTTCGGGGGGGATGATGGATATATAAAACTAAATATAACCGGAGGCTCTGGTAATAACACTTACTCATGGATCAGTACGAATGGATATACAGGATCTGACAAAGATATCTTCAATCTCAGGTCCGGCAATTATACAGCTACTGTTACCGACCAGACGGGATGTGTTCTCAGATTATTGCCTGGATCAACGTTACCTTCATTCAACCTGACAGAACCTGCACAATTAAACCTAACCAGCACAACATCATCATCGAATGACGGAGCATATAACATTAATTGCAACGGAGGCAGAACCGGATGGATAAATATTACAGTCACAGGTGGTAGTTCAGGAAATTATAAATATATCTGGAGTACAACAGATGGGTCGGGGATTATTAACGGGCAAAAGGATCAGAGTTCACTTACCGCAGGGACTTACAATCTGTCAGTTACTGATTCAAATAACTGTGTTATATCAAAAGTCATTACTCTTACCCAACCGGCACCTATTGCAACACAGCTTCTTGCAACCAATGTTACCTGTTGGCCTGCCGGATTCAATAATGGTTCAATAAATCTTACAGCCTCAGGTGGGGTAGCGCCATATACTTATTTGTGGTCTAATGGTGCAGTAACTAAAGATATTCTTAATCTTACACAAGGACTTTATAGCGTAACAGTTACATATAATGGCAGTTGTACGAAAAAAGACTCAGTCAGAATAAATCTGCCTCCACCATTGAATTATACAAAAAGTCTCTCTGACTATAATGGATATAACATAAGTTGCAATGGAATGGCAAATGGTTCTATAAATGTAACAACAACAAGTGGTGTGGCTCCATTCATTTATACCTGGGCGGGTCCGGCAGGATTCACCGCTTCAACACAAAATATTTCCAACCTTAAAGCCGGGCGATATGTTTTATCGATTATTGATAAAAATAACTGTACGGCAACAGAAATAATTACTCTTATCGAACCGGAGAAACTGGGTATGATATTTAATTTGTCGGAAAGCACGGCAGGGGGATTTAACATCAATTGTAGCGGAGATAACACCGGTTTCATAGGCATTGAACCTCTCAATCAGGTAAAATCAGTTGATTATCTTTGGGCCGATGGTATTTTTGGAAAAACACGGATGAATCTTACAGCAGGTAGTTACACGGTGATTATTACAGATTCCAATAATTGCCTGGCTTCCTCTACAATCACTCTTACTGAACCGGATTCTATAAAGCTTAAATTCGATATAACCCAGCCGCAATGTCCAGACAAGCCGGATGGAGAGATTAGGTTAAATGTAACCGGGGGTGTAAGAGGAACTGAGTATACTTACCTATGGTCTGATAATTCCACAAACCCGACAATTTCAAATATTCTAAGAGGTTATTATAAAGTCAGGGTTAAGGATATGAATGGATGTTCCATTAGAGATTCGGTAATAATTGAACCAAGGAACGAGACCTGTCTGATAATTCCAAATGCAATATCAGCCAATGGTGACCTGATTAATGATGAGTGGAATATAAAAGAGAAAGAGTTGTACCCGGAGATGGAAGTGATAATCTTTAACAGGTGGGGCGAGACTGTCTGGAGATCGGAAAAAGGATATGCACGTCCATGGGATGGAACAAGCAATGGAGCTCCACTTCCTATTGATTCGTATCATTATATAATTGATTTACATAATGGATCGAGACCACTGATTGGGAATGTGACTATAGTAAGATAAAGTTTAATATTTTTAGGCGTTAGTGAGAAAACCGGTTTTCATATTGATATTTTTTCTGATTTGCAATTGGGCTTTTGGCCAGCAATTGCCTTTATATAGTCAATACCTTTATAACAAGTTCCTTATTAATCCTGCAGTGGCAGGAAGCGATGGATATACAAGTGTGAGTCTGACAGCAAGAGAACAATGGGTTGGGTATTTCGGAGCTCCGAGAACCTTTTCTTTCAGCCTTCAGTCAAGAATTCTCAAAAAAAGTTTCATACTGAAGCAAACCGGGGTGAAACGAGCGATTTACAGACCAAAATCTGATGGAAAAGTCGGATTGGGAGGATATGTATTCAGCGATAAGAACGGACTGATTCAAAGAACAGGATTTCAATTTTCCTATGCATATCATATGTGGCTGGCCAATAGCACTCAACTCTCATTAGGTCTTTCTGTAACAGGATATCAATACAAAATAAATGAAAAAGAGATAAACTTTGAAGACCCCAATGAACCCTGGCTAAACAATAATCTTCGAAGAGGGATGTTTGTACCGGATATGTCGTTTGGGGCGTATCTTCTGAATGCAAAGTACAGCGTTGGCTTTTCAGCTGACCAGCTTCTGGAAGCTTCAGCGAAGATTGCAGACCCTGCTTATAAAAATTTCAAAATGAGCAGACAGTACTATATGTTCGGATCATACGATTTTAGTTCAGGCACTTACAATATTATCCAGCCATCATTCCTCTTACTGATGTCAGGTCAGTTTAAACCACAGGCTGATATAGGTGCTACTTATATATTCAATACAGATTTCTGGACAGGGTTGGCATATCGTACCAGCGGAGCTTTAATTGCAACTGTTGGTGTGAAATACCAGAACATATTTATAGGATACGCATTTGATTTCACTTTTCAGGAAATTCAGAGAGTCACTTATGGAACACATGAAATAACATTTGTCCTTAAGTTAGGAGACAACTCCAGAAGATATCGCTGGCTCGATCGTTATTGATGAAACCCCCACCTCTTCCTTTGTGTACCTTCGTGTTAACCTTTGTGTTACAAAGTATCACAAAGTTTTTATAGAGAATCTTTTCGGAGGAGATATATTACAGAACTACTCTTCTTTTTATTAAATGCCGATAATACAGCAAAAAAAAGAGCCTTCATAATACCCAGAAAAAAAGCAATCTTTGAACCTTTATACTTTTCACTCATTATCGAAATATAGAATACATCGAGAGGAAGAATCATAAGTTTTTCTAATCTGAACCCCGTTTTTTCAGAAAAAAGTTTGAACGTTGACGGTTTGAAATGCCACAAATGTCTTGGAACATCATAAGCGGCCCAGTATTCTTCGTAATGTAATGCGTCGTATGAATAAGAGTTGGGTAAAGCTACGAGGCACAGACCACCGGGTTTCAACAGGCCGAATATGTCTGACATGTATTTGAAGGGATTGTGAAAATGTTCCAGCACATGCCAGAGCGTTACACAGTCAAAACTCTCTGGTTCAAGCAATGAAATCTTATCCGGACCAATGATTTCCAACTCAAAGGTGGATCTGGAAAACGCACGTGCTTTTTCATTAATTTCAATTCCTTTAACTGTCCATCCTGATTTCTTCATTGTATTTGCAAAATGGCCAGTTCCGCTGCCTATGTCAAGAAGATTCCCATTATAAAGCCCTGTATATTCTTTAACGATCTCCCTCTTTCTGCGTAACATAAGATTTCTGGCAAGATGGTAAATCTTATTTGAAAACCCTTTTGTGGTGTCACTATGCGAAATGTAGTCGTTAGATTCGTAGTATCTGCCAATTTCATTCTCTTCGGGATAATCCTGGGTAAATACGAAATCGCATGCTGAACATTTATTAAGTGAGAAAACCTCCTTACTGATAAAATGATCAACGCATCTGAATTTTAAAGAGATCCTTTCAGAAGAGCAGAGTGGGCACACGCTATGATGCACCATACTATTCAGTCTTTGATTTATTCTTAAATTTCATCAGAAAATAACCTGCAAGCAATAGTATCAAAACCAGTGAGCTGGCAAGAGAAACTTTATTTCCGACTATGTAAGAGGCGGGTTTAAAAGAAAATTTAATTTCATGATCACCGGCGGGAACGACCATTCCCCGCAATACATAATCTGCCCGGAAGTATTTACTCTCTTTCCCGTCAATATAACTTTTCCATCCTGCAGGGTAATATATTTCTGAAAAAACCACAAGTTTCTCTTCCTTTGCTGAATATTTATAAATCAATTCATCGGGCTGATATGAAACAAGTTCTATCTTTTCATCCTCCAGAACTGAGAAAGATGATTTTCTGATCTGATCTTTAAATACTATATCTATAGCTGCCTCATTTGCAGGACTTATTTTGTTAATTGCTGAAATCTCCTCATTGGCATTTTCGACCATAACCGGTTTCTCAACGAACCAAGCATTTCCGAGAGCATTTTTGTTTATTTCCGGAGCCATCTGACCTGATATGATGATATATTTAGCATTCAGCATATTCAAGGCATTGTTTGAGTACAACTTTTGAAGAGCAGGTTGTAAGTCCTCCAGCGACTTGGCTGTGCTTATTATTGAATTATATAACATCAGGTCCTTTATAATTGAGCTGTCAATCAGTTCCTGGTATCTCTCCATCTTAGCTCCATGATAGCCCCCGATCGATTTATGAAAATATGAAGTGGGTGAATTATCATTAAAAGTTGATACTGCCAGGTTAAGAACCCTGAAATATGACGGATCTTTAAGGATAATAGCATCGGCAACCGTGGGAGTAAATGATTTTTGGATTGTCGATTGTTTTTCGAACTTGTCGGCATTCAGGTACCTTTTATCGACGGTCCACAGATCGAAAACAATAAGAACCCCAATTGCCAGAATAGCATATTCCTTCCTGATCTTTTCGTATATAAATCCAAGTATAACGCCGACCGATAAAAGAATAAAAACAAGCGACCTGAAAGCATCTGTTTTAAGCAGGTCTTTTCTGTCGGCAATCATAGAAGTTCTCAGCCAGTCGGGATATCCATTTTCCTGTGGACTGAGAAAAGAGCCGGCAATACCCGGGATTATTAATACAAGTAAAAGAAACCCCCCGGTTATGCCGGCAGCAATCTGTAAGCTTTTTATAATTCCTTTTTTAGTTATTGTTCCATTGAATATATCTCTCAATGCGAGTATGCCCAATAGCGGTATACAGAACTCAGCAATTACAAGGGTCATTGTAACAGCTCTGAATTTATTGTATCCAGGGAAATAGTCTATAAACAGGTTTGAAAATGGCATGAAATTTTTCCCCCATGCAAGCATTATCGAAAGTATAGTTGCTGAAAGTAACCACCATTTTTCAGGACCTTTTATTATGATCAGCCCGAGAACAAACAGGAAGATAACTATTGCGCCAATATAATGCGGACCTTCAGTCCCGGGCTGAGTTCCCCAGTATTTTTGAACCTGGTCGACTGCAGACTGCATCTTATTCTGAGTTAAGACTTTCACTGTTTCAGAATCACGATCAAACGGTTTGCTGGAGCCTCCTTTAAAGTTAGGTATAAGCATATTAAATGTCTCACCAACCCCGTAACTCCAATAGGTAATATAATCTTTATCCAATCCCGATGAATTACTTACGTTGTTAACTGTCAGATCTGATTTTCCCCTGATTGAATATTTCCCATATTCGTATATACTATAAAGACTTGCAAAGTTTATACCTATAGCAATAACAAAAGGGATTATTAGTAAACCAGATGTTTTTAAAAATTTAGGGATGGTTTTATTTTTAACGGAATAGATAAATTCAACTATCCCGAATACGAGAAGACAAAGCATAGCATAATATGTGATTTGCGGGTGATTAGCCTGTATTTCAAGAGTCAGGATAAATGCGGTAAACAATGCTCCTTTTATAGCATTGTAGCGGTAGGCATAATAAATTCCCCCTATCATCGGAGCCATATAGGCAAGGGCTATCGCCTGGGTGTTGTGCCCTGCTCCCAGAATCTGAAAGAAAAATGAAGACAGCCCATAAGCCAGGGCTCCGGTTATTGCCAGCCATGGAGTTACACCGAATACCAGCAGCAAAATATAAAATCCGAGCATCGACAGAAACAGAACTGATACAGGCATACCGTATGTTCTCAGAAAAGTGTCGACAGGTTTCATAAGATTTCCGGGATACACAGTAGAAATGAGATATGAAGGCATTCCGCTGAACATGGAGTTGGTCCATAGCGGCTCCCTTCCATTTTTGACTCTGAAATCCTGAATTTCCTTTGAGGAAATCCTGGAAACAGTTGAGTCGTTAGCTTTTAACACCTTCCCTTCCAAAACAGGGTAAAAATATGCGAAAGAGACAACTGTAAATATTAATACTGCTATCAGATGAGGCAGATAAGATTTGAATTTATTTTTTATTTGCATTACTATGTTTTTAAGGTTCCTGACCTGAATGAAAGACAAAAATATGTATTTACCTGTAATAATTTATCATAATGGGCTAAAGCCCTGGAACAAGAGAACTCTTTAAATCCGTTGGCTGAAGCCAACGGCAATTAAAAACCCTATTACTCCTCTGAAATTCATCTCTTTGACTGAAGCCAATGGCAATTAAAAAACCTTCTACTCCTCTGAAATTCATCTCTTTGACTGAAGCCAATGGCAATTTATTTCCAACAGTTCGAATAGAGTAAATTCAGTATCGATCTTGAAGAACAATTATCTTTTTTAATTACCGTCGGTTTTAACCGACGGATGGCTAATCTCCTAAATATTTGGACTTTAGTCCATCATTCTTCTTAATCAGAATCGGAAATCCCTCTCAGAGAATTCAAATTGCTTTTGAGATTTCTAAACTTTGCCCATTTAGCAAGAAATCCTCTGATAGACTGTATTTCAATAGGTTCATAAAAATTAAAAAGGTAAAGAATAAAGGGGAAACTTATCAGTCCGGATGTTTTTAAGATAAACCTTGGCAGCAATTCCATACCATTGATAAATAAACTGGAAATCGACAATACAGCTCCAACAACAAACATTATTACTATTTTCCTCATCTCGTAAGGGATATAAAAGAATTTCTGAGAATAATAGTAACATGCATAAAAATAGATGAATTGCGACACGAGCGTTGCAACCGCAGCTCCGGTAATATCCCATATCGGAATTAGCAAAATATTAAGCCCCAGACCTAAAATAGTCGACAGGATAACTATAATTCCGATTATCCTTGTTTTTTTAGCAAAGTGCAATCCGTAAATTGTAACATCCTTTAGATTGATGAAGTAGATTGAAAGAGCCAGGAACGGAACGATAACAACAGCGCCCCAATATTCTTTTGCCCCGGACATTACTTTGATCAGCTCAAAAGAAAACATTGAAACTCCTATAATGGCAAACATCATTATGTAAGATGAATACAGTAATACTTTTGAGTAAAATCTTTTGTAATCAGGCGAATCCATCCTCTTAAACATCATTGGTCCCATTGCCAGTCTTATTGAATCGACAATTACCAGTTTCAGTGTGCTGGTAATTTTGAATGCAAGAGTATACAAGCCGACTGATTTAAGAGCTGTTAGTGAAACAAAATCGAGAGAAAACCGGTCGATAACTGTAAGAAGAGCTGCTGACACATTTGCAAGCAATAAAGGGAAACCATAGATATTCATCGACTTAAATATGTTTTTGTCGAAGAATACCGTTGAATTTTTAATTGTATAACCAATAAGAACCAAAACAACCAAAGCATTACCGATAACCTGTGCAAGGTAAATTCCCTCGAGGCCCATCTTTTTTGAGATGATAAAATATAGGGTAAGGGAAAGAACCAGAGTCAGTTTCATCAAGTTTGTTATAGAATAGAGTGAGGATTTTGATTGAAGTCGCATCAGGGTATTTATGATATTACCCACTGACTGTATTGCAGAAGAAATAATTACAAGTGATATTACTTTTGCCCAGTCAGGTTTAGAGAATAAAAAAACAGATATAGTTCCGGAAAGAGGGATCAATAACAGGCAAAACAACACTGAAACTATCAGTTGTGTGGTATACGACATAAAAAAGATACCTTTCTGATTCGCCTTGTGGTCCTTATCCCAGAACCATCGGGTAAGACTCTGTGGCAATGCTGATGCCATCGAAGCCGCAAGAATAACCCCGGAAATTTCAAGCATCCCATATATCCCGAATTCATTAACAGAAAAATACTTCTCATTAATAAATACCGGGATGAGTAAAAATCCAACGAGCTTTACAGCTACGTTTCCCAGACCGTAGATAAAGGTGTCTTTTAAGGATATCTTGATTGACTTAAGCATTTAAGATCAGAAATCAGTTTATTTTACCCGATATTATTATTGTATTGAAATAGTAAAAAGGATACTTAATATTCATTCCTGCAATTCGCCTCATCTTTCTTATTATTAATTCCTGAATATTAAGACTTTGAAGATTTGCATAACTTATACTTTCAGGGTTATATCCGGCTGAAACAAGAATTTTCGAGATAGTATAAGGTGTAAACCAGTACCTGTGATCGGAGTTAATTACTTCCCTGTAGTTCAACATATTTCTGAACTGTTGCAAATTATAAATATTGGGAACGGTAATAATAAATTTATCGACCTTCCCGCCATATTTGCTTTTGAATACTTTCAGAAAATTCACCGGGTCATCAAGATGTTCAACCATTTCTCCAAGTACAACATAATCCCACGTATTTTCTTTTATGCTTTCAAAAGTATCCGTTAAAATGTCACCGTGAAAAACATTTGTATATCCCAGATTATTCTTAATAAACTCAATGCTCTCTTTATCAATGTCAATTCCAATACATTTTTTTGCGTTATCGCTGATTAATTTATGCAGCCATTTGTTGTTCTTTATTTTTTCATTGATAATCTGAATATGATCCGAACACCCTATGTGAATGACACTTTTATCTTTTATGATTTCAGTTATAGCAGCCTCGCGGGAAATAATCCTGTATTTTGTTTTTTCAATGTCAACGTTAAGACTGGTTTGAAATGAATCTCCCTTAAGATACTTTAGAATTGCCGGCTCTATTTGCATAATTAAATTGTTATGTCTGTTTTTTTAGCCGTTGCTAAGATACTATTTACCTTCAAAACAAAGTCTTTATAATTTACTGAAGCGTTGAATCGCCGGTTCCAGTTATTATAGGCATTCGTCCTGATTTTAGTCACTTCCTCAACAGGCATATCGATATATAACTTAATTATTCCGGCAAGCTGCTCTGGTTTAATGTCAACAGGTAAAACCGAACCCGTTCCTTCAACCAATATTTCTTTTACTCCCCCTACATCGGTTGCAA
>DATCHE010000180.1:0-12141 GCA_036508535.1 Bacteroidales bacterium | reverse complement strand
TTATCATCCATTTTTATATATAATTTATCATCAAGACATTTCATTTTATGAACTCCTTTTTCAGGTTTCTTTTTCTCACCTTTTATATCAATTTCGAAGGCACATTCTGGCAATTTGCCTTCAATATTATCTTCATTAGCTGATAACTGAAAATATAAATCAAGGTGAGTTTTGTGTGAAGTTATCATTTTGATTGTATTCAGTTTGCAAAAGCCCGTATCCGATTCTTCTCCTAAAGAGTAAATTTTACATAATTGCCCCGCCTTTCTAAAAAAGAAAGAATAATATTCTTCCACTCTAATGTGATCCTCAACTTGATAAGTGATTTTAAGTTCAACATTTTTACTGCCCCTAGATGGATAATTTGGAGTAAAGATAATATTAACTTTGGCTGTGGTATCATAATATTTTCTAGACAACAGCTGTCTTCCAAATCTTGAAAATTCTTCAAGATCATCTGATAACACCAGAATATCTGAGAGGCTGTTTATTTCGTTAAGGTGTGCAAAATCAAAAGTATGTTGAGCCATAGCAAAAAGTATGTTACCATGAATGATGTTTTCGATCGCTTCCTCATCTGAAAGACCCCATTCTTCTCCGGGACCCATAACAGAAGACTCTGCAAATATTCCCAATACTTTGAACAATAAATATGAACTTAAGATACCATGTTTTTTCTTTTCAAGTGATTGGCATAATCTCCAGTAAGTTGAATCATCTCTATAGCATTTGGTCAATATTAATTCACTAATTCTTTTAACCTCAGGTGTGATTTTAAATTTTTCAAGATTTGATTTCTCTTCCTCCTTGACCGAGAATTCAGAATTTAATTTCTTCTTACTTTTTAAATACTCATTTAGTGATTTTGTTTTTTCAGTATCAATATGTTTAGTAAAATATACTCTATATTCCTCGCTTGGTACAATTCTTACATCCATAGCCATTAATTCTAGAAATTGAGCTACTAAATATTGATGTTCGACATCAAAAGAATAGCCAACATTTTCCTTATTTGAAATAGTAAAATAACGGAGTACTTTTTCAACTTTATCATTTAACTTGTCTAACTTCTCCAATGAATAGCCAAGGTCATGACATAGCGCAATAATGCACCAAATAGCATCTTTCTTTTCATTTACTTTTCTAATGAATTTCCTCTCAAATTCAATCTTAGAAAAGTCAACATAGGCTGCAGGGTAATCATACTTTTCTTTCTCAGATGAAATATCATTATAAATATACCAGTTAAAATTATCTCCTTGCAAATTTCTTAATGCCCCTCTCATTAGATACTCACCAATTAGGTAAACCCACAAAGAATGTAAAGTATGGTCTCTATAATATGACTCTAAACCGTATAACAAGTCCTCAAATTTTGTTGCTTCTTCTAGAAAATTTAGAAGTTTCGAATTACCTTTAGAAGTAGGTTCAATATGATTCAAAGAAAGGCTACATAACTTATTCCACAACTCACTACCAATTTTATGTATTTCATGAGTCTCAATAAAATCACTTAAACTCTTTTTACCTTTAGCTTTAATCTTTTCCTTATCATATTTCTTAAATTTAGAAATCAATCCTTCTATTCTATCTAAAACGAACTGTTTTTCATACTCGTTCGCATTCTTTATAAAAGATATCTTATCCTTAAAGACTAATCTTTTATAATGATTTAACATTACTAAGACATTGATTTTTATCATTTTATTATCGATTAAAGATTAATATTATAGGTAAAATATATAACTAGTAATTGAATTTAACGATAAATATTTTATTCTGAATTTGCTCCAAATTGTATAACCAGTAATTATTATTTATCACTATTTAAATCTTAAAGTTACAGAATCGCAGTTAAATCGTTGTATAGGTCGGGAAAAAGTATGTATTTGTAAGTGTTAGCTACAAATTGTTAGTTTTTTGTAAGTTTCGATAGACTAATGGACGTATTCTTGTATTGCAAAATTGTCAGATGGCAAAATCCTATTAGATCGGCAGAAGTTGTCATGTAATGATAGAGTTGTCTTGGCAAAAAGATCCCGGTGGATGAGCAGGTGTTGTCATGGTATGATAAAGTTTTCAAGATGGCAAAGTCCCGATAAACGGGCAGAAGTGGTCATGGTGTGATAAAGTTATCTAAACGGTGAAGTCCGGGGAGGCAAAAAAGCATGTGTTTTGCAGCGCAGGGACGGTTGTGGGGACGGGCTGCAAAGCTCTTGCGCGCGCATCGGAAATCCTAGTATAGTGAGCACTTGGGGTGAATTTGCATAGCAGCTAACTTGTTTTTACAATTAATGAAATTAATCATGTCTACTTTGGGTTGAACAATATAAAAAACAATGCTTTTGTATTGAACAGACAATTAACAAAATCAAATTTACTACTTGATTTAGATAAAAGCAATTAAATTTTAATCAACTATGCGCCAGATACAAAATGCTTTAGCTATTTCTTAATTGATAACAAAAAATTGTTGTTTAAAAGAAAGGCACAATGGCGTAACGGCACAACGGCGCAAAGGCATAACGGCGTAACGGCATAACGGCACAAAGGCGTAATGGCGTAAAGGCAGGAAGAAAGAGGGGGAGATCGGAGCGACTCGAAGATTCCGCGACAGCGGAAAAGGATGATACTTAAATAAAATTATACTACACATTGCATATAATACAAATAATTCTTTATACTTTTGTAGATACAATGTATAAACTTTAAATATGAATGCAACAATTCAAAAATGGGGAAATAGCCTTGCTGTCAGAATTCCTAAAAATATTTCTAAAGATACTGGATTATCAGAGGGAAGCAACATTGACATAATGGTTGAAAACGGGAATATAGTTTTAAGCCCGGGGAAAAAGGAGTATTCCTTAAAAGAGCTTTTAAAAAATGTTACGATTGAGAATATTCATTCCGAAATATCAACGGGAGATCAAACCGGAGGAGAAATATGGTAATTTATATTCCAGACCGGGGCGATATTGTCTGGCTTCAATTTAACCCTCAATCAGGTCATGAACAAGCAGGGAAAAGGCCAGCTTTAACACTGTCTCCAAAAGCATATAACCAAAAAGTCGGGCTTGCAATTTTTTGTCCTATCACGAACCAGGAGAAAGGTTATCCTTTTGAAGTAAAAGCAGGAGGCAGTAAAATAAGTGGTGTAGTATTGGCTGACCAGGTTAAAAGTCTTGATTGGAGAAAACGAGAAGCTGAATTTATAGCTAAGGCACCCTCAATTGTAATTAATGAAGTTATCGGGCTATTAAATACGTTAATCTCTTAAAACTCAGCAAATAGGCCATATAAATAATGCACCTTCTTCCAGAAAACAGATAAATAGCTATTCATTATTAATTCATCACAATTATTCCGCCGGCAGCCTGTAAGCTACCATTTCGTTGCTGTTACGGACAACCAGGATATTACCAGCCAGAGCCGGAACATTCCAGGTTTTGGCGCTCAGTGCCTTAATCTTACCCAGTTCTCTGAACCTGTCGGGTGTCGCCTCAACAAGTGCAAGATCGCCCTTCTCAGAAAGTACGAGCAGAAGGTTCTGATCTGCAAGCAGGATAGAAAAGCCCCGGTATGGAGCCCCACGCCACTTGCGCGTTCCGTTTTTAAGGTCTATACAGGTTATCGCAGCGCCATCGAACCCATATGCGTAACCTTTACTGATTACAGCATCGTTGAAGTAGAGCTTCATGGCCGGTGATGACCAGACCTCCTTTACCGGCCAGGTGTCTGCCACATGTGAAACACTGATGCGGCGAACTTCATTCATTACACCCGAAAGCAGCAGATCTCCCCCTTCGATTACTGCCGGTTGAACTATACGATCCGTAATGGGCCAGCTGTAGTTCCAGAGTTGCTTTCCGCTTGCCGGATCGACACTCAGGGCACCTGCCTTACTCATTAGTATCACCTGGGGCACTCCTTCTATAGTAACAAGCTGCGGAGAGCTATAGCTGTTTCCTCCATCGGCTACTGACCATAACAGTTTGCCTGTGGTGGCATCATAACCCGCAAGAGCTCCTGAGAGTGAAATAATTACAGCATCACCAACAACCAGCGGTGAACCTGTAAAGCCCCAGGTAAGAACTTTAACACCTGCAAGCGTTGCAGCATCGCTCTCCCAGACCAGTGAACCAGTATAGGCATCAAGCACGTTAAGTATTCCTGTTGCACCCAAAGTAAATACTCGTCCATTATATAAGGTAGGCGTCGACCGTGGGCCGGCTCCTGCGTGTGAATCCCAGAAACGGACTTTATCGCCGTGTTTCCAAACCATCTCTCCCGTATTTATATCATAGCAGGTAACCATCTCATATTCGCCGCGTTGCTCCTGAGTGTACAGAAAAGGTCCGTGTACTGCAAATGAAGAACAACCCGGTCCAACTGGTCTGCGCCACATCTCAACCGGAGGTGTCTTTGTCCAGTCAGTGCCAATACGAACGCCATGTACAACATCATCGCGGTTAATACCCCGGAAACCAGGCCATTCAGGCTGGGATGCCATTAATGCTGAATCTGCCGGCATTAATTTAATCTTATCGTCAGTATGTGCAAGCAACCGTTCCTCGGGCGATTTTGCCCACCTCCATACGATCATCTGATGGGTTTCCGCGTCCATTCCATCGGTTCGCAGCATTACCCATAAACCGAACGATAGAAAGATCGTTGCAGCCATTGTTATACGTCGTAATCCAGGTGCACTATTCCTGGTAAGATATGCCCATGCAATAAAGGCCAGACACATAATTGGGATGGAATATACAACGAACATCAATCCCATCATTGAAGTAGTTATGGATTTATCCAAAAATTGGTTTGTTAGAAGAAGTGCGGCTAATATAAGAACAACAGCTTCGAGACGCTCAAACCATTTTACCCTGCTGAAAAAGACCCACCATATTACCAGAGCTACCCCACCGAGTAGTCCTGTAATTACAGCTATCTGAGTTATTATATCTCCATTAAATAACATCGGGATAACAAATCTGAGTAACCATTGAATGATAACGATTATCAGTCCGGGTAATAAATTCACTGGCTTTTGCTGAACCTGCTCCCTGGCATTATTATCTGTATCCATACAATTAGCTTAATTATAACTTACTATGAATTTTAAATTTCGATGTAATAGAAATCTAAAATTATAGAATTATTTTCAGATTACCGACATGAGAAATATGAATTGACATTGTTAAACCTTTGGGGATTAATAATATCTAAGTGATATATAACTTAAAAAAATGGTAAAATGAAAACAATTGTCAAATCAACATTATCAATCCTGCTGGGAGTAATTATTACAGGTAGCGTGGCGGTTGCGCAGGATCAATCACAGACAAAAACACCTGTACCCACAAAAAATATGAAGACTCAGATTCTTACTGAAAATCAGAAGGCAATGCAAAAGGCCGATCAGCAAAAAAGAAAAGAGATGAGGGAAGCTTTTAAGACTACTATTTCTCAGGATCAGAAAGACTTACTTTCAGACCCACGATTGGTAAAAGCCGATAGAATTAAGAAGTTCAGAGCATCTCTTACCGATAAACAGGTTAGTATGATTAAGGCCAGACAGCAGGAGGTTAAAGCTGAAAAAGAGCAGTTCCGTGCAACTCTGACAGATCAGCAAAAAATTCAATTAAGACAGAGGTCCATGATGAAGGGAAAAATGACGAGGGGAAACCAGATGAAGGGCAGAATGAACGGACAGATTCCAAACAACTCAAGGATGCGAAAACAGATTTAAGGAATCTGAAAATGGTATTATCAGATAATATAAGTGCTTCTGCAAAGGGGCACTTATTTTTTTTATTTGTTTTGAGAACCGAATTATTATATTTGCATAATCGAATATGTCCGTAATAAGCTGAACATTAAACCTTGCACACAGAACACTAAACTTTGAACTTTAAACCTGGCCGTATATGAACAACCCTGCAATAGTTTCGATCCGCAATCTTACAAAAAATTATGGCGAAAAGGAGGTCCTGAAGGGGATCAATCTTGAAATCACTCCAGGACAGATAATCGGATATATCGGTCCCAACGGTGCAGGAAAATCGACTACCGTAAAGATCCTTTGCGGTCTGATATCCGAATTCAGAGGCGAGATAGAGATTTTCGGAAAAGACCTGAGGAAACAAACCCTCGAAATAAAAAAACAGGTTGGGTACATTCCTGAAAATGCTGTCCTCTACGAATCGCTCACTCCTATGGAATTCATGGAGTTTATTGGTGAGATGCGCAGCCTCAATCCGGAACAAACACGCAAAAAAGCTGAAGCTCTGATGAGCATCTTCGAGATGAAACCAAATATAAACCAGCGGATTTCAACATTCTCTAAGGGAATGCGCCAGAAAGTCTTGATATGCTCAAGTCTGCTCCACAACCCCGACCTGATATTTATGGACGAACCACTTTCGGGGCTGGATGCCAATTCAGTTATTATGGTAAAAGAGATGCTTACCCACCTGGCGCGCGACGGGAAAACGATTTTTTACAGCTCGCACCTGATGGATGTTGTGGAGAAAATATCGGACCGCATTATACTTATAGATCAGGGAACTGTTATCGCCGACGGTTCGTTCAGTGATCTGAATAAGCTGACAAACGACGCGAACCTCGAGAAGATGTTCACCCGCCTCACAGGGAATACTAATCACGAAGAGAAAGCAGAAGCATTCATAAACGCATTTGAAAAGTAACATCATGATCCGTTTTATCCTCTCTCTCTTTGTTCCCTTCAGGTGGTTTATAGAAAAAATGGGCGCCGATTATAATCAGTTCATAAGGATCCTGCAGCTAAAACTTACTCTCGATAACCGCAGGGTAAAAAGTTTTTCGAATAAACCACAGAACGACCAGAAAAATGCACTGATATGGCAATCATTAACCCAGGCTTTGCTAGGAATATTCTTTGGTATCTTCCTGAGTATAATCAAGACACCTTTCACTTTCTATTACTTTTCGCACCTGTTCATTATGATAATGATGGCTATGTCTATCATTTCGGAATTCACTAATATACTGTTCGATACTTCTGAAAATGCAATAATTCAACCTTTGCCGGTTAAAGGTAACACAATAAGCCTGGCAAGGAATGCCCATGTATTTATCTACCTGACAATGATTGCTTTCAGCCTGTCGATAGTATCTATTATTGTAGCATTTGTGAAGTTTGGAACACTCTCAGGATTGATCTTTATTTTTACCATATTCATGAATGTTTTGTTCACCCTGTTTTTTGCGAACATACTTTACCTGGGAATCTTCAGACTTGCCAGCGGTGAAAAGCTCAAAAATCTGCTGATGTATTTCCAGGTATTTATAGCCATCCTGTTTATGGCTGGTTATCAGATAGGCATAAGGCTTGTTGATAAAAGCAATATTATGAATATGGAATTGCCTGTTCACTGGTACACATTCCTCGTTCCTCCGGCATTCTTTTCAGGCTTCATTGAAGGTCTGTCGGGAACGAATTGGGATGTGACTCACCTGATATTCATTGCTGAAGCACTTGTAATACCTGTAGTTGCCATTTATATAACCGGCAAGTACCTCACTCCTGTCTTCAACAGAAAACTTGCAGATCTGGAGCAAGGTGACCGTGCTTCGAAGGTTAAAGCAGAATCGACAGGAAAAAGTATTCTTTATCGGGTTATGTCGTCTGTTTTTGTTCATGAGAAAGATGAAAAAGCGGCGTTTAGCCTCATGTGGAAAATGACGGGACGTGAGCGACTCTTTAAACAAACCCTCCTCCCATCGTACGGCTACTTCGTGATAATGATGCTTTTGCCATTCCTCAGCAACCCTGGTAAGCTAAGCAAAATATCAGAAAGTGATAATTACCTCTTTATTCTTTATTTCTCAGTATTTATTGTGGCCACACTTCCACGTGCAATGCTTATCGGAACCAATCGTAATGCTGCATGGATATTCAAATCAATACCGTTAGAGACGCCGGCCGGATTCTTCAAAGGAAGTATAAAGGCTGCCTTTTCAAAGTTCTTCATACCCTTCTATATTGTTGTGGTTATTGGGGTATGTATAACCTGGGGAATAAGGATTCTTCCTGATGCGTTTATTGCCTTCCTCGTTATTTACCTGTTTGCCCTGGTTACCTATTATATTCAGAATCCGATCTTTCCATTTGCATCTGATAAATCAGCAGCTCAGGCAGGAGGAGATACCTTTAAGTCATTCTTATTTTTGATTGCTGGAGCCGGGTTTGCTTTTCTGCATAAATTCTTAATCCACTGGTTCCCCTTTGCGAATCTGATTCTCATTCCGGTTTATGCTGGTTTAATATACTATGTTAACAAGGTAATGGTGTACCAGAAGATCAGGTGGAAGGTGGTCGACAGGGTGAATGTATATTGAAAGGCGCAAAGGCACAACGGCATATCGGCGCAAAGGCAAGAGCGTGAGGTGAAGATTCTTACTCCACGAACGGCGAAGCCCTCGATGAAGTCAAACTCCGAACTTTTATCTTTTTACTTTTGTCTTTTATCTTTTTCATTCTCCTTTTGCCATCTTCAGGGCACTAGTTGTAGTGTAATATTTGGTTATCATATTTGGTACTTCCCATGCCGGTAATTGACCAGTTTTCAGATATTCAAGGAATTTCGAAGTAACCTGTGCAAAATGATCCTCGTGAGTTACCCTGTACTTTATTGGAATATTTATTTTAATGGAATTAGTATTTACGGTCTCTGCAACTAAGCTATCATAAGGTAATGATCCTAATGCTTCCTTTAGTTTAATGCTGAAGTCCTTAGTTGCCATTCCTTTTACATTTTCAATATAAAGTGTAGGAAGGAATTTCTCATCAGTTCCCTGTTTAATAATCAGGTCACACTTTGTTCCGCGCATAACCGAATAATGAGTATCCCCGCCCCCTGGAGGCGCCTGGTATTTCCACTCAACCGATACTTTTGCATAGACTCCTTTTATTTTGTATGTCATTTCCCCGTTAGAGAAGACATTCAGTTGCCCGTTCTTTACATCTTTTTGCAGGTAATCAGGGAAATTCTCAAACCCGGTGACTCCTTTAAACTCTTCCTTTGAGATGGGGGTGGACCATCTCCTGGCCGAGACCATGTTGATATCTTCTATGTTTAATATCTGTTCAGGGAAACATTCCCATTGTACAAGGTCGACAAGATGAGTAGTTACATCCACAATGCCTTCGCCCTGCTGTTCCACATCGAAGAACCAGGCTGGACGAAGTAACGGTGTTCCTGATACTATTTTGGAAAAATGATGCACACTAATTTTTGTTACGGCAGGTTCTTCAATAGTACCCTGAGTTAACGTGCCAAAGATTCCATCATTTTGAGAAAGTAGCTTCTGGAGAATTGTAGTTATCTCAAATCTCTCTGTCATAATATCATATAGAAGAATCCCTTTCTCCTTTGCTGTTGAAAAAGAAGCTTTCAGCACAGGAAAATCCTCAGAGGAGATTATCATCGGTTTATCGGAAAGGACATTCAGTCCGGCATTAATTGATTTTGAAATGTATTCTGCTTTCTTTATGTTATTACCTGACAGGACTACTACATTTCCGGCTTTTTCAGCAAGCATTTTTTCGAAGAAATCAGGACCTGCATACACTATTTCTTTCCATGATGTCGGATTGACTGTCCTTGAATTATAAGAAGTTATCTTTGTCAGATGCTGCTTATAATCAGGGCCTTCAGGAGCATAAACATGTACTTCGGGTGATACCTGATCGTACATCGATTTCTGAACCAGGGCTGCATGAAAATGGCCCGGATCGACTGTAATTAATTTAACCCTATAGTTCTTTTCCATTAAAGCATCGGTTTTAGCAGATTGTTGTTTTGAACCTCCCGATCCGCAGGATGCGAGTACCAAGGCAGGAAGAAGTAAAAATAAAAACCTTTTCATAATAATTAATTTTGATAAGATATTATCCTTTTTAAAACGAAGACAGTCTCAAAGCTGAAATCATAGGTTTTCGAACTTTTGTCTTTTTACTTTTGTCTTTTGTCTTAATCAATTACTTTTTTCATCGTCTCCTGCCTGTATGCATCAACTGAGTCGCAGGTACAAACCAGATTTCGATCACCATAACCATCGTCGATTCGTCCTACAGATGGCCAGAATTTATTCTCAACAACCCATTTTTGTGGGAAGGCAGCTTTCTGTCTGCTGTAACTATGGTTCCATTCATCGGTTGTTAAAACTTTAACAGTATGGGGTGCATTATGCAGCACGTTATCCTCTTTATCAGCCTTGCCATCTTTTACCTCCTGAATCTCCTCCCATATAGATTTAAGCGCGTTTATAAATTTATTGAGTTCCTGAAGTGATTCCGATTCTGTTGGTTCCACCATAAGTGTACCATGAACAGGGAATGAAAGAGTTGGGGCATGGAATCCATAATCCATTAATCTCTTTGCAATATCGGCTTCTGATATTCCTGCTTCATTTTTAAAGTTTCTGCAATCGAGTATCATCTCGTGAGCAACAAATCCTTCGGTTCCGGTGTAAAGTGTTTTAAACCATCCCTTCAGTGATGCGGCGATATAATTCGCGTTGAGTATAGCATATTTTGTAGCCTGAGTTAATCCATATGAACCCATCATCATTACATAGGCATGTGAAATTGTAAGTACCTGTCCGCTGCCGAAAGGTGCTCCGGCAACTGCCGTGGTACCATGACTACCACCAGTTTTAACCAAAGGATGAGAAGGCAGAAACTCAGCAAGCTTGTCATTAACCAGGATTGGGCCCATTCCGGGACCTCCTCCGCCATGCGGTATTGCAAAGGTTTTATGAAGGTTCAGATGGCATACATCAGCTCCGATATGTCCGGGATTGGTTAATCCAACCTGGGCGTTCATATTTGCTCCGTCCATATAAACGAGTCCGCCATTTGCATGAATGATCGCTGACATTTCTTTAACAGCAGCTTCAAATACACCATGGGTAGAGGGATAAGTGATCATAAAACAGGCAAGATCGTTTTTATGCAACTCAGCCTTATTCCGTAGGTCTTCAACACTTATGTTTCCTTTTTCATCGCATTCAACTACAACTATCTGCATGCCTGCTATGGCAGCACTCGCCGGGTTAGTACCATGTGCGGATGAAGGAATCAGTGTAACATTTCTGTGGCTTTCCCCCCTTGTCTTATGATATTCGCGAATGACCATTAATCCTGTATACTCCCCTGCAGCGCCTGAATTAGGCTGAAATGAGATTGCTGAAAAACCCGTAATTTCTTTGAGAGCTTCTCCTAACTCATCAATAATCTGATAATATCCGAGCGCCTGATCTTTTGGAACAAAAGGATGAATGTTTCCGAATTCCGGCCAGCTCATTGCGAACATAGAACTGGCGGGATTAAGCTTCATGGTACAAGAGCCCAGGGATATCATACTGTGTGTGAGGGAAAAATCTTTTCTTTCGAGCATCTTTATATACCTCATCATCTCTGTTTCACTCTGATACCTGCTAAAAGTACCCTGCTGTAAATAGGATGACTGTCTTAAATATTTCTCGTCGATACAGGTACAATTGCATGAGGCGCTGACCCGGACAAATTCCTTACCTGCAGCTTTTGAGAATATCTCTACAATAGTATTTATCTCCCTGAGTGTAATTATTTCGTCGGCGCTGATAATCACAGATTTATCATCGGGGAAGAAGAAGTTCATCTCTGACTCAAGAGCAAGTTTTCTGATAGCTTCAATTGAATTCCCTGGTAATGCCACTATCTTCAATGTATCAAAGAACATTGAATTCACCTGTTTGTACCCAAGATTCTTAATATGATAATTCAAAGTACAGGCAGAACTATGAATGTGCTCTGAGATTCGTTTCAACCCTTCAGGTCCATGATACTGGGCATACATTCCAGACATTGTTGCGAGAAGTGCCTGAGCAGTACAGATATTTGACGTTGCCCTCTCCCGTTTTATATGCTGCTCACGTGTCTGCAATGCCATTCTTAATGCCTGATTTCCTTGAACATCAACTGAGACACCAATTATACGTCCGGGCATACTTCTTTTAAGTTCGTCTTTAGTTGCAAAATAACCGGCGTGCGGACCACCGAAGCTCATTGGCAGGCCCATCCTCTGATTTGAACCGACAACCACATCAGCA
>DATCHE010000179.1:0-54450 GCA_036508535.1 Bacteroidales bacterium | reverse complement strand
TCTTCCGTCTTCCGTCTACTTCATCAACCTTTCTTTTGCCTCCAAAAGTCTTTTCTCATTCGCACATAATGATATCCTTAAATACCTCTCTCCGTTTTCCCCGAAAATAAATCCCGGGGTAATAAAAACATGCGATTTATTTAAAATCTCTTCAATATATGCTTCGCAATTGACTACTTCCTCAGGAATGCGCCCCCAAACAAATAATCCAACCTGCGTTTTATCGAATTTGCATTTAAGTATATCCATAATTTCCTCTACTATTAAACGTCGCCTTAAATAAACAGCGTTCACTGAGTCGTACCATGATTCGGGATTGTTAAGCGCTTCAATTGCAGCAATCTGCATTGGCAGAAACATACCTGAATCCATGTTGCTCTTTACTTTAAGAACCTCCTTAATATAATCACTATTCCCGGCAACCATACCTATGCGCCATCCGGCCATGTTATGCGACTTGCTTAATGAGTTAAGTTCCATTGCTGTCTCTTTGGCACCGTCAACAGCTAGAAGGCTGATATAGTCTTTGTTCAATATGAAGCTATAGGGATTATCATTACAAAGAAGTATTCCGTGTTTTTGCGAGAATGATATAAGTTTTTCAAACAGAGGAATTGATCCTTTTTTCCCTGTTGGCATGTGCGGGTAGTTAATCCACATTAGTTTTACCCTGTTCAGATCGGTATCTTCCAATGCTTCAAGATCAGGGAGCCAGCCGGATTTTTCTTCGAGATTGTATTTTCTCATAACACCACCAACCAGATTGGTTACGGAAGAATAGGTAGGGTATCCCGGATCAGGTATAAGAACTTCATCTCCGGGGTTTACAAAAGCCATGCTGATATGCATTATTCCTTCCTTGCTTCCCATTAAAGGAAGTATTTCATTATCAGGATTTAACTCAACATGAAAATATTTTTTGTACCAATCTGAAAATGCTTTCCTTAATGCAGGAATTCCTGTATAACTCTGATAGCCGTGAGCAGTGGTTTTTTGAGCCTCTGCGACTAGCGCTGAAAGGGTATTTTCAGAAGGTGACTGATCGGGGCTACCGATTCCAAGATTAATAATATCAGCGCCTTCTCGGCGCATCTTGTCAATCTGCGCTAGTTTTTGCGAGAAGTAGTATTCCTGTACACTATTGGTTCGGTTGGCAGGTTTAATTGTCATAAATCATTTCTCCTTTAAAATATACTCCAAGTATTTCAAGATTTTTTGTCTTATTCTCCAATACTCTTTTTATTACGTCTGAATTGGTATTTTTATTTAATTCAAGATCGAGATAAAACATATACTCCCATTCGCCATTCAGTCGTGGAACTGATTGAATCTTTGAAAGATTTATCTCCATTTCTGCAAGCTTAACCAGCACTGCTGCAAGTGAGCCTGGTTTATGACTTGTTGAGAAGCATATCGAGACCTTATTCCCCTTCTTGTTTCCTTTGTCCTCGCTGCCGACAATAAGAAAGCGTGTGTAATTTTGTTTAAATGTCTCAATACCAGGGGCGAGAATTGTGAGGCCGTAAATATCTGCTGCATTGGCAGATGCAATTGCCGCCACCCCTTTTAATTGCTGTTCACTTATTATCCTGGCGCTACCAGCTGTATCGTCGCTTTCAACATGAGATATATGGGGGTATTGGTTGAGGAAGGTCATGCATTGGGCCAATGCAATAGGATGAGATTGTATCTCTTTTATATCGTTTATAGATTGACCGGGTAAAGCCATCAGATTCTGTACAACCCGGAGATTCTGTTCTCCCAGAATTTTCAACCCCGATTCCCTGATTAATGTATAGTTATAGAGAATGCTTCCTGACCTGGCATTTTCAATCGCCATAACAGCAAAATCGGCATTACCTGCCAACAGAGTGTTCAGTGTCAGATCAAATGTGGAGCACGGCACAATATCAATATCATCATAATTAAAGTACTGTCGTGCAGCTACTTCATGAAAACTTCCTTTCTCTCCTTGTATTGTTATTTTCATTATCAAAATGGTATTTAAAAAAAAAGAGTCCCTTTGAGGGACCCTTGCTTTCATATAAATTTAATTTATCTGTATACAAAAATCCCTTTATCTTCTTTTAAAATAAAAAGAGAAGTAATAAAAAGAGATAAAATAATTGTACACAATATTCATTTTGTCGTCGTATTGGCTGGTAAAAGTAATCTAAATTTTAAAAAAACAAGTGAAAAGTAATAAATATTGTAAAATAGGTTAATAATTACTATTTCTGACGGCTCTTCAACACTTCCTCAATGCTCTCTAAATTTAAACCTTTGGTTTTTAATAAAATCAGTAAGTGATAGAGGAGATCGGCCGCTTCATTTTTAAACAGGTCAATGTTATTATCCTTGGCTTCAATAATCAATTCAACTGCTTCCTCTCCAACTTTCTGGGCTACTTTATTGATACCTTTTTTATATAACTTATTAGTATATGAGTCGTGCGTATCATTTTCAATCCGCTGACTTATAATATCTTCAAGTTCATAAATAAAACCCTTCGAAGTATTTTCGTTAAAACATGCAGTGCTACCGGTATGACAAACGGGACCTGCAGGATTTACTTTGATAAGAAGGGAATCATTATCGCAGTCAGATAAAATTTCTTTAACAAAAAGAAAGTTACCGGAGGTTTCACCTTTCGTCCAGAGACGGTTCTTGCTTCTGCTGAAGAAAGTGACCTTTTTCTCTTCACTTGTCTTAAGAAATGCCTCCTCATTCATGTAGCCTACCATCAAAACCTGCATGGTGTTATTATCCTGGATTACAACTGGTACCAGGCCGTTTCCTTTTTTAAAATCGATGTTCATAATCTATATTTTTCATTTATTTTTTCGCCCCTGCCCCCTTTCGGCTTTTTTGCCCCCCCAACCCCCCTAAAGGGGAGCTAATACTCAAGTAACCACATAATTAACCCAACTTAAGGAGGCTAATCCTCATAGCTTAAGATGATTGAACCCCCTTTAGGGGGCAGGGGGCAATAAACTAAGGGGCGGTATGCGCCTTGGAGTACAAAATGGAGTCTATCGACAAAGAAGTAATAGTATCTCATAATCAGTATCTTACATTAATTTTCTCACTAGTTAAATATTTTTTCAAATCTCTTATATCAATATCTCCGAAGTGAAAAATACTGGCTGCAAGTGCCGCACTGCAGGCAGTATTATTAAAGACCTCTTTGAAGTGCTCCATTTTACCTGCACCACCTGAAGCTATAACAGGGATATTAACATTCCTGCTCACTTCAGCAGTGATGTCGATTGAAAATCCCGATCTTGTTCCGTCATTGTTCATTGAAGTGAGGAGTATTTCCCCGGCTCCCAGTTCCTCAACCCTCTGCGCCCAGTTTACAGTTCTCAATTCAGTAGGTGTTCTGCCTCCATTAACAAAAACAATCCATTCATCATCGACAAATTTTGTATCAATTGCCACAACAACACACTGATTACCAAACTGACCGGCAATCTGTGAGATAAGTTCAGGCTTCCTGACTGCTGATGAGTTTATAGTGACTTTATCGGCGCCGGCTTTAATAAGTACTGCTACATCTGCTACCGTGTCAATACCCCCGCCTACAGTAAAAGGTATATTGATTTCACCTGCAATTCTTTCTACTAATCCGACTAACGCTTTTCTGTTTTCTATAGTAGCCGTGATATCTAAAAAAACGAGTTCATCAGCGCCCTGTTTTACATATTCTTTAGCCAAAGCAACCGGATCGCCTGCGTCAACCAGATTAACAAAATTAATCCCTTTCACCGTTCGCCCGTCTTTAATGTCGAGGCATGGAATTATTCGTCTTTTTAACATTGTTTGCCTAATTCTTTTAATGTTATTTTTCCTTCATAAATTGCTTTTCCGATAATAGCGCCTTCGCAGCCGGCCAATCTAAGCTTATCAATATCCTTAAAAGTCGTTATACCACCACTTGCAATCAGATTAATTTTAACTGAAGCCAGCAATTCAAGATACAGATCTGTTGAGGGTCCCTGAAGCATGCCATCTTTTTTAATATCAGTACAAATAGTATATTTTACCCCTTTGGATTTATAGTCAGCAATAAAGCTTATAATATCCTTGTCTGAATTTTCAAGCCATCCCCCGGTTGAAACTTTTCTGTTAATGAAATCTGCTCCAAGTATAAGTTTTTCCTGTCCGAGCTTTGACAGCCATTCCATAAATAAATGCGGATGAGTAACGGCTATACTTCCTGCTGTAACCTGTCTTGCTCCTGCATTAAACACGGTAATCAGGTCTTCGTATGTTCTTAATCCACCACCAAAGTCAATTTTCAGACTGGTTTTTTCAGCGATTTTTTCGAGGATTTTAATGTTTTCAATCTTCTTGTTTTTGGCCCCGTCAAGATCGACCAGATGAAGATATTTTAGACCATTATCTTCCACCTGTCTGGCAAAATGTAATGGATCTTCACTATATACTTTCTTAGTGCTGAAGTCTCCTTTTGTAAGACGGACACATTTTCCTTCAATAATATCAAGTGCAACTATTATTCTCATAGCTCCAGAAAGTTTTGCAATATTTTTTCTCCGATACCAGCTGACTTCTCAGGATGAAATTGAGTAGCATAGAAATTATTACTTTGCATAGATGCGCTGAATGGCACAATATATTCGCATGTAGCAATTGTATGGCATGATATTTCGGCGTAGTAACTGTGAATATAATAAACATCATCCTTCAGGTCAATACCTTTGAAAAGATCGCCTTTAATTGTCAGAAAATTATTCCAGCCCATATGAGGGACCTTATCTACCGGAGGAAACAATCTCACGTCAGCTTTAAAAATCCCCAGACAGCTTGTATCAGCTTCCTCGGAATACCGGCACATCAGCTGAAGGCCCAGACATATTCCAAGTACCGGTTGTTTCAATTCTACAATTGTTTTGTCTAATCCTCTTTTCTTCAGGTAACTCATAGCAGAACTTGCCTCACCTACGCCGGGGAAAATGACTTTATCCGCTTTTGATAACTCTTCCGGATCATCTGTAATTATACTTTTGAAGCCAAGCCGGGTGAGAGCATTCTGTACGGACTTTATATTTCCGGCATTATATTTCAGAATTGCTATCATAGGCTGCCTTTTGTTGATGGTAGATTATAGTTGTCAGTTTGTTTTACAGCCATTTTCAAAGTTTTTGCGAATGCCTTGAAAATAGCTTCAGTTTTATGATGTTCGTTTTCCCCTTCTGCCTTAATGTTCAGGTTGCATTTCGAACTGTCGCTGAATGACTTAAAAAAATGGAATATTAGTTCAGCCGGCATCTCTCCGATCTTTTCACGTTGAAATTTTACATCCCAGACAAGCCATGGTCTGCCTCCGAAATCTATAGCAACCTGGGCCAGGCAATCATCCATTGGCAACGTGAAACCATATCTTTCAATACCTTTTTTACCTCCAAGCGCCTTTAAGATTGCTTCTCCTAAAGTTATAGCCACATCTTCAACAGTATGGTGCTCATCTATCACCAGATCGCCTTTTGCCTTTATTGTAAGATCAATATTTCCATGACGGGCAATCTGTTCAAGCATGTGATCAAAGAATCCTATACCACTATCGATTGCGTTTTTTCCTGTACCATCGAGATTAACTTCTGCCTGAATGAGAGTCTCATTTGTTTTTCGCTCTACTCTTGCAACGCGGGGTTTCTTTTTGAGAAATAGATAGATATCATTCCAGTCTGTTGTGCATAAATCAGCTTCCCTGCAATTTTTCTTATTTATGAATATTGTTTTGCATCCCAGGTTCTTCGCCAGTTCGACATCTGTAAGCCTGTCGCCGATTACGAATGATGATTCGAGGTCGATCCCTTGTGAGAGGTATTTAACCAGCATTGCGGTTCCAGGTTTGCGGGAAGGGGCATTCTGTGATGCAAAAGTACGGTCAATAAATATTTCACTGAATATGACACCCTCACCTTTAAGTATTTCCAGCATTTTGTTCTGAACAGGCCAGAATGTTTCTTCAGGATACGATTCTGTTCCGAGACCGTCCTGATTAGTTACCATAATAAGCTCAAAGTCAGTCTCTTTAACGATTTTTGCAAGGCACGTTATTACGCCCGGAAGGAAAGCCATCTCCTCAAAACTCTCCACCTGTTCATCCGGAGGTTCGATTAATATAGTTCCGTCCCTGTCAATAAAGAGTACCTTCTTCATAAAGAAATTGAATTTAGCGCTTTAATAAGTTTGCTGTTTTCGGCCCTGGTACCAACCGTGATACGCAGACAATTATGAATTATATTGCTGCGGTTTCTAACTATTATACTTTTGTTTACCAGATAATTATAGATATAATTGGCATCCTTTACTTTCACAAGTAAAAAGTTTGCATCAGACGGGTAGACTTTATCAATTAATTTCATCTTTTCAAGATAAGAAGAAAGTCTCAGCTTCTCCTTCTTAATTTTAATTATTTGACTTTTAGCCTCCTCAACCTTACTTATTTTTTTCAGGGCAGCTTTTTGGTTTATAGTACTTATATTATACGGAGGCTTCATTTTGTTAAAATATTTAATGAGAGCCTGATTTGAGAATGCCATTCCAACTCTGACAGAAGCCAGCCCGAAAGCCTTGCTGAATGTCTGCATCACAATGAGGGTTGGATACTTATCGACCATATTTATGAATGAAGGCTTATCGCTGAAATCAATATATGCTTCATCAATAACTACAATTCCCCGGAAGTTTTTAATTATATCTTCGACATCTGAAACGTTCATACAGTTTCCTGTCGGGTTGTTTGGAGAACAGATAAATATCAATTTCAGGTTTTTATCCGAAAATAAGTGTTTAACCTTTTTGATATCAATCTGGAAATTTTCAATCAACGGAATTTTTAACACCTGAATATCATTTACAGAGGCTGACACTTCGTACATTCCATAAGTGGGAGTGAAGATAAGCGCTTTGTCAATACCTGGATTACAGAACACCCTGAAACAGAGATCAATAATTTCATCGCTGCCATTGCCAAGAAATATATTTTCTTCTTTTATCCCTTTAATTTTTGAAATTGCGGCTTTTAACTCCCTCTGATAGGGATCGGGGTAACGGTTTAATTTCCCGTAAGGATTTTCATTGGCATCCATAAAAAGGGCTGCATCGCCCTTGAATTCATCCCTTGCGCATGAGTAGGGGGTGAGGGACAGAACATTCTTCCGTACCAATTCATCTATATTAATCATTTTGTAGGCTTTTTAATCTGATACTCATGGCATTCCTGTGTCCATATAATGATTCGGCTTCGGCCATAATCTCAATTACCGGACCCAGGTTAATAACACCGTCTCTGTTCATTTCCTGAAAAGATATTTTCTTAAGGAAACTTTCAGTTGATACTCCGCTGTAGCTTCTGGCATAACCATTTGTCGGAAGGGTATGGTTTGTCCCTGAGGCATAATCACCTGCACTTTCGCAGCTAAAACCACCAACAAAAACAGATCCTGCATTTATTACTTTTTTTGCCAATATACCTGAATCGGATACATTTATAATAAGGTGTTCCGGTGCATATTCGTTGCTGAAACTTATGCAATCATCCAACGATGGCAAAAGAATTAACATAGTGTTTTCAAGTGCTTTAGTTGCTATCTCTTTTCTTGGAAGCTGTTGTAATTGTTTCTCTAATCCGGCTTTTACCTCTGATATAAGTTCCTGATTATCAGTTAGCATAACAACCTGACTATCAGGTCCGTGCTCGGCCTGGGAAAGAAGATCAGCTGCAATAAATTCTGCGTTTGCGGTTCCATCGGCAATAACCAACACTTCACTTGGACCGGCAGGCATATCTATTGATATTCCTGATTGTTGTATAAGTTCCTTCGCTTTGGTAACATATTGATTTCCCGGACCGAATATTTTGTAAACTTTAGGAATACTTTCAGTACCAAAGGCCATTGCCGCGATGGCTTGTGCGCCACCAACCTTATATATTTCAGTAATTCCTATAAGATGAGCAGTATAAAGAATCAGAGGACTCACTTTTCCATCCTTTTCAGGAGGTGTACAAATTATAATTTCCTGGCATCCTGCCAGTTTTGCCGGTATCCCAAGCATCAACACTGTTGAAAAAAGCGGAGCGCTTCCTCCGGGAACATATAGTCCCACTTTTTCAATTGCGACATTTTTTCTCCAGCATTTTACTCCGAATGAAGTCTCAATAACCGGCTCAGCCAGAAGTTGTGCAGAATGGAATTTCTCTATATTTGATCTGGCGACATTAATTGCAGACTTGAGTTTCTCTGAGACCTGTCCTGTTGCCTCTTCAATTTCCGTGTGTGAAACTTTTAAATTTTCGGGAGAAGCGCCATCAAATTTTGCGGAGTAATGAAAGACAGCTTTATCTTTATCAGATCGTACACTTTCTATAATCTCTCTGATTACGACCTCAATGTCTTTATTATCCATTGAAGGGCGTTTACATAGCGAATTCCAGATATTTTTTTCAGGATAAAGTATTGTCTTCATTACAATATCATTTTCTCGATTGGAATTACTAAGATGCCCTGGGCGCCGGCCTCTTTTAATTGATTAATTTTTTCCCAGAATTCATCCTCCGCTACTACAGAATGGAGGCTGCACCATCCTTTTTCAACCAGAGGGACGATGGTTGGACTTTTCATACCCGGCAGTATTGAGCAAATTTTTTGCACTGCCGAATCGGGAGCATTAAGCAAAATGTATTTATTTTCTTTTGCATTTTTTACAGACCTGATCCTGAATAGAAGTTTGGTTAATATTTCCTCTTTTTCAGCAGTAAGGTTTTTATTACCGATAATTACCGCCTGACTTTTCAGAATTGTCTCAACTTCGTGTAAACCATTGGTAAGCAATGTGCTGCCTGAACTCACAATGTCGCAAACCGCATCTGCGAGACCAATCCCGGGAGCAATTTCGACACTGCCGCTGATCTCTTCAATTTCAGCATTTATGTTATTCTTTTTAAAGAAATCGGAGAGGATTCCGGGATAACTGGTTGCTACTTTTTTGTTCATGAAATATTGAAGTCCGGAGTATTTGTCTTCCTTTGGTATTGCCAGACTAAGACGACATTGTGCAAAGCCAAGATGTTCTATAATATTGACATCTTTCTTTTTTTCAAAGACCACATTTTCTCCCAGGATGCCAATGTCAGCAACCTGTTGTTCAACATATTGAGGGATATCGTCATCGCGAAGGAAGAGAAGTTCCACAGGAAAATTTTTAGCAGTGGTTTTCAGAACGCTAATCCCGTTTGAGAATTTTATCCCACATTCCTCAAGTAATTTTTTTGAATTTTCACTCAGACGGCCGCTTTTTTGAATTGCAATTTTCAGTACACTCATTTTCATTTTTAGTTTAGTCTGAGCAAACCTTTGGGTAAATAAAAAACCCGCCTGATCTGCTCAAACGGGTTTATGATATTTTGGTTTACATACATATCATTATCTCCTCGCCTGAGAGCAAGTATGAAAATGATGATGATGTGTTGACAGATAAATCACTTTTAAAATATTTATGCAAAGATAGGAAATAATAAATAAATATTACAAAAATAGTTAAAAATCAGTTGTTTAATATATTATCAGCAATCCAATCCCCAACCTGAGAGGTTGATTTTGGATTGATCTTATTAAGATCTTCAGTAACATAATCAGCTTCTATGGATTTTTCTACTACTTTCATAATCGTTTCAGATTCTTTTTTCAGATTAAACGCCAGGTCAAACATCATGGCAGCTGATAAGATAGTACCGATAGGATTAGCAATGTTTTTGCCTGCTGCCTGAGGATAAGAACCATGAATAGGTTCAAAAACCGATGTTGACAAACCGATTGAAGCTGAAGGGAGAAGTCCCAGGGAACCTGTAAGAACACTTGCTTCATCTGAAAGTATATCCCCAAACATATTTTCAGTAACAATCACATCAAACCTTCCCGGCCACTGAATAAGTTGCATAGCAGCATTATCTACAAACATAAAGTCCATTATAATTTCTTTATATTCTTTACCAATATTTACAGCTGTCTCGCGCCATAACCTGGAAGTTGCCAGAACATTGGCCTTGTCAACAACTGTAACTTTTTTAGAACGTTTCATAGCATATTCGCACGCAAGTCTTACTACGCGTTCAATTTCGTAACGACTGTAAACACAAGTATCATAAGCTGTATTTGTATCCTCTGATCTTCCCTGAGGCTTTCCAAAATATATTCCGCCTGTGAGTTCCCTGATCATCATAATATCAACTCCTTTTACAATCTCCTTTTTCAACGGGGATTTATCGATTAACGAAGGGAAGGTTGTAACAGGACGTACGTTTGCATATAATCCAAGTTCCTTTCTCATTGCCAGCAGACCCTGTTCGGGACGTACTTTGGCAGATGGGTTATTATCGTATTTTGGGTCGCCAATTGCACCAAAAAGAACTGCATCTGACGATTTGCAAAGTTCGAGTGTTTCTACGGGTAAAGGGTTTCCTGTTTTATCAATTGCAATTGCACCTACAAGCCCGTTGGTAAAATTAAATGTATGGTTAAATTTTTTCCCGACTGCAATTACAACTTTTTTTGCCTGTTCGATAATTTCCGGTCCTATGCCATCGCCTGATAAAACTGCTATTTTAAAATCCATGTATTTAGTCTATTAATGTATTGTTTTTTATTGTGTTAAGATCATTATTCTCAATAATGTTCAGCATCCTTTCGGTTGCTTTTATTGCCGATTCAGTCTGGTCTGCATCCAACCCTTTTGTCTTGAATTCTTTACCATGAAAATCCCACGTAATAATTGTTTCAACCAGTGCATCAGTTGCTCCTCCAGGAGGAATTGATACCTGATAATCAATCAGAGCAGGATATTGTTTTCCGAGTTTGTCATAAATCGTACGGAGAGCTTTCATAAATGCATCATACTGGCCGTCACCCGAAGATGTCTCCTGGTATAGATTACCATCAATTTCAACCTGGATATTTGCGGAAGGTTTCAATCCATAGGAGAGGGAGAGTGAATAGTTTTTGATAAAGATTTTATAATTGATCTGTTCACTTCCAAGGACATCTGCAATAATAAATGGAAGGTCTTCTGTTGTTACATTTTCTTTTTTGTCACCAAGCTCAATTACTCTTTGGGTAACTTTTGCAAGAGATTCAGGATTAAGAAATAGTCCAAACTCCTCGAGGTTTTTTCTGATAGTCGCTTTTCCTGATTGTTTGCCAAGAGCATATTTACGTTTTCTTCCAAATCTCTCCGGAAGCAGATTGTTATAATAAAGATTGTCTTTACTGTCACCATCTGCATGAATACCGGATGTCTGAGTGAAGACATTTTCTCCTATTACAGGTTTATTCACCGGGATCCTTATCCCGCTGAAGGTCTCCACTATTTTACTGACATTTGTTATTTCATATTCGTTTATTGAAGTTTCAACTCCAAGCTGGTCGCGAAGAACCCCGATAACGCTTGACAGAGGAGCATTCCCGGCTCTTTCGCCAAGTCCGTTTATCGTAGTATGAACCCCATGTATTCCAGCCTTAACAGAGGCATAGATGTTAGCCATTGCCAGATCGTAATCGTTATGTGGATGGAAATCAAAGCGTAATGAAGGAAACCGGTCTATAGTTTTTTTGCAGAATTCGTAGGTTTGATCCGGATTAAGCACACCGAGAGTGTCGGGGAGCATGAATCTTTTCACCTTCTCCTCTTTTAAAGATTCGATCATGAAGAAAACGTACTCTTCCGAATTGATCATTCCGTTGGACCAGTCTTCGAGGTAGATGTTTACCTCCATACCCATTGAGTCGGCTTTATTAATAATCCATTTGATGTCGGAGACGTGCTTGTCAGGTGTTTTCCGAAGTTGTTTTTCAAGATGTCTTAATGAACCTTTACAGAGCAGGTTAATCACTTTTCCACCGGCACTATTTATCCAGTTAAGTGATATCTCTCCATCGACAAAGCCCAACACTTCAACTTTTCCGTTAAGGTTATTTTGTTTTGCCCACTCAGTAATTTTGCTGAGTCCTTCGAATTCCCCAGTGGAAACCCGGGCTGAAGCAACTTCAATACGGTCAACCTTTACATCTTTAAGAAGAAGAGTAGCAATATGTAACTTCTCGAGTGGTGAGTAAGATACTCCCTGAGTCTGTTCTCCATCCCGCAGGGTGGTATCCATTATTTCAACTTTCATTTTACAAGGCTTTTGTTAGACTCATAATCAATGATTAAATCTTTCATACTTAGAAGGAAATCGATATCATCCAACCCTTTCAGAAGACATTCTTTTTTATATGGATTAATTCCGAATTTCACAGAATCTCCTGTGGATATAATTGTAAATGTTTGTTTATCAAGGTCTATATTTACTTTAGTATCAGGGTTTTTCTGAATCAAATCAAGCAGTTTCTTAAGCATTTCTTCAGGAATTACTATGGGAAGAAGACCGTTATTCAGAGAATTAGCCATAAAGATATCAGCAAAAAAACTTGATACTACCGCTCTGAATCCATAATCGAAAATAGCCCACACAGCATGTTCTCGGCTCGATCCGCTTCCAAAATTCTTTCCGGCAACAAGTACTTTTCCGGTGAACTTTGGATTATTCAGAACAAAATCACTGTTCTTTTCGCCAGTCTTTTTATATCTCCAGTCGCGGAAAAGATTGTCTCCAAAGCCTTCTCTTGATGTAGCGCTTAAAAACCTTGCAGGTATAATCTGATCGGTATCCACATTTTCGAACGGCAGTGGCACACAAGTTGTTACGAGTATATCAAATTTAACTTTTGGCATAGCAGATTATTTTTTGATGGTTTTTTCCTGACTCATAAATTCTCTCGGATCGGATATCTTTCCGGTTATTGCAGCGACAGCAGCAGTAGCAGGGCTTGCAAGTAAAGTCCTCGAACCCGGGCCTTGCCTGCCTTCAAAGTTCCTGTTTGAAGTTGAGACTGCATATTTGCCCGGAGGCACCTTATCTTCGTTCATGGCCAGGCAGGAAGAGCATCCCGGTTGCCTAACCTCAAATCCGGCGTTATTATAAATTTCAATAAGACCTTCAGAAACCATTTGTGCCTCAACCGTTTTTGAGCCTGGAACAATCAAAGCAGTTACATTTGAAGCTTTTTTCCTACCCTTTATAATTTCTGCAAATGCTCTGAAATCCTCAATTCGTCCATTTGTACAGCTTCCTATAAAAACATAATCTATCGGATGTCCCAGGAGTTTCATGCCGGGTTTAAAACCCATATAGTCAAGCGATTTAATAAATGATGATGATGCCTCAACATTTTTCTGATCCGTTAAAGGAATTGTAGCATCAACAGCCATTCCCATTCCCGGATTTGTTCCATATGTGATCATAGGTTTAATTAATGCAGCATCAAATTCAAGTTCACGGTCAAACACAGCATCCGGATCGCTTTTGAGTGTTTTCCATTGAGTAAGTGCTGTTTCAAAATCATTCAACCCCGGGATTGATGGAAGTTTCCTGAGATAAGCGAATGTAGTTTCATCAGGTGCAATAAGTCCTCCGCGGGCGCCCATCTCAATACTCATATTGCATACTGTCATTCTTGCTTCCATACTCAGGCTGGCTATTGCAGAACCACAAAACTCTACAAAATAACCTGTAGCGCCACCTGTTGAAATCTCCGATATGATATACATTATTATATCCTTCGAAGTTACCCCATTCTGAAGTTTGCCATTGACGGCGATTTTCATTTTTTTAGGTTTAGGCTGAAGAATACATTGAGTCGCCAGAACCATCTCAACTTCGCTGGTGCCTATACCGAAGGCAATAGCACCAAAGGCACCATGTGTTGATGTGTGACTGTCGCCGCAGACGATTGTTATGCCTGGCAGAGTGTAACCGAGCTCCGGAGCAATAACGTGAATGATACCGTTTTTTTGATGGTTAAGACCGAACAGTTCGATACCATATTTACTGCAATTTTCAGTCAGTTTTTCAACCTGGTTACGGGATAACAGATCTTTTATCGGAAGATGCTGGTCCTTCGTCGGAATGTTGTGGTCGGCTGTCGCAATAGTTTTTCCGGGCCGGAATACAGGAATACCCCTTTCTTTAAGACCATTAAATGCCTGAGGACTTGTTACCTCATGAATATAATGACGATCGATATACAGTACATCAGGACCATCTTCAATGGATCGGACCACATGTCCGTCCCAGATTTTATCGAAAAGTGTTTTTGCTTCCAATGTTTTTATTTTTTTCTCTGTGTTTCTACTCCCTTAATTTTTGCTTCCTTCCCCTTTTGCCCCCCAACCCTTTTTGCCCCCCTGCCCCCCTAAAGGAAGGTTAAACAACCATATAATCTGAGTTTTAGCCCCCCTTTAGGGGGGTTGGGGGGCGATAATTCAGGGGGGCTGTACTTCAGGGGGGTTATTTTATCTTTGCCAACGCATCTATAAATGCTTCAACTGAGGCAGTAATAATATCAGTGTTTGCTGAAAAACCGTAATACATCTTCCCTTCATGTTCCACCTGAATATGAACCTTTCCCAGATCGTCGCTGCCCTTTGTAATAGCCTGGATAAGGAATTCCTCAAGATGTACTGTTTTGCTCATCAGATGTTTAACCGCAGTGAAAGCGGCATCGATTGGTCCATTACCTGATGAAGTGGAATAATGTACCTCCCCATTAATCTTCAATCCTACCGTTGCAACCGGAATTAGTGATTTTCCGCAGGATACCTGAAGCAGATCGAGCTTAAGTGATTTTTCGCCCTGATAAACATCACCGGCAAGGATTCTTATATCTTCATCATTTATCTCTTTCTTTTTATCTGCAAGAAGAAGGAAGCGGTGATAGATATCATCAATCTCTTCTTTCCCGAAATGGAAACCCAGAAGTTCAAGATGGTGATTGAGAGCAGCTCTTCCGCTGCGGGCAGTAAGGATTATTGAAGATTCCCTGATACCGACCTCCACCGGATCTATTATCTCATAGTTTTCGCGATTCTTCAAAACACCATCCTGGTGAATACCTGAAGAGTGTGCAAAAGCATTTCTCCCTACAATAGCTTTATTAGCCTGAACCGGCATACTCATTAGATTTGATACAAGTCTGCTGGTACTGTAGATCAGTTTTGTGTTAATATCCGTTCTAAGGTTAAGACTATGGTGACTTTTGATAATCATAGCTATTTCTTCAAGCGAGGTATTACCTGCTCTTTCTCCGATACCGTTAATAGTCACCTCTACCTGTCGTGCACCATTGATTATTCCCATCATTGTATTGGCTGTGGCCATTCCCAGGTCGTTGTGGCAATGTGTAGATATAATAGCTTTATGAATATTCGGAACATTTTCCATAAGATACTTTATCTTCATTCCGTATTCTTCAGGCAGGCAGTATCCTGTTGTATCAGGGATATTAACAACAGTAGCTCCGGCTTTTATCACTGCTTCGATAACCCTTGCCAGATATTCGTTTTCGCTCCTTCCGGCATCTTCAGCATAAAACTCCACATCATCAACAAATTTCCTGGCGTATTTAACTGCGTCAGCGGCTCTTTTCAGGATCTCCTCGGGGGTTGTTTTGATCTTATATTTTATATGAAATGAGGAGGTTCCGATTCCTGTATGTATTCTTTTCCTCTTTGCATACTGAAGCGACTCGGCAGCTACCTCAATATCTTTTTTGACTGCCCTGGTAAGGGCACAGATTATCGGATTTGTAACTGCCTTTGATATTTCGACAACCGATTTGAAATCGCCCGGACTCGAAATAGGGAATCCTGCTTCAATCACATCTACTCCCAAAGCTTCGAGGGCTTGTGCAACTTCAATCTTTTCAATAGTATTTAGCTGGCAACCGGGTACCTGTTCGCCATCCCTGAGGGTGGTATCAAAAATTATGACCTTATTGTCCATATTTATCAGTTATTTGTAAAAGGTTATTATTTCACAGGTCGCAACTTTCTCACAGCTTTACCTGTTCTCCATATTTCAGAATCTCCAAGTTCTTTCAGTTCAGCATCGAGAACCTCCTTATAATTAGTTGCTCCGGTTGATTGAAGAACCCTAACACATTCTTCACCGGATTTAACCTTATTATAAAGATCAATGAAAACAGGAAGGGTTGCGGCCTTGAATTTTGGACGCCAGTCGAGTGCACCGCGCTGTGCTGTTGCGCTACAGTTTGCATACATCCAGTCCATACCTTTTTCGTCGACCAGTCTGATCAGACTCTGTGTTAACTCTTCTACTGTTTCGTTAAAAGCTTCTGACGGACTGTGACCATTCTCACGAAGTACCTGATACTGGGCATCCATTATACCGGCAAGGGCTCCCATTAATACTCCACGTTCGCCTGTAAGATCACTATATACTTCCTGTTCGAAAGTGGTAGGGAAGAGATAACCTGAGCCTATTGCAATACCAAGAGCAATTGTACGTTCTTCAGCTCTTCCTGTGAAATCCTGAAAAACAGAATAGCTTGAGTTAATACCTGCTCCGGCAAGAAAATTCCTGCGGACACTTGTTCCTGAACCTTTTGGTGCACATAAAATTACATCAACATCAGCAGGAGGAATTACCCCCGTGTGCTCTTTATATGTAATTGAAAACCCGTGTGAGAAATAGAGAGCATCTCCTTTCTTAAGGCATAATTTAAGTTTTGGCCAGATGATTCGTTGTGCTGCATCCGATACCAGGTATTGAATGATTGTACCTTTGGTTGCAGCTTCCTCAATTGAGAAAAGGGTTTTTCCCGGTACAAATCCATCAGCAACAGCTTTGTCCCAATCGGCTTTAAACTCTTTAGCCTGTCCGATTATTACATTGATACCATTATCTCTCATGTTCAAAGCCTGGGCTGGGCCCTGAACTCCGTAACCAATAACCGCAACAATTTCATTTTTCAGAACCTCACGGGCTTTTGAAAGAGGAAATTCTTCTCTTGTAACTACATTTTCTACTACACCGCCAAAATCAATTTTTGCCATGATCTTAAATATTAAATATGTGATTATTACTTGTTTATCTGTCTATTACTTGTTTATCTGTCTATTATTTTTTTACCTTCTCCTTTTTTACCCCCAACCTCCCTAAAGGGGGGATAAGATTCAGATATTAAAGTGATTGAACCCCCTTTAGGGGGCAGGGGGCAAAAAATCGGGATTATTAATTATTTACATTTGTTGTTTCCGGTTTTTCCCTGTTAGCTTCATCCATCTCCTTGAGGTACGAATTCAACTCTTTGACCTGTTTTGTTATTGCCACCCTGCCAGATTTTGCAAACTGCAAAACCCCATATGGTTCAAGCTGGGCAAGTAATTCTGTTATTTCGGTTTTATGACCTGTCTTCTCAATTACTATATATTCCGGAGATACCTCAAGTATTCGTGCGTGATGAGCCCTGACGATCTTGTCGATGATATTTCCCGACATTAATCCTTTGGTAGTAACTTTAAATAGTGCAATCTCCTGGTATATAATCTGATCGGAGGTGTGTACGAAAACTTTCAATACATCGATCAGCTTTCCCATTTGTCTTTCAACTTTCATAATCATCTCACTAGTAGTTTTAACTACAATGGTGAGCAGGTAAACCCCTTTTACTGCTGACTCGGAAGCAGTGAAACTATCGATATTTATTTGCCTTCGCGTTAATATTATTGTTATCTGCCCAAGGATTCCTATATGATCCTCAGTAAAAAGCGAAATTGTAAATTCCTGTTTCATAGCCTATTTTTTCTTCCGTTTTTCATACTAATATTTCAATCTAACCTCACTTACTGATGATCCGGGTTCTACCATCGGGAATACATTTCCTTCCTTCTCAACGATAACCTCAAGGAGATATGGGCCTTTTGAATCGAGCATTTCAATAAGAGAATCTTTTAGTTGGTCTCTTTTTAGAACTTTTTTTGCCGGGATGCCAAATGCATTGGAAATCATTACGAAATCAGGGTTTATTAATTCAGTGGAGGCATACCTTTTATCAAAGAACATATCCTGCCACTGGCGTACCATGCCTAAATAATTGTTGTTTAAAACAATTATCTTAAGAGGTATTTTGTATGCTAAAATTGTTCCCAGTTCCTGTATTGTCATCTGGAAGCCTCCGTCGCCAAGAAATGTCACGACTGTCTTGTCTGGTTTACCTATTTTGGCACCTATTCCAGCGGGAAGTCCGAATCCCATTGTACCCATACCACCTGAGGTGACCCAGCAGTTTGGAGTGGTAAATTTGTAATAGCGAGCGGTATACATCTGATTCTGTCCCACATCTGATACTATTATTGCTTCACCCTTTGTGAGGTCAGAAACAAGTTTTACAACTTCCCCCATCTTTATTTCACCACTTTCCGGTTTTGATTCGGGTTTGATTACATGTTCATATTCAGTTTTATCATGAATCCGGAATTCCCTTATCCATTTTTCAAAGGAGTTTTCTTTAACCAGAGGAATCAGATAGGCCAGGGCATCTTTTGCATCATTGTTTATTTCTACGTCAACCGGTACATTTTTATTTATCTCAGCTTCGTCTATTTCTATATGTATAATGGAGGCCTGTTTTGCGTATTTTTTAAGATTCCCTGTAACGCGATCGTCGAAGCGCATACCAATGGCAATTATAACATCCGCTTCGTTTGTGAGGATATTAGGTCCATAGTTTCCATGCATCCCCAGCATTCCTGCATATAATCTGTGATCGGAAGGAAAGGCCGATAGCCCGAGCAATGTTGACGCAACAGGAATACCTGCTTTTTCAGCAAAGATCTTAAGCTCGTTTTGTGCATTGGCCAATAGCACTCCATGTCCAGCAAGGATAAGAGGCCTTTCGGCATGATTGATCATAATGGCAGCCGATTCTATTGCCTTTATATGCAGTGGTATATGAGGGTTGTAACTTCTTATATAATTGCATTTGCTATAGCTAAAATCGAGTTTGTCAAGCTGTGCATCCTTTGTGATATCAACTAGAACCGGTCCGGGTCTGCCTGATTTTGCTATGTAAAAAGCTTTTGCAATCGTTTCAGGAATATCTTCTGCTTTTTTAACCTGGCAATTCCATTTTGTAACAGGCATTGAAACGCCAATTATATCCGTTTCCTGAAATGCGTCTGTTCCGATGAGGTTGGATACTACCTGAGCTGTGATAAATACAACCGGTACTGAATCAAGAAAGGCATTGGCAATTCCGGTAACAAGATTGGTAGCGCCCGGTCCTGATGTGGCAAAACAAATACCCGGTTTCCCTGTGACCATTGAATAAGCCTGGGCTGCATGAGCTGCCCCCTGTTCATGCCTTGTAAGAATATGCCGAAGCTTATCTTCATAATCCATAAGCTTGTCATAGACAGGCATTATAGCGCCGCCAGGGTAGCCAAAAATGGTATCTACCCCCTCCTTAATCAGGCATTGTAAAAGCGCTTCTGCTCCTGTAATGTTTTCATGTCCATTTACTTTTGCGATTGCCTGCTCTGTTTTCTTTACTGTCTTCATATAATTATTCAGTCTAATTGTCTCTTCGTCTCTTTGTCTAAACCCAACCTTCCTGTATTAACTCTATATTATCCTCACCGCCCCCAGATCCGCCGAACTCACAAGCAATGCGTAAGCTTTCAATGAAGCCGGGATTACCCTGCTGCGGTTTTTTGGTTTATAAGCTTTTTCTCCTTTTAGTTTCTCTTCCTTATCTCTGTTCTTAAGCTCAGCATCAGTTAAAGCTACATTTATTTTTCTGCCGGTAATATCTATTTCTATGCGATCGCCATTTCTGAGTAATGCCAATTCACCGCCGGCCGCCGCTTCCGGTGAGACATGACCGATTGATAAGCCCGAAGTGCCTCCTGAAAACCTGCCATCTGTTATAAGTGCACATTTTTTATCGAGGCCCTTAGATTTCAGATATGAAGTAGGGTAGAGCATCTCCTGCATACCCGGACCACCTTTTGGACCTTCATATCTTATAACAACCACATCGCCAGCTTTCACATCTCCGTTTAAAATGCCGGCAACAGCTTCTTCCTGCGATTCAAATACTATTGCTTTACCTGAGAATGAATACAACGATGAATCAAAACCTGCGGTTTTAACAATACATCCCCTGGAAGCAATATTTCCATAGAGTACTGCCAATCCACCATCCTTACTGTAGGGATGGTTTACAGAGCGGATACAACCATTTTCCCTGTCAGTGTCCAGATTCTTATAATTGTTGTTCTGTGAACCCATAACAAGGGTTTTTTTCTGGGCAGGGGCACTGCTGTAATAATCTAACGCAACCGGCAGTGCCTTTACTCCGGCTATATCCCAGTCAGAAATAGCATCAGCCAGAGTAGGATAATCAATACGTTTTACCGAGCTGTTAATCAGATTACTGCGTCCAAGTTCTCCTAATATTGACATTATTCCACCGGCACGGTTTACGTCCTGAACATGATAATGCGAACTTGGAGCTACCTTGCAGATATTGGGTATTTTACGCGAGAGTTCATCAATATCTTTCATGGTAAAATCAACACCGGCTTCATGGGCAATTGCAAGCAGATGAAGGACAGTATTTGTGGATCCTCCCATTGCAATATCGAGAGACATTGCATTCACAAAAGCATCTCTGGTAGCTATCGAACGGGGCAACACCGATGAATCACCTTCATTATAATATCTGTTAGCCAGATCAACTATTAGTCCGGCAGCTTTTTCAAATAACTTTAGCCGGTTTTGGTGTGTCGCAATAATAGTTCCGTTTCCCGGAAGTGCAAGTCCCAAAGCTTCGTTAAGGCAGTTCATTGAGTTTGCAGTGAACATCCCTGAGCATGAACCGCAGGTAGGACAGGCAGAGATTTCTATATCATTCAGATCCTTATCAGTAATGTTTGGATTAGCTGCTGCCACCATCGCATCAACAAGGTCGAGATATTTAGCATTATGAAGCCCGGCTTCCATTGGCCCTCCGGATACAAAAACTGTAGGTATGTTTAGCCTCATTGCAGCCATCAGCATACCGGGTGTAATTTTATCGCAATTGCTTATACAAATCATTGCATCAGCACAATGAGCATTGCAGACATATTCTACACTATCAGCTATAAGTTCCCTCGAGGGAAGAGAATAGAGCATCCCTTCGTGGCCCATTGCAATGCCGTCATCGATAGCTATTGTGTTGAACTCTGCAGCAAAAAGCCCCCTTTTTTCGATTTCTGTTTTTACAATCTGACCGATTTCATGCAGGTGAACATGTCCGGGAACAAATTGAGAGAATGAGTTAACGATAGCAATTACAGGTTTTCCGAATTGATCTTCCTTCATGCCATTAGCCCTCCAGAGACTCCTGGCTCCTGCCATATTTCTTCCGGTGGTGGTCTTTGCACTCCTGAGCTGGTTCTTCATTTAATTAAAAATCAGTTTAAAAAAAAAGCTTCCCGGTCTCCCGGAAAGCTTCTGTATGTTTATAGTAATACATATTATTCCCGGTCATTTGCGCTTTGCAAGAATGAGGACCAGGCTAATAATATGGATTAAAGATATTTTCATTGTTTTGTTGTGAATTGTTGGGCAAATGTATCTATTTTTTTAATATATCAAACAAAATGTGCTTTATTTTATCATTTTAATTACAAATTAATAAGTTTGAGGTGAGTTTGTCTTTTTGCTATGAATTAGAATATGAGCTTAGTAACTGTTCTGGTTAGTTCTTTTTATTTTAAAAATTCAGCCCCGACAATTGCTGGTGAAGATTTGCAATCCGTTTCTTTGCATATCGCAAAAAGGCGTTACTTAAAATTTAGAACATTCTTTCAACTTTATTCTAAATACTTATTAACTTGTACCTCTTAATTTTATATTCATTCTGAAAAATGAAAATTAAATTCATAATCTTGTTACTTCTTGTTATAGCAGTAAGAATATCTACAGCTCAATTACCTCAGGATGTTTATAAAAAACCTCTAAAGGAAGTGTTGTCTGATATTGAGTTAAGATATAAAATAAAGCTGGAGTATAGTGAAAATGTAGTAAAAGGAGTCTATGTAATGTATCCCACCTGGCGTTATCGGGTTGATACTGAACAGACCCTGACTAATATTCTGTATCCGCTTGACTTTATTTTCCTGAAGAAAAGTGAAAATTTATATCAGGTGAGTAAATTTGAGTATTGGCGGAAGACTCCAGCCGAAGGAAAGCAACACCTCGACCAGCTGCTTGTAAGCTATCCTGTTCTGCCTTCATGGGAACTCCGTAAAGCAGAACTGCGTAAATGCTTTTTTGAACAATTGCGCCTGTCGCCTCTTCCCCGCAAAACACCTCTTAATCCCATTTACACTCCGAAGCGGAAGATGGATGGATATACTATTGAAAATGTTGCAATTGAAACCTTGCCTGGGGTTTATCTCTGTGGTTCTCTTTACCGGCCAATGAAAGGAAAGGGACCATTTGCGGCTGTGTTAAGTCCTCATGGTCACTTTAACGACGTTGATCTTAATTTATATGGTCGATACCGGCCTGATCAGCAATATCGTTGTGCAATGCTGGCCAGGATGGGGGCTGTTGTTTTTAGCTATGAAATGTTTGCATACGGTGAATCGCTTCTTCAGGTTGAAAAAGAGGTACACAATACCGGATTGTCACTTACCATGCAAACACTTAACGCAATACGTGTTATCGATTTTTTAACTTCTCTGCCATATGTTGATCCGAAACGGATAGGTGCAACTGGTGAGTCTGGCGGAGGAACGCAAACATTTCTTCTGACAGCCCTCGACGACAGGATTGCAGTCAGTGTTCCGGTTGTTATGGTCTCTTCTTACTTCTTCGGTGGTTGTGGCTGCGAAAGTGGTTTGCCTATCCACTCCTGTTCTGATCTGGGAACAAATAATGCTGAAATTGCTGCTATGGCTTCACCTCGCCCTATGCTGGTCATTTCTGATGGCAGTGACTGGACTAAGGATGTGCCTGTTATTGAGTTTCCTTATCTGCAGAAAGTTTATGAACTCTATGGGAAAATGGGAAATGTTGAAAATGTACATCTGGCAAACGAAGGTCATGATTATGGAATCTCAAAACGACTGGCAATGTATGATTTTATGGCACGTAATCTTGGACTGAGTATTAACGGATTGAAAGACAAATCAGGCAAAATTGACGAATCGAAAGTTACCATTGAGAAATATGATGCAATGCTTGTATTCGGAAAAGAGGGTAAACTACCTTCAAATGCGGTGAAGGGACCCGATGCGATCTGGCAGGTTCTGAAGTCACTTCAATAGCAGTAAATTTACTTTTGTCTGTTTTTCTAATGTAATGCTATCTTACCCACTTTGCTCTCCATTCAGGATATTTATCAAAAACTTCCTGCGGGGAAACAGTATACCAACTGTATCCGTTTCTTCTTTCATACCCTATTTCTTCCATTGTCTTCTTTTTTATTCCATCACGGTCGCAAACATATGGTAATTCTGTTTCCAGATCATAAAACCTTGCCCATAAATCGCCTGCTTTTGGATCGGAAACTATTCGTCTGTCTTTCAATCCATCCTTATTGATGAAACTCTCCAACCTGGTATTTTTGATTCGATGTGAGTCCAGCCATTCTACTGCACCCTGAACGGATTTAATTACTTCAGGCGAGGGATTTGGAAGCTGCATCAGCAGTTTTATTAAACCTACCGATTCAGCTCCACTAAATGATGGTAATTCATATGACCTGGCTTTGGCTGGCAGTAATGTGTTTTCATCATGTTGCGCACACCAGATCGTCGGCTTATTTTTTACAATTATCTGTGTCTTAAGTATACAATCAATTCCCTTATCAAATGCAATTTTGGCTTTTGCCGTTACGTCATCAGTGGCAACAAATGAGTAAAATTTATTCTTGTTTTTGATATCATTAAGAATTTCCATAATGTTTAAAACGGCATTATCATTAAAGGTTATATGTGTATAGTAACCTTTTCGAAGCGGATAAAACATAGGCCACCCCCCATTATCATATTGTGCTTCAAGAATATAATTCATACCTTTAAGAAATGCAGTTTTGTATTTTTCAGTTTTGGTTTTATTATACATTCTGGCAAGAAACTTCATTTCGGTAGTTGTTGCATCATTATCCAGAATAGCATCAAGAGTATCTTTCTTCCTTAACTGATTAGCTTTTTCAGCCTCTGTAAGTGTCTTGTGTAAAGGAAGATTTTTTGGCCATCCGCCTGAATTCCGCTGATAAAGCAGCACATTTTCCGCAACTACTTTTGACTCCTCAGATCCATACCATTCGTCAGGCATTCCATTAGCAACCTGTTTCCAGGGCAGTTGCTGAACAGATGTCTGGGAAAAAGACTCGCAAACATTCAGTAAAATGAATATGGACAGCAAAGAGATAAGCATAATTCTATTCATGGCATTTTGATATTAAAGTATGAGCATTTAAATGGAAAAGGAATTTATATTTTGAATAAAGGATGGAAGAATGAACATGCACATTATATTAAAAAATAATTACAAAGGTACTAAATGGTAACTAGTTTCATTCCTGACTCCGTCATAAATTAGACCGGCTTAGGTGTTTTTACCATTTCAGAGATAGTCAGATTTGATTTCAACATATAAATAATTCTTATAGCTGTTTACCCTAAAACTCAACTGCAAAAATCCGGGCATTCATTTGACTTTATTCTATTTACTTATTATCTTGTACCTCTTAATTTTATATTCATTCTGAAAAATGAGAATCATCACTCTTGTGGTTTCAGTTTTTATCTGTATTTCTGTTTCAAATGCCCAAGTGAAGCCGGCTGTAACTCAGAAAAACCTAAGGATTGAAAAGATCATAAATTCTCAATGGACATTCAATTATTTTCCAAGTGAATCTGCAGACAAGGGATACGAATCGAATGGGTTTGATGATTCCAAATGGCCTGCAATAAGTCTTCCGCATACCTGGAACACCTACGAAACAACAGGTGAACTTCATCCGTTTATCAGGAATGTGGCAGAAAATGACAACATATACTGGTGGATTGGCTGGGGATGGTATCGAAAACATTTTTCCATCAGTAAGGATTATGCCGGGAAGGAAATTTTTATCGAATTTGAAGGGGTTCAGAAATATTGCAAAGTTTGGCTTAACGGAAAGTATCTTGGTGATCATAAAGGCGGATATGGTTCTTTCGACTTTGATATTACCGGATCTCTGAAGCCTGGAGAGGATAATGTGCTTGCTGTTGCTGTGAATAACCAACAAAACGATCAGTTCAAAATTCCTCCTATGGCAACTGGAAATATAAACGTGTATGGAGGTATTTATCGCAATGTAACTCTGGTGCTGAAAAATAAACTTTACATCCCGACGCAGGGCTCCGCAAGTCATGAGGGTGGGACATTCGTTACTACTCCACAGGTATCTGAAAAAGAAGGAGTTGTTAGGATGCAGAGCTGGGTGAAGAACGACAATGTTCAAAAAAAAACATGTACCTTACAGACTTCAATTCTCGATGCGGCCAATAAAATTATTCAGGTAATTAAATCAGATGCTGTCATTAACCCGGGGCAGTTATACAAATTCGATCAGTTATTTAAACCTGTAAAAAACCCGCACCTTTGGTCAAATACAGATTCATACCTGTATAAAGTCTATTCTGAAGTATTGGATGGGAAAGAAATTGCAGATAACTATAACACTCCTCTTGGCTTTCGTTGGTTCAGGTGGGATCCCAGGGAAAACATACTTTATCTGAATGGAAAGAAATTGGTATTTCAGGGAGGTAGCCGGCATCAGGAATATCCCTGGCTCGGCGGTGCAATACCTGAATGGCTTACAATAATGGATTATCTCAACATGTCCGGAGTGCTGAAATATAACTTCATGCGAACTGCTCATTATCCAAATAGTAAACTGGTATATGAACTGGCAGATAAATACGGTATTATTATTGCTGAGGAGCCTCCTGTTATCAATACCCCTGACTATTCAGTTGAGGTTCATGAACAACAAATTAAGGAAATGATCCGTCGCGATCGTAACCATCCAGCTATAATGTTATGGATCGGGGATAGCTTTTCCAATAATTCCGATTCTAAATTTGTTACGGCTGAAGATACAACCAGGGTAATTATAGCAAATTCAATTCCGGTTGATACAGTAATTACTTATTTTGGATCTGTAAAGAAGACTTCTATTGTTAACACACAGGCGGTGAGATCAGGTGAGCCATCCAGGATAGTTCTTTCCGGATCTCAGAAGAAATTTGGAGCAGACCGGGGTTCCGTTGCTATAGTCACGGCAGATATAGTTGATTCACAGGGAATTCATGTTAGCGGAGCAGCAAATACAGTTAGTTGGAATATTACCGGACCGGCAACATTGGCGGGCCCGTCTAATTTTTTATCGGATATAAACAAACACGATAAATCGGAGGGGGTCTGGTATATTGAAATGCCGGTATCGAATGTTTTACGGTCAACAGGAAAACCCGGTAAAATTCATGTCTCTGCTTTTGCAAGCGGTATTGCCTCAGGATCATTTGACATTGAGGCTGAAGAGATTAAACCGGATAATTCTGTAATTTCTGAGCCAATACTTATTGATGAAAGAAGAGAGCCCGTTGAAAGAATTGAACTAAATGTCAAAAGGCTTGATGATGTACCACTTGAAATGAAGTTCACTAATGAAGTTTTTAATCCCGGACTTTCCGCAAAACCATTACTTACAACGGCTATCAGAACTTTCATATTAAAGAATAATCCGGCTATTGACACTGCAACAATCGAATTTAAAACGCTTGTTGATTTGCTTTCTTATCAGCTTTTAAATAATAGCGGGCGCATTATTGCCGATGATTATAATTACAATGCCGATCATTATAATAATTGCAGGTTAATATCCGGATATGTAAATAGTACTAAGCTGCCTCCCTTATTCAAGGAGTGTCTGAAGAAGTACTATGCAATTTCTATTATTCAACTCGGAAATGAAAAAAATGCCGGCGAAGAGATGAACTGGCTTAATTGGATGCCTTCCGGCGGCATAGTAGTTATATCCTCAAACAAGAGTGTAGTTGGTTATCCTAAAGGAACAATAGCTACCACCAAAACAGAACTCCGGGATATAATTGCTCTTGTTTATCCCGTTTTTCCTTCCTTCTCAGCTGAGGCGAAAGAGAGAGCCTTAACATTCATCAGCAAGATGAATCCATATATTCATGTATCTGCAATAAGCGGAAACAGGGACGATACTAACAACGGTGTACTGGCAAACATCTCATATACTGCCGAACAAGGACAGCCAATTCTGATTCCGTTGCTTAAGTTCATTTCGGAATAATTCCCTTCTAAAAGCTGGTAAATAGTTCCTCTTTTCCTGTTTTGAGTCGCTTTTGGAAAAATACGTTTTGAATTATAACATATAAAATTATTTATATACATTTACATTGAAAAGTACCCGAGTAAGTAAATTTAATATTTAAACCTTGAAAACAAATCCACACTTCGCAGGGAAGGTTATTACAAGGCCACTCCTTAATATTTCGTTAAGGACATTTCTATTTATTTTAATAGCCGGATCACTGGTTCTGTTTACCCAATGCCAGACTAATAAGAATTACACTGAAGCCGGCGCATTGCCGTTTCACAAGTGGGCTCCCACACCTCCTATGGGATGGAACAGCTGGGATTCTTATGGACCTACTGTTGTTGAAGATGAGGTGAAAGCCAATGCAGATTACATGGCTAAGTATCTTAAAAAGTTTGGATGGCAATATATTATAATTGATATCAGGTGGTACGTTGAAAATGACAAATCAGGTGGTTACAATGAGGTCGATCCAAGATATGTAATGGATGAATACGGACGTTACCTTCCTGCCCTTAACCGTTTTCCTTCTGCGGCCAACGGTAAAGGATTTAAACCTATTGCTGATTATATACACGGTAAAGGCTTGAAATTTGGAATTCATATGATGCGGGGGATTCCTGTAATTGCAGTTAAGCAAAACACTCCGGTGCTTGGAACAAATGTTAAAGCATCCGATATTTACAGTCCTCTTGGACAATGCGGATGGCTTAGGGATAACTACACTATTGACAGTCAGAAGGAAGGAGCTCAGGCATATTATAACTCATTATTTCAGCTGTATGCATCATGGGGACTTGATTTTGTAAAGGTTGATGATCTTTCGGGCCGCCTGCCTGAAATAGAAATGGTCAGAAAAGCTATTGATAACTGTGGAAGACCAATTGTGTTAAGCATTTCCCCGGGAGGTAACCAGACAAGTCAGGCTGATTTTTTGTTTAAGAATGCCAATATGTGGAGAACAACAGGAGACTTCTGGGACAACTGGCCGCAAATGAAGCCTCAGTTTGCATCATGTGCAAGTTGGGCAGCCTTCACGGGTGACGGACATTTTGCAGATGCAGATATGCTTCCTCTTGGTAAAATTGGATTACGGGCAGAAAGAGGTGCCCCACGCATGTCAGGATTCACCAAAGATGAACAATATTCTTTAATGTCACTCTTTGCTATTTTCAGGTCGCCGTTGATGTTTGGAGGGGATTTGCCAAGTAATGATGCGTTTACTTTGTCGCTGATAACAAATAAAGATGTGCTTTATGTTAACCAGCACAGTAAAAATGGCAAACAAGTATTCCGTGAAAGTGACCTGATTGCCTGGTCAGCTGACGATCCGAAACAGGGAGATAAATTCGTTGCTCTATTCAACGCCCAGGATCAGATCCCGATTGATACAACAAAGGCGGTATATAAGAGCAATCTGATAACTCAGGATACTCCGGAACAAGCAGTTGATATAGATATTGATGTTACAGGAGCAAGGAAATTGTACTTAGTTGTAACATACGACGAAGGTGTAAGAGCAAGCCCTAATGCTGACTGGATTGAACCTACGCTGACCATTGGAAAGAAGACAATTAACCTTACGGATCTGAAATGGGTGAAAGCCCCTGCCGGTCGGGGTGAACCTATATTAAATGCAACAGCAAGAGGCGGGAAACTTACTATCGGTGGAAAAGAATACAAGAATGGCATAAGTGCAAATGCTACTTCCATTATTGAATACGATTTGCCGGTAGGAGTAACCCGGTTCAAAACTAAAGCTGGTCTCGACAATGGCGCTTCCGCAATCAGTTACCCTGGTCAGGACCCTAATTCACAGAGGGTAAGACAAAATAATGCAAAATTCCTTGTATTTATTGAAGATCCGGCCGGTCCTGTGCCTACAGAAACAGCTGCCATTAATGTAAAATTCGATCAGCTTGGTCTAACAGGAACCCATACTGTTACAGATTTATGGACCGGTGAAAAACTTGGAAAATTCACCAATGAATTCACGGGTACCATTAACCGACATGGTGCAGGACTATACAGAATTCATTAATAGAACCAGGATAGTATTAAAATATTTTTAAGTAGATTTAATTATGAAAAGATTAAGAACGCTCTTTTTGCTCGCAATATCTCTGACATTCACTCTAACCATTAATGGCCAGACCACAGAACGACCTCGTCCTGCCGGGTGGAATAATCTGGTTTATGGAGGACGATTTATGGACAGATTCCTGCCAATGCCAAATGTCGGCACATTAACCCGCGATACCTGGGGTGCAGATAACGTTTTACCGCGCTATGTTGATAACGGTATAGAATCCAAAAAGTATTCCATCTGGGGCGGCAATAAAGTACTGGGCGATGATGGCAAATACCACATGTTGGTTTGTGGTTGGCGTGAAGACTCTCCAAGGGGTCATGCCACATGGCCAAATTCGTTTGTTTTTCATGCAGTATCAGACAACCTTTATGGTCCTTTCAAGATTATAGACACACTTGGTAAAGGACATAACCCTGAAGTATTCAGACTCACCGATAAGAGATATGTTCTTTATGTAATAGGGGGTTGCTACGTTGCTGATAATATAAATGGTCCATGGATAGCAGGTAAACTGGAATATCTTAACCGCGACAGAAAGCTTATCGAAGGTAATTCAAACTATACATTTGCGCAACGCGAAGATGGATCGTATTTAATGGTTTGCCGGGGTGGTGGTCAATGGTTCAGTCAGACAGGATTAACTCCTTATGGCCAGGTTACAGGAACACGACTTGATACTGCTAACCGTATTATTCCATTAAGAGCTTATCCTCCGATTGTCGGAAACTTTGAAGATCCTGTTGTTTGGCGTGACAATGTACAGTACAACCTCATTGTTAACGACTGGAGGGGACGTATCGCATTCTATGAACGTTCAAAAGACGGTGTAAACTGGAAAGTAGAATCCGGTGAGGCTTATTTGCCAGGGGTATCTGTTCATGAGGACGGAACAGTTGAAGCATGGTGGAAATATGAACGTCTGAAAGTATTTCAGGATAAATACGGAAGAGCTATTCAGGGAAACTTTGCTGTAATTGATGTTGAGAAAAATCTCGATAAAGGAAGCGATATTCATAGTTCAAAAAATATTAGCATTCCGCTTACAGTTGGCCGTCTGCTTACAATACTCGACAAAAAACCGGTTACTGCAGCTACTAAAACCATAAAGGTTAAAATTACTGCTGAACCAGATTTCAATCCTCAGACTGACATCGATATTAAATCTTTGCAGTTTGGAGAACCCGAATCAGTGAATTATGGCAAAGGAGGGAAAGTGATTAAAACAGAAAATTCAGGCGCCGATCTGATAGTTACCTTCGATGCAACAGGTAACGTTTATCCTGCAGATGAATTCGCTGGAAAGATGTTAGGTAAAACAAGTAAAGGGAAACTCCTTTTCGGATATGCTCGTCTTCCCTGGGTTAATTTCATTAAGCCAATACTGTCACCTCTGTTGCCGGTTATAACAGCCGGTACTAATGGTTTCAACTTGAAAATTGAAGTTCAGAATTTTGGTCAGGTTATCTCAAAAAAGGCCAAAATTAAAGTTGCCATTATTAAAAACAAAAAGGAAGTTGATATTGCAAGCGGAACAGTTCCTGTTCTTAAACCATACGAAAAAGGAACAGTTGAGCTTACATGCGGTCCTCTTTTCGAAAAAGGGGTAGAGTATCTTTTTAAAGTAACTGTTAATCCTGATGATAAGCAACCGGTTATTTTACATGGGAAAATAACGCCTCTAAAGCCATGAAATAGAATAATTTATAATTGAATTTGAAATGATGACAAAAAAACTCATAATTATCTTTTTTTTGATTGCTGTGGTTTTCTCACTTAATTCAATTGCTCAGAATATTCAGCCGATTATAGTAACTGTAGATAAACCCAAAGCTGAAATTAAACCTGAAATGTGGGGTATTTTCTTTGAAGATATCAACTTTGGCGCAGACGGGGGTATATATGCAGAAATGATCAAAAACAGATCGTTTGAGTTTGCTAAACCACGCACTGGCTGGCAGGTTAATTTAACCAGCAGGGATTCATCACATTTTGTAATTCAGAACAGAGGTAATCTAAATCAGGATAACCCTCGTTATGTCCGGATTTCCATTAAAGACGGCACTCGTAAAAATTTTATTTCCAATTCCGGTTTCAGGGGAATGGGAATAAAACAGAATAACAAGTACAATTTTTCAATAATGGCTTCGTTGCCGGATGAAAGTAATATTAAACTGAGAATTGAACTTATAAGTCAAAAGGGAGAAAAGATCGGAGAAGCATTAATCCCTATAAAAGGGAAAGATTGGAAAAAATATGAAATTGGATTTGTTGCAACTGCCACAGATCTCAAAGCTTCCCTTAAAATATCATTCGAAGGAACCGGGGTTATAGATATTGATATGGTATCTCTTTTCCCGGGCGATACATGGAAAGGCCGACCATATGGGCTTCGCGCCGACATTGTACAACTACTTGCCGATCTTAAACCTGGTTTTCTCAGGTTTCCCGGAGGATGTATTGTTGAAGGTTATGACCTGAGCCTCCGTTATCAGTGGAAAAAGACTATCGGCAATATTGAGGACCGCAAAACGATCATTAACAGGTGGAACACTGAATTCGCTCACCGGCTAACCCCTGATTATTACCAGTCGTTTGGCCTCGGATTTTTCGAGTATTTCCAGCTTGCTGAAGATATTGGTGCTGAACCTCTTCCAATTCTTAATTGTGGAATGGCCTGCCAGTTTAACAGCGCTGAAGTTGTTCCTCTTGTCCAGCTCGATCCCTACATTCAGGATGCAATAGACCTGATTGAGTTTGCCAATGGTCCTGCTGATTCCAAATGGGGTAAAATAAGGGCACAGATGGGACATCCTGCCCCTTTTAACATGAAAATGCTTGGAATAGGAAATGAACAATGGGGTCCTCAGTATTTTGAGCGATATAACCTTTTTGAAAAAACCATCAAAGCAAAATATCCAAACATTACTCTTGTTTCAGGTTCTGGTCCGCAACCTGATGATGAACTGTTTAAATTTGCAGTAGGGGAGTTGAAAAAAACCAATGCAAATATTGTAGATGAGCATTATTATCGCCCACCAGTCTGGTTCCGCGATAATGCTGCACGTTACGATAATTACGACAGGAACAGTTACAAAATATTCGCCGGGGAGTATGCCGCACAGAGTGTGTTTACTTGTAGTCCTGATAATAAAAACAACTGGGATTGTGCTTTATCGGAAGCCGCATTTATGACGGGTCTTGAACGCAATGCCGACGTCGTAAATATGTGCTCGTATGCTCCGTTATTAGCTCATGTGGATGGCTGGCAATGGACACCAGACCTGATCTGGTTTAATAACCTTACTTCTTATGGTTCAACAAATTATTATGTTCAAAAGTTGTTTTCAACGAATAAGGGAACTCATGTTCTGAATATGCTTCAGGAAAACAAACCACTCACAGGCCAGCAGGGGCTATACGCTACCGCTGCAATTGATAAGCAGTTGAATGAAATTATACTGAAACTGGTAAATACTACACCGAATACACAGGTCAGGAGTATAGTTCTTCAAACTTCAAGGAAAATACTCCCTGACGCTCTAATTACAATATTGAAAAATGAAAGCCTTGCAGGAACTAACTCAATTGAAAATCCTGATGCCATAAAACCGGCAGATTCGAAAATTAAACTCAAGGGTAAAAATGTTACATTGTCTCTTACCCCATATTCCTTAACAGTAGTAAGAATAAAAGTTCAATAGGAAAATCGAACCTGACTTAATTAATGGATTTATTCAGTCATATAAAATACACTTATCTTAAATAACAATACTGTATGAAAGCAATGGTACTTACCGGTTTGGAAAAGATCGAAATTATTGAGAAACCAGTTCCTGAGATTATAAATCCGGATGATGTACTTATAAAAATGATGTCGGTTGGGATTTGTGGTTCCGATATTCATTATTATAAGGAAGGGAATATCGGTAGTCAGATTGTTAAATATCCTTTTATAGTGGGACATGAAGGCGCTGGTATTATTGAGAAAACAGGAAGCTCCGTTACACGGGTTAAGCCCGGCGACAGGGTGGCAATAGATCCGGCAATGCCATGTTATTCATGCGAACAATGCAAGGCAGGAAGATTCCATACCTGTAAAAAACTTAAATTTTTGGGTTGTCCGGGTCAGGCGGAGGGTTGTTTTTCCGAATATCTGGTAATGCCAGCAACAAGTTGCTATATTTTGAATAAAAACATAACCATGGACCAGGGAGCACTCTCCGAGCCGATGGCTATCGGAGTATATGCCTGTAAACTTTCAATCCCTTTAAAAAATGCGAAAGTAGGTATTCTTGGAACAGGTCCTATAGGGATAAGTGTTCTTATGCCTGCTTTACATTATGGTGCCGAAAAGATTTATATGACCGATAAACTGGATGAACGACTTTCAATTGCATCAGAAATGGGAGCCCATTGGACAGGTAATCCCGATAGTACAGATATAGTTAAGGAGATATTGGATAAAGAACCACTACTGCTTGATGTGGTATTCGAGTGTTGTGGAAAACAGGAGGCTGTAGATCAGGCGATAAAGTTGCTCAAACCAGGTGGTAAACTTATGATGATAGGAATTCCATCTTTTCCCAGATGGAGTTTTGATGTGCATCAATTAAGAAGAAAGGAGATATGTATTCAAAATGTAAGAAGGCAGAATGAATGTGTGGAATCTACACTTGAGTTGATTTCCGATGGAAGCCTTCTTCCGGATAAAATGCAAACTCATACATTTAAGTTTGCTGATATTAAAGAAGCTTTTGAAATGGTCGCTGGTTATAAAGATGGAGTAATGAAAGCTATGATCAATTTTTAGTAACAGCTTATTTCATTGTTTTGTCAGATTCACGCTATGAATTTATTTGTAATTAAATACATTATTAATCATTTTCAGCATTCAATTGCCACCTGTTATTTTCAGAAATCATTTTTTCAACATTCCTAAAAACCAAAGAAAACATAATTATATTTAGCATCAAATCAAAATTCTAATAAATGAATAATAAGATTTTAATAGCATGTATCTGTTGCTCTTTGCTCTTTGTTGGCTGCAGTAAACAAACGGGTAAGAAAATTACTTTTACTGACGGTGATATTTCTAAACAATCTTATTCAATAGCCTCGCTTAACCGGGACATCCCATCTGATTGGTCGGATTATAAATATATGATTCTCACCTTCAGAGCATCTTCCCCTCAGCGCTTTGAGGTTGGTCTTCGAAACCCGGAAGGCTATATTTTTAAAAGGATACATCCTTTTTCAGGTGCGCTTGTCAGGTTCGTGGTTACTCTTGACTTCTACCGGCAACAACCTACAAAAGGAAACGACATGGCTGCCACATGGAATCAACCTCGTACAATGGGTTTTATGAATGTGGAACATGGAGGTTTTGGTAAGATAGGAATCATTGATAGCATTATGTTCAGGATGATAACACCTCTTGGCAATCCTACGCTGGAAATTCAATCAGTTTCTTTATCAAATACCGATCCTGGTGATTCATTACTCTCCCCTCAAAAACTTATAGATAAATTTGGTCAGTGGATACCTGAACAGTGGGAAGGAAAAGTGAAAACTATTGAAGAGCTTCAGTCAGCATGGGCAGAAGAAGATAAAAATCTTACCCCTGGTGATTTTAATTATGGAAAATTTGGAGGATACTTAAATACCCAGGCTAAAGCTACCGGTTTCTTCAGAGTAGAAAAAATAAATAATCGTTGGTGGTTTGTAGATCCTGAAGGGCACTTGTTCCTTTCAACAAGCGTAAATGGAATAGGTCCGGGTTCAATTGGCGGATCGATGAGGGGACGCGACTCTATTTTTGAGGAAATTCCTCCGCAACAGGCTAACCAGTTCGGCAATCGCCCAAACAATCCCGGTCAGAATCCGGGAATGACCCAGCAGCGTGGCAATTCTCCTCAGAATCCGGTTGCTAACCAGCAATCGGGTAACCAACCTCAGAATCGTGCGATGGGCAACAGAAGAAATGCGGACTTTCTTGGGTGGAATCTTCAACGACGCTATGGTGACAATTACAGAGAAAAAGCAATTGAAATGACCAGCCGCAGGATAAATGCCTGGGGATTTACTACAGGGGGATCAACAGAGGCAGCACCACGGCCATTTATCGCTAATTTCAGAGCTGGAGGCGGCGCTCAGATAATGGGTATTCCTGATGTTTATTCAAAAGAGTTCTCTGATGGAATTGAACAGAGTGCCAAACAACAATTAGTACCCCAGAAGGATAATAAGTGGCTTATCGGTTATTGGATAGCAAACGAACCACCATGGCCTAACCGCGAATCGCTAGCCGTTTCACAAATTCTTGCCGGCCCCGATACTGAAACCCGACGTGCATGTGAAGCATTCATGAAAGAAGGAGATACTCCCGAAAGAAGACTGGAATTCTGTAAGCAGACATTCCAGAAATATCTTGATATAATGGTTGGAACAATCAGGAAATATGACCCTAACCATCTTATCCTTGGTATCCGTTTTGGTGGTAATCCTCCTGATTACATCATAAAAATGGCTGGCATCTTCGACATATACAGCTTAAATACATATGCTTACAAACCTGATGCTGCATACCTCGATAAGGTATACGCACTTGCGGGCAGACCCATGCTGATTGGCGAATTCCATTTTGGAACACCAGGAAGGGGTATGTCATCTGGATTGTGTCAGGTAAAAGATCAATTCAACAGGGGTGTGGCATATAGTTATTACGTGGAAAATGGATTCGCTCATCCTGCTTTAATAGGTGCCCACTGGTTCCAATGGACTGATGAGCCAAGTATCGGCAGGATGGATGGGGAAAATTATAATATTGGTATTATTGATGTTACTGACCGTCCATATAAGGAGCTTACTCAGGCGATTACACAGACTCATAAAAACCTTGGCAAAATTCATGCAGGCGAAATGCCTCCAACTACTAAAATGGCTGAAGGGAAAGTGAAAGTAGATTTTAACTATTGATAAGAGGAATAAAAGTGGGTGTTATCTTTTTTTACTTAACAATTAAGCTGATCATTAGAAATGAAAAAAAATAAGAATTTTAATATCTGGGCAATGGTTACTTTGCTGGCATTGCCTGCATCAATAATGGCACAGCAGCTTCCTTTTCAGAACCCTTATGCTTTCGGACTTGATGTTTCATTTGTGAAACAGCGTGAGGACAATGGCGAGAAATATATGGACACTGATAGCATTGTTAAACCCAGCTTACAAATATTTAAAGAACATGGTTACAATTGGGGAAGGATTATGATCTGTAATGAACCGACATCCAGCAGGCTCCCACAGAATCTTCAGTATGTTGTTTCTGCAGGTCAGGACCTTAAGAAATATGGTTATAGGTTTCTTCTCGATTATATGTTTTCCAACGGATGGGCAAATCCAATGGGTCAGCCTACACCCTCTGCATGGAAAGGTCTGACCCACGAAAACAGGGTGAAGGCTGTTTATCAATACATTAAAGAATCAATGACTGCTTTGAAAGAAGCCGGAGCGATGCCCGATATGGTTCAGGTTGGGAACGAAATAGGAAATGGATTCTTATGGCCCGACGGACGAATCCGGTACGATAGCACCCAGCTGAGTAAATGGGAAAATTTTACCGATTATCTTTCTGCAGGCACAAAAGCTATCAGGGAGGTTTCAGGTAAAGAAAATAAGATAAAAATCATGCTGCATGTTGATCATGGCGGAGATATACCGATGACTAAAACCTTTTTTGATAAGATGCGCGAGTATAAAGTGGATTATGATGTTATGGGATTTTCATTCTACCCATGGTCGCATGGAACTTTATTGGATTTAAAGGACAATATGAGATTTGCAGCCAACGAATACGGAAAGGAAATAATTGTTGTGGAAACAGGTTACTATTGGAGAGCCAGTAATTATTTCAAAAATACTACGCCACCCTGCAAAGAAACTCCTGAAGGACAACAGCAATGGCTTGAATCTGTGAACGAAATAGTTCTTGGTATCCCAAATGGCCTTGGGAGGGGAATATTCTGGTGGGAGCCAATGATGAGGGGTAGAGGCTATTTTGATGACAACAGAAAAGTTCAGCCAATAATTCACGCTCTTGATAAATATTCACTTCCGGTAAAACGTGCCGATGGACAAACACGTATACAATAAAAAAAATTATTATTATGAAAAAAAATTACATTGCAATCATTCTCCTGCTTATGGTCTTTTCCCTTCAAGGGATTGCTCAGCCAGGGGCAACTTCTAAAGTGTCAGCTTCAGTCTTTAACGTTCGTGCCTATGGAGCAAAAGGTGATAGTATCAAACTTGATTCTCCTGCTATCAACATGGCAATCGATGCTGCTTCAAAAGCAGGGGGAGGAACGGTTTTTTTCCCGGCAGGAACGTATTTATCCGGATCTATAAGGTTGAAAAGTAATATAGCATTGTATCTCGATCAGGGAGCCGTTATTATGGCTATTCAGGATACAACAGCGTACGATAAAGCAGAACCGAATGAGTGGGGAGACAAGTATAAGTATCAGGATTTCGGACATAGCCATTGGCACAACAGCTTAATCTGGGGCGAAAATCTGGAGAACGTAAGTATTATGGGGCCTGGTTTGATTTATGGCAAGGGACTAACCAGGTTTCTGCGTCAGGATAATCTTCCCAATTCCCTGGGTAATAAGGCCATTGCTTTGAAAAATTGCCATAATGTCATTTTACGTGATTTCTCAATTTTACACGGTGGTCATTTTGGTATTCTGGTAACTGGTGTTGATAATCTCACAATCGATAATTTAAAGATTGACACGAACCGCGATGGAATGGATATTGACTGCTGTCGCAATGTAAGGGTCTCAAATTGCTATGTGAATTCTCCCTGGGATGATGGCATTTGTCTTAAGAGTTCTTTCGGGTTGGGATATGCGAGGGCTACCCAGGATGTGACTATCACAAACTGTTGGGTTTCCGGTGGATTTGAGGAAGGCTCAGTGCTGAAAGGCACTTATAAGCCTATAGGACCTGGTTACAGAGCCAATTTTACAGGCCGCATTAAATTCGGAACTGAATCGAACGGTGGCGGATTCAAAAATATAACTATTTCTAACTGTACTTTCGAAAGCTGTCAGGGTCTGGCTTTAGAGGCCGTCGATGGAGCCCTGCTTGAGGATATTACCATTACCAATATAACTATGCGCAATATAATAAGCGCTCCGATATTTCTTCGGCTTGGTAGCCGTATGCGTGGGCCCGAAGGGGTACCGGTGGGTAAGCTCAGAAGAGTAATTATCAGCAATATTGTTGCTTATGATACCAAGCCTGCCTATTGTTCTGTAATTAGTGGTATTCCTGGTTTTGACATAGAAGATGTTCAATTAAGTAACATTCAGATTTACTGCACCGGTGGTGGAACTAAAGAAATGGCGGCTATTGAGCCACCGGAACGTGAAAACGTTTATCCTGAACCTGGAATGTTTGGTTCTACCCCTTCCTATGGTTTTTATATAAGACATGTTGACGGAATAGAATTTAATAATGTACAGGTAAGTTACGATGGCGAAGATGCTCGTCCGGCTTTCTCCCTTAACGATGTAAAGAATGTCGATTTCATGCATGTTAAAGCAAAGCGTACAGAAGATGTTCCTGAGTTTGTTCTTCGGAATGTATCTAATTTCAGAACACATTTTACTTCAACAGTTTCCGACACAGTGATATTGAAAACTGACAAATCAAGTTTATGAAAAATCAAAAGCACATTCTTAATATTTTTTGTCTGGCAGGGACTCTGTTCCTTCTGTTTGCAACATGTTTATCAGGTTATTCCCAGACAACTCCCCTCTCTTCTTCATCAAAAGGTGCCTCAAACACTGCAGACCTCGTTAGTTTTGAAAAGTTCCGTGAACCAGCCGGAGAGTTCAGAGGTGTTCGCTGGGGCGGTTTCGGATTATCTAACTTAACAGATTCTTCTGTAATAAAGAGCATCCGGGCCGGTGCAAAATCAAATTCATGGGGATCAACATTATTAGGGCCGGGTGGAGGTCCTACAACTGGTTTGTCAGAAGCTTACCTTAAAGGATCAAAACGCGCTCCATCTGACAAAGGTGTTGTATATCTGAGTGAAGAATACTTCCGGTTGTACAAACTGGCAATCGAGGAAGGAAATAAGCTTAATTTCCCTGTTAGTACTCTTTATGATGAGTGGACTTATCCCAGTGGTATTGTCGGAGGACAGTTTTATTCAAAATACCCTGAAGATGCAGCTAAAAGCATTGAGATAGTCGGAAAAAACATTACCGGACCAGGTAATGCAGAACTCACAATCCCTGCTGGCATTTATGTTGGTGCAGTTCTGATGAATATGGATACTTATCAGCGTATCGATGTTAGTAAGAGTCTGTCCATTAATAACGTAATTCAATGTAAGATTCCAAAAGGAAACTGGAAGCTGATGGGTTTCTATCTGAATTCAGAATTCCGGCCGGCATCCCAAAAAGGAGGTTTTGTTGATTACCTGAGCAGGGATGCTGTTGCTAAATATATTGCCCTTAATTTCGAACCTTATTATGCACATCTCAAAGAGTACTTTGGTACTGTCATTAAAAGGACAATATACGATGAGCCGGCAATGCATCTGTCTGACGGTCGGATGTGGACCTTCGCATTTAATGCTGAATTTGAAAAAAAATATCACTACTCTCCAATGGTATATTATCCTGCTCTGTGGTATTACATTGGTCCCGAAACTTCTGCTGCCCGCAATGCACTCTTTGGCTTCCGTGCTGAGATGTTCGCAGAAAACTACATTGGTCAGATGGATGAATGGTGTACTGCTCATGGGATTAAGTTAAGCGGACATCTCGATCAGGAAGAGACACGCAATCCTGTCGGTGTGAATGGAGACCTCATGAAAGCATTCAAACACCAGCAGATTCCGGCAATGGACGATATCTATTTTGCTGGCAGGTCGAATGTGGCTTATAAAATAGTTTCCTCATCGTGTTATAACTGGGATAAGCCTGAGTTTTTTGTTGAGACATATGCAGCTTATCGCAGCCTTACACCTCAGATATCAATGCGTGTTGCTCTCGATCAGCTTGCCATGGGAGTGAACATGCAACTGTCGGTATCAGGTAAGACTCCTGAAATGGATCTTTTCCTGGGACGTTCATGCTATCTTCTTCGTGGTGGCCGGCATGTTGCTGATATTGCTATGCTTTACCCTATTGCGGCACTTCAGGCGGTTTATAGTTTTTCAGGACCATTAACAAGCAACCGCCCGGGAAGTTCACCTGATATGTATTATGCTTATGAAGGAGGAATTGTCCCTCCGGAAATAGATTATATGAATCTTGGAGAAACGCTCTTCAGGGCACTGCGTGTGGATTTTACTTATATCCATCCTGAAGTTTTAACTGATCGTTGTACGGTTGATCAGAATAAACTCATTTTGAATAACAAGGAAAACAGAGAAGAATTTCGTGTTCTCATCCTCCCTGGTGGCGAAACATTATCAGCTGAAGCCGCAAAAAAAATGCTTGAATTTTATCGCAAAGGAGGAACAATTATTGCTACAACCAAGCTGCCTTCAAAATCTTCTGAATTCAACAGGGATAAGGAATTAAAGGCAATCATCAGCGAAATCTTTGGCATCTCTGACGATAATCCACTGACAACTGAAATTACTATTGCAGGAGATGATTTTACCAGTTATTTCAAAAACTCCAATAAAGCAGGCGGACGGGGATACTTTCTCCCTCAACCTTATCAGAATATAATAGCAGCTGTTTTGAAGGAGGTAACTCCGGTTAAAGATGTTGATATACAGGAAGCGCCTATGTGGCCGGTGAAAATGGGTATATCATACGATGGTGCTCTGACGTATCTTCATAAGGTAAAAGGAGATAGGGACATCTACTTTTTCTCAAACTCTACCGATAAACTGATAAATACTAATGTTACACTCAGAGGTGATAAAAGCCTTGAAATATGGAATCCGCATACAGGCGAAAAGCAAAAAACAGAAGTTATTAAAACAGAGGTAAAAGGAGAGACCGTAAGTACAGTTAAACTATCGCTTGATCCGGTTTCTTCAATATTTTTTGTTGAGAATTGAAATAGTAATAGCGATCAAAACTAAACTCATGATACTATGAAAACACTAAGTAAAGTGTCTTTGACTTTTTTACTCCTTTTACTATGCCTCAGTAGCGCATTCGGACAAATAAAACTGGGAAGCCCCTTTACCGACCATATGGTTTTGCAGCGAGGCATGTTGGTCCCTGTTTGGGGTTTCGCCGCTCCGGGTGAAAAAGTAACTGTAACCATCAACAAACTGAACCAGACTACCCAAACAGGATCAGATGGTAAATGGAATGTAAACTTCAGGAACTTAAAAACCGGGGGCCCATATGAAATGATTGTAACGGGTAATAATAGCATTACCCTCACTGATGTTTATGTGGGTGAAGTATGGCTTTGTTCAGGACAATCCAACATGGATATGACGGTTGCTAAGGAAGACCGTTATTGGTGTGGAGTATTTAACGAGGCCCAGGAAGTAGCTACTGCCAATTATCCGCTGATAAGACAATTCTACGCAACTTACTCTCCAAACCTTTTACCCCAAAACCAGGTTTCCGGCGAATGGGAGGTATGCTCACCAGCTACCGTGGGACATTTTAGAGCTGCTGCCTATTTCTTTGCGCGGAACTTGTATCAGGAAATGAATGTCCCTATTGGATTACTGATAACTACTTTTGGGGCGAGTACGGCCGAGGCATGGACAAGCCGTCCTGCACTGGAGGCAAATCCAAACCTTACTTTCCTTTTAGATAATTTTAAATTAAAACTGGATAAATTTTATTCCGATAGTGCCAGGATAATGGCAACTTATCGCGACGAAACTGCCAAATTCAGAGAAGCTGCAGCAAGGGCAAGAGCCGAGAGTGCTAACGGCCAGGCTACACAAACCACCGCGGCTCCAAGAAGAGGACCTTCCAATCCCAGGCCCTGGGTAGACCAGCATAACCCTACTGTACTTTACAACGGAATGGTTGCCCCGTTAATACCTTATGCCATTCGTGGGGCACTCTGGTACCAGGGTGAGTCTAATGGACCAACTGCTAAACAATACCGCGACATTATGGAAACTATGATTGCCGATTGGCGCAAAGCCTGGAATCAGGGCAACTTTCCGTTTATTTACGTGCAGATTGCCAATCATCAGGATCTGATTAAAGAACCGGTCAAAGATGATCCAATGGTCTACGTCCGTGAAGGGCAATTGCAAAATCTCTCTATACCAAATACGGCAATGGTTTCAGCCATCGATAATGCTGACCCAAATGATCCGGGTAATATTCATCCTAAAAACAAACAGGAAATAGGTTTGCGTCTAGCTGTGGCTGCCCGTGCTTTGGCTTATAAGGAAAAACTTACCTATATGGGGCCTATTTACAGCAAAATGAATATTGAAGGAAACACAATAAGGGTTAATTTTAGTTCTGCAGGGAAGGGATTGGTTGCCAAAGGAGACAACGTTACCGGTTTCGCTATTGCCGGTGAAGACAAAAAATTCGTATGGGCGAATGTTAAAATAGATGGAACCAGCGTCATTGTCTCCAGCCCCGATGTTCCAAATCCAAAATCGGTTCGTTACGGATGGGGTAAAAACCCACCTGTTAACCTTTTTAATAAAGAAGGCTTTCCGACATCACCTTTCAGGACTGACAATTGGTAAAGTGCATCTTAATTATCAAAATGCCTGCTGTTTGATTTCTTTAGTATAAATTTCCCCGGCATGTACTACAGTCCTCCCGATGGCTTTGCTGAGATGCCCCTGCAGAGCCAGACCGGAGAACTGGAACTTCTTCCTGCGCTGACCCAAAAATGGGCCAACGGTAAAATACCTGAGATTAGGGCACGTGGAGGATATAAAATGGTTTAACTGCGTTTTGGGTCTTCCCTTTAGCTTAATACCTGATTTCTTTCTGAAACAAATCTGACTTTGAAATTTTAAGTTTTTTTATTCAAAAGATATGCGAATCAATAAAATTAATTATATTTACATATTAAAGTACACGAGAAAGTATTCGTGTAAGGGGAAATAATTACTTTGTCAGACGAAAAATTTTTAAATAATGACCGGAAGGAGATATTAGCGGGTTTTATCTTCACAAAAAAGAAGGTTTCCGTCCAGGCCTTTTTTTCATAGGTAGGTTAGGTTATTTATGTGTACGCAAAACTTCAGTCCCGGTCATTTTTTTTTATTAATTCAGTCAGGTTAATTTGAATTAGACAAGTATTTTTAGAAATAGAAAATGATAAGTAGTGAAAATATTTTTTTGCTGTACCGATTCTCAGAATATTCTGTTTCATTGTCAGATCCAATCGTACAAAAACTCAATCTTTAAATAAATAAAAGAGGATAAATTAATTTTTATCAGATAAAAATAGTATTACAAAATTACTCGTGAAAGTAATCTGGAAAGCGATTACTGACATAGGCTATAAAATCAAAGTTAAAATTCTGATCAACTGGATGAGATTGAAAAGACAAGAAATATTATATTATATTTTTCGCTGGTTTTACCAGACCATAGTTTTGGTCCCGGTAAATATCCAATGCTAGCGAAGAATCAAAAAACACGAATTAATAAGGATTAACTAACTAAGATCCGAATGAAGAAAAGAAAGCTCTTTGGGAGTATTAGAAAGCTAAAAAGATCCATTTTGATAGTAGGGAAATGAAATTTATCTTTCCACAAATTCTTTTGTAAACAAATAAAATTAAAATTATGAAAAAGTTGAACATAATTTTTGCAATAATGATAATGTCCTTCAGCACATTGTTGCAGGCACAGGAAAAAACATTTATAGACTATTTTCTTCCAACACCGGTTAATGGCTCGCTGTCCGGAGATGTCTGGGGAGCTTCTCAGGTTGGTCCGCGTGATCCGAAGAACGGCCTCGAAGACACGACGGCCAGGCAGTGGAGCTACTGGGACGGTCAGATCATCAAAGGGCCTGACGGCAGGTATCACATATTTGCCAGCCGCTGGGATCAGGCTGGAGGCCACATGGCAAGGGGCAACTCGCTCGCAGTCTATGCTATCAGCAATAATCTCTTAGGTCCCTATGTCGACCAGGGTTTATGCTGGCCTGACAATCAGGGCGGCAAGGGGCATAACGTGACGGCTCTGGTGCTTCCGGTTGGGCGCTATGCAGTTGTCATCACATCCCTGGCGTCGGGCAAAACGCAGCAAGGCAGAATCGTGAAGGTTGAACTGCTCGGCCACTCCGGCATGCTCGCATTCACGCAGGACGCCGATGGCCTGAAAATGGAAAATCTTTAATAAAAAGTCTTTCTGCAGGTAATCCATTGCGGCCTGAACCAATTGCTAAGGTTGGTATCTTGTAAAATAAACTTCATTTATTCTTAAATTATTTTCACTAACAACTACAAAAATGGTAACAAATTTAGACTACAAAACTGTTATAGGTGAATTTCCAAAAATAGGAATACGTCCGGCAATAGATGGCCGGATGAATGGTGTGAGGGAGTCATTGGAGAAGCAGACAATGGATATGGCCAGGAGTGCGGCCAAACTTATCTCTTCAAATCTTAAATATCCAAATGGTAAGCCTGTTGAGTGCATAGTATCAGATACATGCATTGGCGGCGTTGCCGAAGCGGCAATGTGTGCTGAGAAGTTTAGCAAAAACAGTGTAGGAGTAAGCCTCACTGTCACCCCATGCTGGTGTTACGGCAGCGAAACGATAGACATGAATCCAGATATTCCGAAAGCTATCTGGGGATTTAACGGGACTGAAAGACCAGGAGCGGTATACCTTGCTGCTGCATTGGCAGGGCATACCATGAAAGGATTGCCCGCTTTTGGAATTTATGGTCATGATGTTCAGGATTTAGACGATAAGTCAATACCCGAAGACGTTAAAGAAAAAATCCTGCGATTTGTAAAGGCAGGTCTGGCAGTTTCCATAATTAAAGGTAAGTCATATCTGTCGATGGGATCAGTTTCTATGGGCATAGCAGGTTCAATCGTAAGGGAAGATTTTTTTCAGGAATACCTAGGTATGCGCAATGAATATGTTGATATGAGTGAATTCAACAGGCGTATTAATGAAGAAATCTTTGATAAAGATGAATTTTTAAAAGCTCTTAAATGGACAAAAAAGAACTGCAGGGAGGGGAAGGACCTTAACAGTATCAAGAAGTCAGCAAAGCAGAAGGAGAAAGAGTGGGAAACTGTTGTAAAAATGACACTTATTGCGCGCGATTTGATGGTTGGTAATACAAGACTTAAAAACCTTGGATTTGGAGAAGAGGCTCTTGGTCATAATGCAATTCTATCAGGATTCCAGGGACAAAGGCAATGGACAGACCATATGCCCAACGGGGATTTCCTTGAAGCCATCCTCTGCTCTTCATTCGACTGGAATGGTACACGACCTCCATATCTTGTTGCAACAGAGAATGATGCAATGAATGGAGTTCCTATGTTGTTTGGTTACCTCCTTACTAATACAGCACAGATGTTTTCCGATATCAGAACTTACTGGAGTCCTTCAGCAATCAATAGAGTAACTGGCATAAAACCTGAAGGTCTTGCGGCAAATGGTGTCATTCACCTTATAAATTCCGGAGCCTCAGCACTTGATTTTTCAGGGAGGCAGACACATAAGGGTGAGTCGTGCATCAAACCTTTCTGGAATATTACGGAAAAGGATATGTCCGGATGTCTTGAAGCAACACAATGGCCACCCGCTGACACAGGATATTTCAGGGGCGGAGGTTTTTCATCGCATTTCAACACAAAAGGGACCATGCCGATTACAATATCAAGGGTAAATCTTGCGAAAGGTCTGGGACCTGTCCTCCAGCTTGCTGAAGGATGGACTGTTGAGTTGCCTGAAAAAATGAATAATATACTTACTGACCGGACTAATCCCACATGGCCAACGACGTGGTTCGCTCCAAGACTTACGGGGGAAGGGCCATTTACTGATGTGTATTCGGTTATGGCAAACTGGGGAGCTAACCACTCCGCCTCGAGCTATGGTCATATTGGCGCTGATCTGATTACCCTGGCATCAATGTTACGGATTCCTGTTTGCATGCATAATACAGATAGTGAGAAAGTATTCCGGCCGAGTTCATGGAATGCATTTGGGATGGACAAAGAGGGATCTGATTACAGGGCATGCCAGACGTATGGAGCATTGTATAAATAGGAAGTGCAATAATGTCTAAAGGTGATATTGTAATTGTTTTCGATTGTGGAGCGACAAATGTAAGAGCTGTTGCAATTAATAATAAAGGTGAAATTCAGGCATCTGAATCATTTCCGAACAGTACCTTTCCCGATCCCGGCTATCCGGCATATAGAATTTGGGATGTAAATTTGATTTGGGAAAAGATGTGCCGGGCTTCACGAAAGGTCATTAAACAGATCGATAAAAACAGAATTGCAGGGGTTACCGTTACAACATTTGGTGTTGACGGAACCCTTTTCGATAAGTCTGGAAAAATACTTTACCCGGTTATTTCCTGGCAGTGTGAGCGGACTAAATCGGTAATGTCGGATATTGATAAATATATACCACTTGCTGATTTGTATAAAGAGAGCGGAGTTCTTCCTTTCAATTTCAATACAATCAACAAACTTATTTGGCTCAACGAACATAAACCTGCCATAGTGGAGAGCAGCTACCGGTTTCTTTTTATGCCATCAATATTCACCTTTTTTCTTACAGGGGAGATGGTAAATGATATATCTATGTCAGGTACATCTATGCTTACGAACTTGTCTGCCAGGGGATTCTCAAAGAATATTATTGGTAAGATAAATTTCCCATTAGATAAGCTTGGGACTCCTGTCGAAGCAGGTACAGTAATAGGGAAGATCAATAAAAAAGCTTCATCCGCAACTTCCATTCCTGAGGGTATCGCTGTTGTAGCAACAGGCCATGACACTCAGTTTGCAATTTTTGGTTCGGGGGCAGAAAAAAACCAGCCCGTGTTAAGTTCCGGAACCTGGGAAATTCTTATGGTCCGTGCAACCGGATTCAAAGCAGGAAAGGAACAACTCGACAGTGGTATTACGACGGAACTTGATTCTGTGTTAGGGTTTTATAATATTGGCAATCAATGGATTGCATCCGGGATTATTGAGTGGGCCCGAAGGAATCTGTTCAGAGATGTTAAAGATAATGTATATGAAGTAATGATTAGCGGAGCAGAAAAAGTACCAGCCGGCTCCAACGGGGTGAGCGTTTTGCCTAAATTCTACGAAGAGTTGAAGGGTAAACCCGGAGGTCAGATAATTGGTCTGACTTTGGACTCAACACGTGACGAGATTTACCGTGCAATACTTGAAGCTCTTTCTTTAAGACTTGTGGAGGGGAAGAGAGCCCTTGAAGAGGCAGGGGGCTTTAAGACTGAAAGTATTATTTGTGTCGGGGGTGGGTCTAGAAATAGGTTGTGGAACAAGCTTAGAGCTGATTTCACCGGGGTACCTGTTAAAATCATTAATCATAAAGAAACGACGGTCCTTGGTGCTTCCTTGTTTGTGCAGGCTGCCTGCGGGAATGCTTTCTCTGCAGAGGAAGCGAGGCGATCAGTTGTTTACGATACTGAAGTTATAGCACCAAATGTAGATTGATCAATTTTCAGTTTAGCAGGGAGCATAGGAAATTTTAAATCAGAGTCTTTTTTCACTCATAGATATCTTTTTTAGGTACTATCAGCCCTACTATTCATGGTTGCAGCCTTACGAAGAGAGAGCGTTTGAAATGAACTTCTATCCCTTCAGAGGTATCAATAGAGTAAAAAAATGCTAACTTTAATGCTGCTGCATTGAGCCAACCCTCAGGTACGAATGCTGAGGCTGCTCCACAATCGGGCAGACGCCAACAACCGGGTAGCTCAAATTTTGCTACCGCTCATTATAATGCATACAGTGTGCATATCGGCGAAAGAAAACCTTATTCTCAAATTCCCAAAGGACTTCGTGGGAACGAATATAATCTGAAATTAATGAGTAATCAATAAAACTGAAAACCGATGAATCCAATTATCTCATCAGAATTTAATGTGTTGATGGTTTTGTTCGAATCAGATTCACCTGATTTCTTTCTGAAACAAATCTGACTTTAAAATTTATTTTTTCACAGAAATTATTTGCGAATTAATAAAATTTGTATATTTACATTTTAAAGTACACGAGAAAGTATTCGTGTAAGGGGGAATAATTACTTTGTCAGATAAAATTTTTTAAATAATGACCGGGAGGAGATAATGGTGGGTTTTATCTTCACAAAAAGAAGATTTCCGTCCAGACTGTTTTATCATAGCTAGGTTAGGTTATTTATGTGTACGCAAAACTTCAGTCCCGGTCATTTTTTTTAATAATTCAGTCAGGTTAATTTGAATTAGACATATATTTTTAGAAGTTATAAAATGATAAGTAGTGAAAATATATTTTTTTGCTGTACCGATTCTCAGAACATTCTGTTTCATTGTCAGATTCAATCGTACAAAAGCTCAATCTTTAAATAAGTAAAAGAAAATAAATTAATTTTTATCAGATTAAAACAGTAGTAAAAAATTACTCGTGAAAGTAATCGGGAAAAGAAACAATAGAGCCGGATATTAAATAATTGGAGAAAATGAAAGTGTTGTAATTTAATTTAAGACTTAAGCTAATATTCTGAAAATCAAAAAGTTTAATTATGAAAAACTTGCTATATAATTAATAATCAACTACATAGCATTTAAGTATATACTACCTTAAACTATGGCTAACCTTTAAATTTTTTCGCCTATGAAAAAACAAACAAAACTTTACCTGAACACTTTATAAATCTATTTTGCATACAGCAAACACTGAATTGGGAAAAATTACAGAATTTTAATTCAATTACAAAACAATTTAACTAACTAAAACTTTTAATTATGGGAAACAGATGTAAATTTCTAGTTATTCCTTTTAAAACGGGTATTATTAAAGCATCTCTGATGAGATTATTCATCGTGATCCTGGCTTTATTTACTATCAGTTTTAATAATGCAATATATGCTACAGAATTTCAGCAAGTTGCAGTAGGTGGGACTGTCACCGATTTGCAGGGGGCTCCCCTGATTGGGGTAACAGTGGTTGTAAAAGGTACTACAGCCGGAACCCTTTCAGACGCAAATGGTAAATACTCCATAAGTAATGTACCTCAGAACGCAACACTGATCTTTTCATTTGTAGGCATGACATCACTGGAAATTCCAATAATCGGAAGAACGATAATAGATGTTGTATTGGCAGAGGAGGCTGTTGGGCTAGATGAAGTAGTTGTGGTTGGCTATGGAACCGTGAAAAAACATGATCTGACTGGAAGTGTAACACGAGCCAATATTGAATCTTTCAGAGAGTCACCAAATGTTAGTATTACACAATCATTGCAAGGTACCGTTCCCGGACTAAATATTGGACAGGTGACAACTGCAGGCCAGGACGCCAGCATTTCTATTCGGGGTAGAACTACGATTTCAGGAACTACCTCCCCTTTGATTGTATTAGACGGGGTGATTTTTCGGGGAAACTTGGTTGATATCAGTGGTAATGATATTGAATCAATTGATGTACTGAAAGATGCATCAGCAACGGCTATTTATGGATCACAGGCAAGTAACGGAGTAATATTAGTAACTTCAAAGATGGGGAAGGAACTAGGTAAACCCATTGTATCATTTAACAGCTCTTGGTCATACCAATTGCCATCCTATGAGGTAAAACTTGAAAATTCTGAGGAATATATAAAGAAGATAAAGACAATGTATTATACAACAGCCTACTTGGCTCCTGATTATGTACAGGAAAACCCAAATTTTAATGTCTCGGGCATTTTGTATGGCATAGAGGCAGTTAATGGCTATAACAATGGAACTGATACGGATTGGTGGAAATTATTAACTAGAAAGAATGGCTTTATTCAAGACAACACATTAAGTATCAGAGGTAAATCGAGTTTGTCAAGTTATTTTTTCTCTGTAAGCTACCTTGACCAAGCCAATATTGTAATTAATGATAAGTATAAAAGATACACTGTGAGGCTAAATTTAGAAAATGATGTTACCAAATGGATGAAATTGGGTATTCAATCTTTCATAACAAACAGCGACAATTCAGGTGCGTCTCCAAACATAGGGACTATTCAAACATTTGTTCCTTTGGTCCCGGCATACGACGCAGATAATAACCCTATACACTATCCATACAAAGGTTTACTTAATCCTTTGATTGAGATTCAGCAAGACAATCTAGATAAAAGGTTGAATATATTCGGGAATTTTTATGCAGATATAAATATGCCGTTTATTAATGGATTAAGTTACAGGGCGAATGTTTCTCAAAATGTAATAACCACAAGGCAGAATAATTTTAATGCAGCAGATTTAAGCTTTCAGGGAAGTGCTTCGAAAAATCATTCTTACGAATACGACTGGACATTCGACAATGTTTTAACTTACAAAAGGACTTTTAACGATCATTCTGTTAATGCTACTTTAGTTTATGGGATTGAAAGACGGGAGGCTGACAGCGACAATGCAACTGCCCAAATATTTCTGAATGATGCATTAGGGTATAATAGTTTGCAAGCTGGACAGGCTGACCAACGACTCATATCTTCTAATGCCTGGACTGAATCTAGTTTGTATGAAATGGGTAGGCTTAACTATGGATACAAAAATAAGTATTTGGTTACATCCACAATTCGTAGGGATGCTTTCTCCGGTTTTGGTGCAAATAACAAAGTGGGATATTTTCCTTCTATTGCTTTAGGTTGGATAGCTTCTGAAGAAGGTTTTTTAAAAGACAAAAATCCTTGGCTCAATCTATTAAAACTAAGGCTTTCTTATGGTGTGAGTGGGAATAGGACTGTTGGTCGATATGCCACATTAGCCAAAGTATCATCGGGAGTACGCTATCTTTATGGTGACGGTGCTCCTGCAGAAATGGCCCAATGGATATCTTCGCTGGCTAATTCTGATCTTAAATGGGAAAAAACTACAGAATCAAACCTTGGTATTGACTATTCATTGTTCAATAACCGATTATCAGGTTCTATTGAAGGGTATATTGGGAATACATCAGATTTATTGTATAACATTGATATTCCTGTTTTCAATGGATTTGGAACCGTTCCAATTAATATTGGAAGAATGAGAAATAGTGGAGTTGAATTTTCCATTAATGGGAATCCAATTTTAATAAAGGATTTCCGATGGGATATTTCATTTAATTTTTCACTTAACCGAAACAAGGTGGTATCTATCACCGGAATAGATGCAAATAATGATGGCATTGAAGATAACATAATATCCTCTAATTCTGGCAATTCTATTATTATGGGAAAACCTTATGGGGTATGGTATGATTATGATATTATTGGAATGTGGCAAATTGCCGATGTTCCTAATATCCCTGCTGGATATTCAGCCGGAACATATAAGATTCGCGACATAAGCGGTGCTGCGGGCGTTCCTGATGGTCTGTGGACAGCTGCTTACGACCGCACAATAGTTGGCTACAAAGATCCATCATATCGTTTCAGCATTAATAATAGTCTCAAATACCAAAACTTTGAATTTGATTTCTTTATAAACTCTATACAAGGTGGCAAGAATTATTATAAAGCTGTTGCTGCCGGGAACTGGCAGAATATTGATAATCTCAAACTGCAGAATTCACCCACTTGGGATTGGTGGACTCCTCAGAATCCAAATGCAAAATATAGACAAATAGGTGATTATCCAAAGTCTGTAGGAGAATCTGTCCAACCATATTCTTCTCGTAGTTTTGTTCGGCTTCAGGATCTCTCTCTATCATATCAATTTCAACCACAATTTCTAGATAGATTAAAAATAAGAACTTTAAAGCTATATGTATCAGCCAAGAACTTAATAACATGGACAAAGTGGGAAGGTTGGGATCCGGAAACTGGTGCCGGTTTAACACCTGGGGGTGTTCCTGTTATGAAGAGTTACACTTTAGGAATAAATGTTGAATTTTAATTCAGTATGATGCAAAAAATTAAACATCTAATAATAATTACCATGAAAAAAATCAATCTATATTTAATTGTTACGATCTTTTTTGTAAGTGTGATCAGTTTTACTTCATGCAATGAAGATGAACTTTTAACAGAAATTCCAAAAGACTTTTTATCACCTGAAAACTCATACATCACTAGTAACCAGTTTCAAATGTCAGTAAATAATCTGTACTACTATCTAAGATATTCTTACTGGGGGGCAAATGCTGACATGATGTTTACCCGATACTATGCTACTGATTTTGCATATAATGCGACAAATTATTTACCTGGTCAGTTAGGGAAATTAAACGACTATACAAATGTGTTGGTTCCTAATGATCCTACTCTTACTCTTGGAATGTGGACACATCATTATTATATGATCAAAGATGCAAATGTAATAATTGACCGTTTAGAGAATCCGAAATGTCAAGTTTCCGATGCTGATAAATTAATTTTCAAATCTGAAGCATTATTTTTTCGGGCCTTTTCATATAGAGTGCTAGGGCATCTTTATGGTGGGGTTCCTTTAATTCTACATGAATCATCAACTCCACTGAGAAATTTAACCAGAGCAACCCGCGAAGAAGTATATCGACAATGTGCTACTGATTTGGAATTTGCAGCAGCTAATTTACCTGATATAGACAAAGTTAAGGACGGTAAAGTAAGTAAACAAGTTTGCCAACACCTTCTGTCAGAAATTTATATTTCCTTGAAAGAATGGGATAATGCCATCCAGATGGCTACTGCAGTTATTGATTATCCAGCCTGTAAATTAATGACATCTCGTTTTGGATCGAATAAAAATGACCCGGGCGATGTATACTCGGATTTGTTCCGTCTGAACAATCAAAACAGAACTTCAGGAAACAAAGAAGGATTGTACGTTTTCCAATATGATTATCTGAATGCAGGTTCAAATAATTCCTTTGACTTAACCAGAGCAGTTATACCATGGTATTCTACGCTTTCTATTGGTGGGAAAAGTTTATTTTTAGGAGTTACTGATGCCAAAGGTGGTGTGGGAATTGGTTGGATAAGACCAACGGACTTTTTCTTATATTCACTGTGGGGGGCAGATGCAGGAAAGGATATTCGTAACTCGGCTTACAACATTATTAGAGATGTCAGAGTTGATAATACTGCATCTCCTTATTTTGGGAAATGGATGGTAAAGGATGGCATAAATAAAACAGCTGGTCTTGATACGATTAGAAAATGGTACCCGATTATTACCAAAGTTGTCAGAATATCAAACTTTCCAGCTGATGCTTACCAAACGAATTCAGACGGTTCGCCTAAAAAAAATGCTTTTGGCGAAATACTCCTGACTAGTGTTGAAAGGAAAAGCCTAAAGGATGAGTACTTATTCCGTTTAGCCGAAACCTATCTATTAAGAGCAGAAGCCTATATCGGTAATAACAATCAAGCCAAAGCAGCCGATGACATCAATTCAATTAGAATACGAGCTAATGCTACTCCTATTTCATCTTCCGAAGCAACTCTTGATTTTGTGCTTGATGAACGATTGCGTGAACTCTATTGTGAAGAATGGAGATCATTAACACTTTTACGCTTAGGTAAATCAGTAGAAAGGAATCGGAAGTACAACCCTTATACAGGCCTGACAATAAGTGATTACCACAATTTATGGCCTATTCCATATAGCGAAATCGCACGAAATATATTCGGGAAAATCGAACAAAATCCAGGCTATACAAATTAATAGTTATGAGTTCCCCAAATGAAGCTCCCCGCCGCAAGAAGCGGTGTATCTTCAAGAATTACTTTTTATTCGCCGCTAGTAGCGCGAACTATTGTGAATAGTAAAATAAATAATTAAAAAAAATGTTATGACTAGAAGTGTTTTTAAACGAATTATTTTCTGCAGTTTTATTTCGTTGGTATTATCCATAACGATTTCCGCACAGCAGAGTC
>DATCHE010000178.1:0-12729 GCA_036508535.1 Bacteroidales bacterium | reverse complement strand
ATCCCTAACAGTGAGGGAAAAAGAACCACTCCTTCTATTGTAGCTTTTGTTGAGAATGGTGAACGGAAAGTAGGCGATCCCGCCAAAAGACAGGCTATCACAAATTCTAAAAAGACTGTTTTCTCAATTAAAAGGTTCATGGGAGAAACATATGACAAGGTTACAAAAGAGATTAAGAGAGTCTCCTATACAGTCGTAAAAGGTGATAATAATACTCCAAGGGTAAAAATTGATGACCGTAATTATTCTCCTCAGGAGATTTCCGCAATGATTCTTCAGAAAATGAAGAAAACTGCAGAAGATTATTTAGGTCAGGAAGTTACTGATGCAGTTATAACTGTTCCTGCATATTTCAGCGATTCGCAACGCCAGGCTACAAAAGAAGCCGGTGAGATAGCCGGGTTGAATGTCAAAAGGATTATTAACGAGCCTACTGCAGCTGCTCTGGCTTATGGCCTCGACAAAAAGTCAAAAGACCTTAAGATAGCTGTTTTTGATCTTGGTGGCGGAACATTCGATATATCAATTCTGGAACTTGGCGATGGCGTATTTGAAGTTAAATCTACAAATGGAGACACTCACCTCGGAGGCGACGACTTTGATCATCTTATAATCGACTGGATGGCTGATGAGTTCCTGAAAGATGAACATATTGATCTGCGAAAAGATCCAATGGCATTACAGCGTCTGAAAGAGGCTGCCGAAAAAGCCAAAATTGAGCTTTCAAGTTCAACCACAACGGAGATAAATCTTCCTTACATTATGCCTGTCGATGGAATTCCCAAGCATCTTGTAAAAACACTTACACGCGCCAACTTTGAAAAAATATGCGACAAACTGATTCAGGCATGTATTGAGCCCTGCAAATTAGCTATTAAAGATTCAGGACTGACTGTCTCTGAAATAGATGAAGTGTTGCTTGTTGGAGGGTCTACACGTATCCCTGCAATTCAACAGCTTGTTGAAAAATTCTTTGGAAAGGTCCCTTCAAAAGGTGTTAATCCCGACGAAGTTGTTGCCGTTGGAGCAGCAATACAGGGCGGCGTTCTTACCGGTGAGGTAAAAGATGTTTTACTTCTTGATGTCACACCATTGTCCCTTGGTATTGAAACTATGGGTGGGGTAATGACGAAACTTATTGAGTCAAACACCACTATTCCTACCAAAAAGACTGAAGTATTCACCACAGCAGCCGACAGCCAGCCATCAGTTGAGATACACGTCCTTCAGGGCGAAAGACCTATGGCAAGCGGTAATAAGACTATCGGACGTTTCCATCTCGACGGACTTCCACCGGCACCCAGAGGAGTTCCTCAAATTGAGGTAAGCTTTGATATCGATGCAAATGGAATTTTACATGCTTCTGCAAAAGACAGAGGCACAGGGAAAGAACAGAGGATAAGGATTGAAGCTTCATCAGGATTAAGTGATGAAGAAATCAGAAAAATGAGGGAAGAAGCCAAAGTTAACGCTGAAGCCGATAGTAAGGCAAAAGAAAAAGTTGAGAAGATAAATACTGCTGATAGTATGATCTTTACAACAGAAAAACAACTTAAAGAATTTGGCGATAAGCTGCCTGCAGATAAAAAACCGGCAATTGAAGAGGCTCTTGCGAAACTTAAAGAAGCGCACAAATTACAAGACATTGAGGCAATCGATAAAGCTCTTGCTGAATTGAATTCAGTTTGGCAGGTTGCTTCGGAAGAAATGTATAAAACCGCGCAGAATGCAGGTCCGCAAGCATCACAACCAGGTCAGGAACAACCCGGCGCAAATAATACAAAGCAGGGAAATGATGAGGTGACCGATGTTGACTTTGAAGAGGTAAAATAATATAAGATAACTTGTTCACAAAAGAGGCTGAAAGAAATTTCAACCTCTTTTTTTTGTACTTTTATATAATATTTATTAACTATCAGGAATCAATAATGAAAAGTTAATATTAAAATATTGCAATTTTACAATGTTAATAATCAACTACTTCCATTTTCCTAAACGACCCCCTTTCCCGTTTCCCCCACGGGGGAAAGGCTTTACTTTCTGCTCCTTCCCCCCTGGGGGAAGGTTGGGAAGGGGGCTTATTATGAATCTGAAAATAGCCTCAATATCACTTCTGTTAGCCATTTCATCCATAGCACTATGCCAATCTGCTTCAGAATTAAATAAAACTGACCAACTTGGAAGAAAACAGGGACATTGGATAAAAAAATACACGAATGAAATCGTTATGTATGATGGGTTTTTTAAGGATGATAATCCGGTTGGTGAGTTTCGAAGATATTACGAAAATAAAGTCTTAAAATCTTTACTCATTTATAGTGCTGATAGCAAAGAAGCTTTGGCATCAATTTATCATTCTAATGGTTTTATCTCCTCAAAAGGAAAATATATCAACCAGTTGAAAGAAGGGAAATGGCAATTCTTCTCAATATCGATTAACGGATATCTTATCTGTGAGGAAAGCTATTCGAAGAATCTCAGAAATGGGATGTCATTTAAATTTTACCCCGATAGCACAGTGGCAGAAAGACTTTCATTTGTAAACGACATACGACAGGGAGAATGGATTCAGTACTATCCAAATGGGGAAGTATGTCTAAAATCATCTTTTCTGAATGATAAGGTTAATGGTAAATTTGATGTCTGGTTTGAAAACGGGAAAATGGAATTCTCGGGTCAGTATAATAATGATGTACGGGATGGGCTATGGCAAATTTATAACACTGATGGAACAGTTAAGTATAAATTAGAATACGTTGGAGGAGTTTCTAAAAACCGACAGATGGATATTGATGAATCTGAATATTTAGACCAGCTTGAAAAAAACAAAGGGAAAATTCCCGACCCGGAAAAAACCGGGGTCATCCGACCATGAACTTTTTCAAACTTTCAGCCGGTAAAGGAGTGAAAATCGTATTTACTCTGTTGCTGTTATCCATGTCTAATTGGATATATGGTCAGGATCCGGTTTATGCCTATTATTACAGGGTCTACTTCAGAGATAAAGGCGAAAATACTGTTGGCTCATTTACACCTGAAGAACTACTTTCACCAAGAGCCATCGCTCGTAGGCAAAAAGCCGGAGTGTCAGTACCTGATTTCAGAGATCTGCCTGTAAGCAAAAACTATCTTAATCTGATATCAGTTTCCGGATTCAAACTTCATTGTACATCAAAATGGATGAATACAGCCCTATTTAAAACTTCTTTACCAGCTGATATTAAACAACTTTTCGATTTACCTTTTGTAATTGATGTTAAAAATGTAAAAACACCGGTTAAGAGCTCCGGTTTTTATAATAAACTTGAATTTGAGATCGAACAATACGACCTGCCTCCATACGACAGACCAATTACAATGGTCAATGGTTATCCTCTTCATGCATTGGGTTTTAATGGAAAAAACATTCTGATAGCTGTTCTTGACGGTGGTTTCCTGAATGCAGATCTGATTTCATCACTAAACAATCTCCGAAATAGAAATGGAATTAAACAAACGTGGGATTTTGTAACTAACGAGGAGTTTATATATAACAGTAGTACTCATGGAACCGCTGTCCTTTCAGTGATAGCAGGAGAATTGCCCGGATTAATTCAGGGAACAGCCCCCGGAGCCGATTTTCTGCTTCTCAAAACAGAAGACGTAGACTCCGAGTTCCCATGTGAAGAAGATTTCTGGGCTTCAGGTGCGGAATATGCCGATAGTGCGGGCGCTGATATAATTTCGTCATCGCTGGGATATTACAATTTTGATGATCCCACGCTAAATTATAATTACACTGATCTCGATGGGAATACCGCCTTTGTAACTAAAGCTGCAGATATTGCTGCATCAAAAGGAATTCTTGTTGTAAATAGCGCTGGTAATGAGAGAAATAATACATGGAAACGTATCATTTTCCCTTCAGACGGACATAGCGTAATTGCGACAGGGGCTGTAGACGGAAATAATCTGATATCAACTTTCTCATCAGCCGGACCATCTGCCGATGGTAGGATAAAACCTGATAATGTGGCAATGGGGGTAAGCGTACCCGTTCAAACATCTTCGGATTTACCAGTGAGAGCTAACGGCACTTCCTTTTCCTGCCCTGTTTTAAGCGGAATGATTGCCTGTCTGATGCAGGCTGTTCCTCAGGCGCTGAACACCGATATTATTGAATTTCTTCACACAAGTGCAAACAGACATAATTCACCCGACTCACTTTATGGCTACGGGATTCCCGATATGGTTGTTACTCTCGCTAATCTACGGGAATATACTGACGCTCCGGTTGGAAAAACTTTTGTTGGACCAAACCCTACAACAGGTACTATAGAAATCAACTTTCGTCAACCACCAGGATTAATTACAATTGAGATAATTTCAATGACCGGTAAATTAATATGGAGGAAAGATTTTCCTGATCTTGCAGAAAAAACTCTTTTTCTGACAGAACTACAAGGCAAAGAGCAGGGAGTCTACCTCATTAGAATAAAAAGTACAAATGGTGTGTATGTTCATAAGATTATAAAAATAACAAACTGATTATGACAGAGAAATTGTCATTAACGGAATTACAACTGATAATCAGAGATTCTTTGTATATGGCTCTGCCAGGTATGTACTGGGTAGTAGCTGAAATTTCAGAAATAAAGGAAAACAGTGCAGGTCATTGTTACCTTGAACTCATTGAAAAACATCCTGCTGAGAAAAATGTCAGAGCCCGTATAAAAGCTATTATCTGGAGTAAACGATACAGATTCCTGAAGTCGTTTTTTGAAAATATTACAGGAGAGTCACTAAAAGTGAGCCTGAATATTCTGATTAAAGCAAAAGTTGAATATCACGAATTATATGGATTGAGCCTGATTATTACAGATATCGACCCTGCATTTACTATCGGAGAAATGGCAATAAAACGCCAGCTCGTAATAAAAAAGCTTGAGCAGGAAGGTGTATTTTCAATGAATAAGGAACTCAACATACCTACTGCCCCTCAAAAGATTGCAGTTATTTCTTCGAAAAGTGCAGCAGGATATTCCGATTTCATCAATCATCTAACCGGAAATAGTTTTGGATATGTTTTTTATACTGTACTTATTGAGAGCGCCATGCAGGGAACTGAAACAGAATCAGGGGTAATAAGTGCACTTGACAGGATCGCCAATAACTCCCACTTATTTGATCTGGTTGTTATAATCAGAGGAGGAGGCTCACAGTCAGATCTTAGCTGGTTCGACAGCTATAACATTGCTTACCATGTAACACAGTTTCCCTTACCTGTAATAACCGGGATCGGACATGAAAAAGATATGTCTGTTACAGATATGGTGGCAAATACTTCCCTTAAAACTCCCACTGCTGTTGCAGATTTTCTGATCAATAGTGTAGTAGTTGCTGAAGATCACCTTATCGAAATGAGTTCAGAGATAAAAAATATTTCGTCCGGGATCATTGAAAAAAACAGGAACAGAATTGAAACCTCCGGTATAAGATTGTTACCTCTTGCCAGAATAATGCTGGCAGGGATTAAGGATAAACTGTCGGGACGAATTATAGAAATTATTAATATTGGAAAAGAGCATACCTATAGAGCCGGACTTTTACCGGTAAACCTGAGGTCCAGACTTGTTTCCGCAGTAAAAACATTTTCAATCGAAAAAGAGACAGCAATTGAAAGGAGAAGGCAAATAATTATTTCGGGAACACTAACTTCTCTCAACAAAAACAATATCCGATTAGTAGGATTAGAAAAAATATTAAATATCCTCAAACCTGAAAATGTACTCCAGAGAGGATATACTATTACTTCAATAAATGGAGAAATTTTAAAAAGAAGTATTCAGGCAAATGCTGACGATATTATTGATACACAATTTATTGATGGAACTGTTAAGAGCAGGGTTGTTGGAAAGACATAAGCTGAAAGATAAAAGACAAAAGTCGAAGCGAAGCGCAGACCCAGAGCGAAGTTGCTTTTTACAGACAATAATGAAAAATGTAACAAATTAAAATAAAAGAATATGGCAAAGAAAGAATTTTCGTTTAATGAGGCTGTAGCAGATATAGAGGATATTCTCAGAAATATTGAAAGTGGTGATCTTGACGTAGATAAATTGTCTGTTGAAGTAAAACGCGCTTCTGAACTGATAAAGCAATGTCAGAAGAAACTCAGGACAACTGAGGAGGAGATAAACAGCATATTTAAGGAATTGTCCTAAAAAATAAATCAGGACCGAAGTCCTGATTTACTACTTTACTACCCTAAACCTAAACCCATGAAAAAACTTTTTGTAACTTAAAGTTACTATCTTATATATTTAAACGATTATTAGATACATATTGTTTCAAATAAATCAATTTTTTTAATGAAAAGTCATTCAATATTGATGAACAGACTATATTTCTACATGAAGAACTTCTTTGAATGCATTAACAAATATTTCTTTAGGTAAAGCCCCCAAAGCCATTTGTGGCTCACCTTCAGCAGGAACGAATAGAAAAGAAGGGATACTTCTTATCCCAAAAGCTGAAGCAAGTTCCTGCTCTTCCTCTGTATTAACCTTAAAAACATCGATTTTACCATCGTAGTCTTTTGCCAGTTCTTCAAGTAACGGTGCCACCATCTTACATGGACTACACCAATCTGCATAAAAATCAATTACACATGGTTTTTCCCCCTCGAATTTCCACTCTTTATTTTTTTCGTAGTTGAAAACTTTATTCAAAAACGTTTCTTTTGTCAGATGTTCTACCATTTTTTTTATATTTTAAACGTAAATAAATTCAATTTGTTTATTTACAGAACAACCTTTATGCCAATAACCCGGAAATTTCATTAGTTACAAAAAATTGACTATTAATTGTAACTTTGTCAGATTATATAACAAGTTGTCATATCTATATATGAAGATATGTCTTAATGACAAAATTTTTGAATTGCTTTCGCAGGTGGTGACATCGGAGAATGTGAAGGCTTATGTTATCGGAGGTTGGGTGAGGGATTGTATTCTGAAAAGAAATCACCCTGAAAAGGATATAGATATTGTTGTAATAGGCAGCGGTATCGACATAGCCCGCAAGGCAGCAAGAAAGATTAGTCCGGGTACTAAAGTCAGCGTCTTTAAAAATTTTGGAACAGCAATGTTCAAAAGTAATGAATATGAAATCGAATTTGTTGGAGCCCGAAAGGAGTCGTATAACAGGGAGTCTAGAAAACCAGTTGTGGAAGACGGTACTCTTGAGGATGATCAGAGGCGAAGAGATTTCACAATTAATGCTCTGGCTATAAGTATTAATAAGGATACATTCGGAGAATTTCTTGATCCCTTCGATGGTATTGAGGACCTCAGAAAGAAGATAATCAGGACACCGCTTGATCCGGATAAGACATTTTCAGATGACCCGTTAAGGATGATGAGAGCAATCAGGTTCGCTACCCAACTTAACTTCACCATTCAGGAAAGAACATTTAATTCGATAATAGAAAACGCTGAAAGGATTAAGATTGTTTCTCATGAAAGAATTATCACCGAATTAAATAAAATTATTGTCTGTGAGCATCCTTCCAAAGGCTTTCTTTTACTGGAAAGGTCAGGGTTGCTAAAAATTGTTCTCCCTGAGCTTGATAATCTTAAAGGAGTTGAAACTATTGAAGGGAAAGCTCATAAAGATAATTTTCACCATTCATTAAAAGTTCTTGATAATATAAGTAAAAATACGAACAATCTATGGCTGAGATGGGCCGCAATTCTTCATGATATTGCCAAACCTGTTACAAAGAAATATTCAGAAGATACAGGATGGTCATTCCACGGTCATGAATATATTGGTTCTAAAATGATCCCTGATATCTTCAGACGACTCAAGCTTCCTCTGAATGAAAAAATGAAATATGTTCAAAAAATAGTTGAGCTTCATCTTCGGCCAATCGCTGTTTCCCAGGAAATAGTAACAGATTCAGCAATCAGGAGGTTACTTTTTGAAGCAGGTGATGATATTGACGATCTGATGCTATTGTGTGAGGCAGATATTACTTCAAAGAATGAAGTAAAAAAAACCAAGCATCTCGAGAACTTCAAACATGTAAGGAAAAAGCTCAAAGAAATAGAAGAAAAGGACGTAATCAGAAAATTTCAGCCTCCTGTTGACGGAAGTGAAATTATAAAAACCTTTGGTATTGGTCCTGGAAAAGAGGTTGGACTGATTAAAAACGCCATAAGAGAAGCCATACTAGACGGGGTAATCCCTAATGAACACGCAGCTGCGAGAAAATTGATGATCGAAAAAGGAAAAGAGATCGGACTTACTCCTATCGATCAGGTGATATGAATTTGAGATCCAGCAGAACAGGCAGATGGTCACTGAATCCACCCTGATATTTGTATCCGCGATATGTCGAAAAAGGTGTGTATCCGGGATATTTAGAATCTTTTTTCAACAGAAAGTCAGGTTTAAAAACACTCAACATCTTAAGATCAGTAACCAAACCCTTGTCATTAATCAGAAGCGTGTTTGATACTAATACCTGGTCGATCATATCCCATGTTCCGAGATAACGATAGGTTCCAGAACCCTTTCCGGCAAGACTCTCAGACAGATTTATCAAAAATCTGGACGAATCAGCAGGGCTAATCAATGACTTCATCTCCAGATCGTCAGGAGTACTGTTAAAATCTCCCAATAAAACAATTTTTTCTCCGGTGGAACTTAATTTCATTATTGAATCAGCCTTGGCCCTCACCATTGCAGCAATTTTCATTCTGAGATCTTCACCTGCAAGAACCCCTCCCCTTCTTGATGGCCAATGGTTTACTATTATGTGAATGGTATCTTTAGCAATTATCATCTTCACATAGAGTACGCTTCTTGAGGCAAATTCTTCCCTGCTGATTCCTGAAGGGATCCAATATTTATAATCAATTACTTCAGCTAAATCCTTCCTATAGATAAGACACACATCGATTCCTCTTATATCGGGCGATTCCTCATGAACTATTCCAAAGTTGTATTTAGATAAGTAAGTATCGTAGATTAGATCCTCGAGCACTTTTCTGTTTTCTACTTCACAAAATGCCACTACAGCCGGAGGGTCCCACTCACCGGCTGCAACTATAGTCTTATACAACGAAATAATTTTTTTATTATACCTGGTCAGATTCCATCTCATTACTCCTCCCGGAAGGAATTCATTATCATCCTTAAGAGTATCCTTATAAATATCGAACAGGTTTTCAACATTATAAAACATAAATCTGACAGGCCGTAATTCGACGTCCTGAGATGATCCCCGGTTCCATAAAAAGATAGTCAGAATGAGGATGCCTGATATTCTGTAAGTTAACCCTTTAATAGGCATTTATCCAACGGTACCTTCGGGCACTCTCGCCAAACTTAACAGCTAAGGTAAATTCATGAGTTCCAAAGCTTTGTTTTCGTATATCAGTTAATGTAAAATCGAAAGCATATGCTATATAATATCTGTCGTATTTCAATCCCATCATCATAATTATGGCATCATTCGTTCTATACGACAAGCCAGCCCAGTAATCATCCTTATAATAAACTCTTCCTGTAATATCTGCCTGTATTGACTTAAATAACATATCCGATGCTTTAATAAATGCAGATGGCTCAATTACCCAATCATTGTTAATAGGAAACTTTGCACCTCCGGTAAGAAAATAATTACCAAGCTCCGATCTTTTATTGTTGGAAGTATCTGCAAAAATTAATGATCCCCTGAGTAAATTCGTCATCGCAAAACCAGCATAATACCTTATTGTAGTAAAGCTTGCTCCAAAATTAAAATCCGGAATAAAGACTGAACGGTCGTAAGAATTGAGTAGCGGGTCGGAAGCATCGTAAACTAATCCATTCAAATTAACGTTGAATTGGTAAGCAGTCATGGCCAGTCCAAAGGAAAGGTCATTCGGAATACCTTCTGTGCGGCCCATTGAAATATGATATGCATAGGCTATCTGAGCACCGGTACGTCTCATAATACCATTGTTGTCGTTAAATAAATACCCACCTAAGCCAACGTTACCTCCCCTTGTAGGTTTAATGAACTTCTTCCTGACAGAAGTAGATTTTGATATATAACTATCCTTTAGGAGGCGAGTCTGAAAGCTCGCAGCATAAGTACTTGGGGACCCTGCCATTCCAACCCATTGTTCTCTAACCGTGAGGTTAACAGTAGTATAGCCATCCAGCCCTGCTAATGATGGATTGATTAAAAATCCATTCATAATATACTGACTGTACATAGGAACCTGCTGCGCTTTAGCAGCTCCAAAAATGAAGCTGAGAACAATTACCGATAATATACTTCTGAAATACTTCATATATTAAATCTTCTAAATATAATATTAATTATCTGATTATACTTATTACACCCGATCTTGGTTCAGACCCATCATTTAGATGAAGAACATAATGATATGAATCTGTCGGTAATAGTTTACCCTGGAATATCCCATCCCATGGGTGTGCCGCAATGTTCTTTGTATTGAACACAAGTCTACCCCATCTGCTAAAGACGAACACTTCTGCATTTGGAAACAAGTCAATATTCTTGATCTTCCAGGTATCATTAAATCCATCATTGTTTGGAGTTATCACCCCGGGTATTTCGATACATTTATCAGTACCTGAAAATCCAACGACTACATCCAATGGAGTAGCACACGAGTTCAGATCTGTAACAACCACACTATAAGTTCCGTTTGGAATATTTACCCGGTTAATTGTTGAAACTCCGTCTATCCATATTGCATTATATGGTTGTGTACCTCCTGTAACTGTAAGAGTTATACTTCCATCCGGAACATCAGGACATGTTGCATCCACCTTAGCTGAAGAAATTACCAGTAAATCAGGTTCAGTAACCGTTGTCGAAACATTTTCGGTACAAAGATTTGCATCCGTAACAACTACAGAATAAACTCCAGCTTTAACATTGGTAAGGTCTTCAGTAACCGCTCCATTATTCCAGATGTAAGAATAAGCCGGGGTGCCACCTGAAACGGTCAGATTAACAGATCCGTTGGCCACTTCAAAACATTTGGCATTAGTTACAGTTACACTTCCTGTTGGCTTTGGATTAACAGATACTATTACAGGTTTGATATCGTAACATCCTGATGAAGGAATGCTACCCTTGATGTAATAAGTACCTGCTGTTGCAGCAGAAGGAGTTGCGTAAGGTACTGTTGCAATCGCATCGGTCCAGTAAGTATAAGTTAAACCTGCTGTGCTGCCAGCTGTTATTGCAGCTGCTGTAAGATTAACTGTTGATGGGGAACACACTGCAGCAGGGTTCGAAACCAGAACTGTAGGTGTTGCATTAACCACAACCGTTACAGGTTTTATATCACTGCAACCTGACCCATTACTACCCTTTATATAGTATGTACCATTAACCGCAGCAGAAGGTGTTGTATAAGTGATTGTTGCAGATGCGTCTGTCCAGTAAGTAAATGTCAGACCTGCCGAACTTCCTGCAGTGATTGCCGCTGTTGTAATATCAACTGTTGATGGTGAGCAAACCGCAGCCGGAGCATGTATTACTACTATTGCTGAAGCTGGTGCAATATTAATTACAGCGTTGCCGGAAGCTAATGACGTACATGTGGTCAATCCATCAGTAACAGTAAATGTATAAGTATTGGCACCAAGGCCGCTGAAAGTTGCTGTGGCAACTGTTCCTGTTATTGTTGTTGATCCAACGGATTCAGTTACTGTCCATGCTCCTAGCGGTAAACCGCTTAGGGCTACACTGCCTGTTGCGGACGCACATGTAGGCTGTGTTATAGTGCCGACTATTGGTGCGGATGGTGCAACCGGAGCTGCGTTTATTACAACACTCCCTGAAGCAACCGAAGTACATGTTGATACCCCATCGGTAACGGTAAACGTATAAGTATTAGCTGCTAGGCCACTGAAAGTTGCAGTGGTACCTGTACCAGTTATAGTTGTTGAGCCGACAGACTCGGTTACTGTCCACGTTCCTGCTGCAGGTAAACCGCTTAGGGCTACACTGCCTGTTGCGGACGCACATGTAGGCTGTGTTATAGTACCTGCTATCGGAGCTACTGGGGTAGCTGGAACTGCATTGATAATAGCACTTGCTGATGCAGATGAAGTACAAGTTGATACACCATCGGTAACTGTAAAGGTATAAGTATTTGCAGTAAGACCGCTGAAGGTTGCTGTGGCACCTGTACCTGTTATTGTTGTTGATCCAACTGATTCTGTTACTGTCCATGCACCTGCCGGTAATCCGCTAAGGTCTACACTGCCTGTTGCTGATGCACAAGTTGGCTGAGTGATTGTACCTATTACCGGAGCTGTTGGTATTACAGGCTGTGGATTGACTGTTGCAGTTGCTGACGATACTGATGTACATGTTGATACACCATCTGTAACTGTAAAAGTATAAGTATTAGCTGACAGACCACTGAAGGTTCCGGTTGTTCCGGTTCCTGTTATGGTTGTTGAGCCGATTGATTCAGTTACTGTCCAGGTACCTGCAGCAGGTAATCCGCTAAGGGCTACGCTACCTGTTGCTGTTGCACATGTAGGCTGAGTGATAGTGCCTGTTACCGGTGCAGCAGGTGTTGCAGGTTGTGGATTGACTGTTGCGCTCAATGATGCTACCGAAGTACAGGTTGATACACCATCGGTAACTGTAAAGGTATAAGTATTTGCAGTAAGACCGCTGAAGGTTGCTGTGGCACCTGTACC
>DATCHE010000177.1:0-7268 GCA_036508535.1 Bacteroidales bacterium | reverse complement strand
CCTTTTGAACCTGTACCCTATCTGTATTACAGTGATGCTATGGAAGGCAAGAATAAATTAGGGATCCCTATAAACCCTTCGATATATGTTGATATCTCAAGTGAGATATCCCTCAAAGAGAAAATGCTGGCATGTCATGAAACCCAGCGAGATTGGTTATTAAAACACCATAAAATGGATGAATATATCCTTGCGATGAAACGATTTTCAGAGAAAAGAGGAAAGGAAATCAGCTCAAACTATGCTGAAGGGTTCAGGCAGCATTTAGGCCATGGATATCCTCAAGATAATATTATTAAAGAAATACTTGGCAAACTGGTTGTAATCAAATAATCAGTGGAAATTACAATTTTCATAATTAAAATTAGAAATCATGAAGGCCGGATCAACCGTAACTGACAGTAACAAGAAATCGTACATATTTCCACTCATCATTATTGGTATCATGTTTTTTGCCATCGGGTTTTCCTGGGGAATAAACAGTTACCTGGTTCCTTTGTTAAACAAAACTCTGCAGATCTCTTCCGGGCAATCGTACCTGGTTATTGGAGCTAATTTTGCTGCTTTTCTAATTTTCAGTTATCCTGCCTCGCGGGTTATCCACAGTATTGGTTATAAATATACCATGACACTTTCGTTTTTCATGTTTGCTGTGGGTTTTTATCTCTTTATTCCTTCGGCAAAGATAGAGAGCCTTCCCCTATTTCTTCTCGCCTCTTTTATCAGCGGTATGGGCAATGCTTTTCTTCAGGCATCTGTAAATCCTTACGTCACTATTTTAGGACCAATAGAAAGTGCTGCCAGGCGAATTAGCCTCATGGGAATAGCCAACAAACTGGCATGGCCCATTGCGCCTTTATTTCTTGCATTGGTAATAAATAAAAGTGTTAAAGATGTAAATCTGGCCGACATTAATCTTCCATTTTTCATCATTATCGGTGTATTTATTCTTTTAGGCATACTGGCCTATTTTTCGCCCCTGCCCGCAGTAAAAGCCGTCGGGGAAGATCCCGGAAGTGTTAATGACTGCCCCTATGCGGCAAATAAAACCTCTCTTTTACAATTTCCCCACTTTATTTTGGCAATTATCACACTGTTTGTATATGTTGGGGTTGAAGTCATTTCATTATCTACACTTGTGGATTATGCCACAAGCCTTAACCTCCCAAATGCCGACCTGTATGCATGGATTGCCCCAATAGGTATGACGGTTGGCTATATTTGCGGAATAATTTTTATTCCTAAGTATTTAAGCCAGGCAAAGGCTTTGCTGATTTGCTCTATTATTGCCCTAACTGGTTCGTTGCTGGTTGTATTAACACCGGGACCTATGTCTATCTGGTTTATCTCTTTCATGGCACTGGGATGCTCCCTCATGTGGCCAACTATATGGCCTCTTGCTTTATCTGATTTGGGCAAGTTCACCAAAACAGGCGGTTCCCTTTTGGTCACTGCAATTTTCGGTGGTGCAGTTTTCCCAACATTGTACGGATTTTTTAAAGATGTAGTTGGCTCACAAGATGCCTACTGGATAACAGTTCCCTGTTTTTTGTTCATCCTTTTCTATGCTATTAGAGGATATAAAATAAGAACATAGAATTCTTAATAATTCAAACTCAAATTTTAATTACAAATCTGTAAAACAAAAGCATTATGAAAAAGTTATTGGTTTTTTTTACCCGGTTTATTAATTGCTGCTGTTGTATTAGCACAGCAACCTGTCCAGAAAAGCCTGTCAGTCAAATGGGAAGAATTAACAGCACCTCATTTTGTAAAAGCAGTTGAACTCTCAGGCGAAGTCTGTATTATCCCAATCGGAGTTTATGAGAAGCATGCGACACATCTTCCACTAGGTACTGATATGTATGATGTCCGCGCGGTTGCAAGCAAAGCTGCTGAAAAAGAATATGCCATTGTTTTTCCAACATATTGTTTTAGCCAGATTAATGAAGCAAGAAGCCAACCAGGGACAATAGCTTACAGTCATGAACTTATTTGGAAAGTGCTTGACGAGACATGTAGCGAATTGTCAAGAAACGGATTGAAAAAGATTATTCTTTTAAACGGACATGGAGGTAATCCAAGGTTTCTCACGTTTTGGTTAGAAAACCAGCTTTCGAGTCCAAGAGATTATGAAGTAGTTTTATTTGAGAATGACGAGCCGGGGAAAGATACAGATCCTGTAAGGGAACGAGAGATAAAGTCCTTGACAAAAGCTACACTCGATGGACATGCTGGAGAGTCGGAGACTTCCAATATGTTATATCTCTTTCCTGAGCTAGTCGACAAAGATGCAATAAACAGCGAATCAGGTGCTGACCAAAACAGGCTACGTATTCCGTATGGTACAACAGGGAATGGTTTTAATTGGTATGCAAGCTACCCGAACCATTATATGGGTGATGCCAGTCAGCATAGCGTTCGGCTAGGTGAATTACAAATTGCGAGAGAAGCAGATCAGGTTGTCGAATTAATAAAATTTATGAAGTCTGACAAAAAACTACAACAAATTAAGGAAGAATTCTTTAAAAAGGCAGACAATCCTCTTCTTACAAAGCCATTTACAAAGTAATTTGGATCTTTTTAAGGAATTTACACAAAATAAGATGATTTGAAACAATGGAATTAGTTAAGGATGGGTTAAAAGTTACTTAACGAATTGGTTTCAGACAAATTTGCATACAATGTAATACAAACTTAAAATTAGCAGGATGAATAAAATTGTACTTGTGTGTGCAGGTGTTTTCGTTCTAAGTTCTTGTGCAACGCAGCAGAGAAGCATTGGGGAAACCGAGATAACAAAATGGCAATTCGGGAAAAGAGGTGCTGTATCAATCACATATGATGATGGCAGCCTAAATCAATTCCGAAAAGCCCTTCCTATAATGAACAATCTGAAGATTCCGGCTACTTTCTTTATAAATACCAGTCAAATATCCGGATCACAATACAAGGGCACTTTTATTGGACGGCCTGTAAAGACTATCATAGCAGAGACTGCTGCAATACCAACCAATAAAGACAATTTTTTTGAAAGGTCTTCGGCAGCAGGATTTCTTGGCTTGAATGGTACTCTTGAATATCATATCAAAGCTGGCGAACAGTTCGATGAAGGTAATCCCGGGAAGGCATATAAAATTATTGATGAACTCTATGAAAAAGTACGACTTGGAGATTTCCCTTCTTTAGGGAGAACTGAAGATGGGGTACTTGAAACAGAAGGTATAACCTGGGATACTATCAGATCTTATGCAGCGCAGGGCCATGAGTTTGCGAGTCATATGGTTACACATCCGTATTTGGCTGCTCTAGATGAGGAAAATATACTTTACGAGCTAGAAAAGAGTCGGGAAGAGATTTTTAATCAACTTGGACTCAAACATACTTTTTCAGCAGAAGTTCCTTTCGGCTCTGAAAACAAAAGGGCATTGGAATATGCACATAAGGTTTATCCTGCCCTCAGAAACGGGATGCCCGAGCTCTATTTAAAAGAACTTAACCGTGGAAACAGCGAAAATCCGAGATCTGCTGAAATGGAATATATACAGTGGCAACGTGGTGCAACTACCAAAACTTCTTTAGCATTTATGAAATCATGGATTGACACCACTTCTGTAAACAATAATATATGGCTGGTGCTGGTATTCCACGGTGTTGACGGGATAGGATGGGAAGCTCTGGCCAGCAATCTACTTGAAGAGTATTTCAGGTATATGAAATCCAACGAGAATAATCTTTGGATAGCTACATTTGGAGATGTAACAAGATATATGCGTGAAAGAATGAATTCAATTATCAAAACAGAAAAAAAGGGTAGGAAAATCACAGTAAATATTATAAATACCCTTGATCCCACAATTTACAGTATTCCGTTAACCTTAAAAACGTATGTACCTTCAAAATGGAAAGAGGTACAGGTAAAAGAGGGTAGTGAAAAAAGAATTATCCGCCCGTTATACGATATGAGGGGCAGTTATATTCTCTACCAGATAATTCCGAATACAGGTAAGATAGAAGTTACCAGAATATAATATATACCAAAAACCGCGCTATCTTGGTGTGAAGTATGAAAGTTTGGTTATATTATTGTTATTCATAATGATAACCTAAATTTATATATAAATGGACTTTATATGCAGATTCAAAATATTGTAGATAATCCGCAGTTTATTGAAGTAGTATCAAAATGGATATATACTGAATTCTTTGAAAACATCCGATATGGTATATCATATGATGAAATACTCGCTGATTTTAGCAGCAGGACAAAGGGTAAAATTCCGTTCACATTTGTTGCGATAGAAAATGGCATATGTATTGGAGCCGTGTCACTTTTTTCAAATGATTTAAAAGAGCGTACTGACTTAACACCATGGTTGGGATCTCTTTATGTAAGTACTGATTATAGAAATAAAGGTATTGCAAAACAACTCATGGACAAAGTAATAGAGACCTCTAGAGGGTTAGGATATGAGATATTATACTTAAGGACTGAACATACTTCAAAGTACTATATAAAATTAGGCTGGAAACTTATATATAATACAATAGACGAATTTGGACTCGAAACCGAAGTGTTTATGAAAGTGCTATAAGGTGAGTTTGATCTAAGAAAAAGTGCAAACTTGGTTATTTTCTGTTTATACTCAAATGCGCAAGTAAAAATTTTGGTAGGGATTTTATTCTATTCTTTATATGAGGCAAAATAAGTGTATCAATTTTTATTTTATAACTCCAGCAAGAGCTTTTCCCATTGGTAAGATAGAAGCGGAATCAATGGACACCAATCTATTCAATAATCGATCTAAAAATTCAGAGCGCATAGGTCCATAACCTTCACCGTTCAGTCCGTGTGTATTATAAATTAACCATCCTGAAGGCAATTCCAGCAATGCTTTAATTTTCTGTTCCAAATCTTCTTCAATACTATCCGGACCCCCACCAACGCAAGTTAATCGGAATTGACCCTTATAGGGCATAGGATTTATTACTGGGGGCGCCCCTGTACGAAAAGCCATTACCTTATCCGATATCCAATCTTCCAATTCAGGAGATGAATCATTGTAAGGGAAGCTAAAAATAGCCCGTTCAGGTTTAAAATCATTTAAATTTTTCGCGAAATAGTCCAAGCATGCTTGTATCAGATCCTGTGCATCTTTCAGAGGCATATTTTTTAAATTTGCATGTTTGTATCCATGAGGCATTATCTCATGACCTCTGGCTTTTAACTCATTCCACAATCCAAAGTCACCTTTTTCCGTGACTTGGTATTTATCAGGAATTTTAAAATCGCTTAAATGACCTGTAGCTATTACATTTATACAAGCCGAAAGATTATATTTTTCAAATATTTCTGCCGTTAAGATGCTTGATTTTTTGAATCCATCATCCCATGCGAGGGTAATGATATGCCTTTTACTTGACTCGTTAGCTTTCAGATTATTAAATAATCCATGGAAGGTTAAGGTTGCAGCGCTTATTCCCATGATTCTTATCATTTTCCTGCGATTTATTCTTATCATTTCTATGTAATTAGAGTGTTTGAACTAATAAGTCTTCACCAAAGATAATTAAATATTAAAAATTGAATTTGGGCTTTCCACAGGAATTTGAAGTTCTTATCCAAAGATTTAGAAAAACTAGTTGATATCAACAAGAAACTACAGCCAGTCTGGAAAATCCGGTCAAACTGAGCACCTAATACAGGAGTAAACAGAATATATAAAACCGGACATATGGCTAAACAGCACTTTAGGCATTATTACCACATGTTTCAGTAAAATAATATCAGTTGGCAACAGGTACTATTCGCACACCGCCTGAATTTTTCATGTATATTTTGTTGCAATCTTTTTTCTGGTAATAATTGTAATTTTTTGTGGCAAGAAAATATTCAATAAAAAATCAGGAAGAGAATAATTGGTTACCTTTAAAAAAATTCAATTTTAAAGAAATGAACCAGCTTTTCATTAAAGAGATTAAAACCAAAAAACCGGTTACCCTTTTCGATGCAGGGCATTTACTGGAAGCACAAACCGTTATGAACCCCATTCAAATATTGAACTGGAAGGATTTCGATTATTTGCCCAAAGTAAATTTCCGAATTGGACACTCAGAAAATGAAATCTGGTTAAAATACTATGTGAACGAAAAGCACCTTAGGGCCATAGAAACAAGGACCAACGGGGATGTTTACAAAGACAGTTGCGTAGAATTTTTTATTTCTCCGGAAGGGGGAAATTATTACAATTTTGAATTTAGCTGTATAGGCACCGTTCATCTGGCCTGGGGTCCCGGACGTCACAACCGGAAATTTGTTGATCCTGTTATTATTGAAAAAATAGAGATCGAATCGTCGCTTGGCGACCAACCTTTCGGTGAAAAAACAGGAAACTTCAATTGGGAAATAATGGTACGCATACCCTTGAAATGTTTCGCATTCAGCAATCTGAGTACTTTTAACGGATTAAAAGCAAAGGCCAATTTTTTCAAGTGCGGCGATGAAACACCGGAGCCACATTTCGTTACCTGGAACCCAGTAAAAACAGCTAGCCCTGATTATCATCGTCCAGAGTTTTTTGGCGAAGCACTTTTTGAATAAACAACTAAATTTTAATTTTAAACCCTCAGCCCGGTATCAACTCTTGAAACAGTAGCACATCACTTACATCAACCCAGTGACTTTCCAATAGATTCAAAGCATTTAGAATGAAGGGATAGACCCCTATAGGCAGATCGGAATTTTAGGCCACCTTGAGTCGGAGAACCAGCGATTGAATGGGCATTTAAACACCTTTAATTCAGGTCGAATTTTTAATTCAAATTTTTCTTCTAGATCATCTATCAATACCAATGAGGTCTAAAACAGTTTTGCAACGATTTTCTAGTTGTAACAACATCATTCAGCTTAAATTTTATTAGTTGAAAAACCGAATTGATTTAGCACATATAAACATAATTCCTCTGTCATTACTAATGAGTATAAATAGTAGGTATTCCTGAGTACTTATTTGTTAATATGCTTTTGAATAGAGTGTCAGTATAAAGTTCAAAAAAAGGGGCTCCTGATACCGGGGAAAATTGGTAAGTTCAAGATATTAACCAGATTACAGCTAAATACCCTGTTATTTCTCCGAAAGGATCCGGAGATGGGGAAACAGGCACTTACTTTGGGATTGGTACAGGAGCCACTAAACCTATCCTACCTTCAAATGACATGTCAGATACACCTGACAGATCGTTAAAATAAACCCGTCATCAAATATCAT
>DATCHE010000176.1:0-10735 GCA_036508535.1 Bacteroidales bacterium | reverse complement strand
AGTCTTTCTTTCGATGTCCATAATCCAAGAGCAGGGTTGGAGATGAAGAATACTTCTTCTCCATCAGGCATTGTATTAAACCCATCTTTAAGTGTTTCCGGATTATATTTCTTTACCATGTCAGCGAGATCATGATATCTGAAATTTACAGATTCTATCTCGTCTTTAGTAAGATGTCCCGGACAATAAGTTATAGAAAACCGGCCTTCAGAACTGCCATGAATAAGATGAGCCGCTGCACTTAGATTATTCTTCAGTTCATCGTTTTCTTCAAGCGACTTCAGAGTAGCCGGGGTTCCCCGATATCCGTATTTTCTTATAAGTCTGTCAATCTCCTTATCCTCACCAAACTCCTTAAGTCCGGGTGCAAGAACAATAAGTTCCCCTTCGTCTGCCATTGCCATGCGGGACCTGTAAATACTCTTATTTCCGAGCCATGTACTCTTAAACTCAGAAGGATCGAGGTATACAATGACTTTCTTTAATGGTGTATCGAGTGCTGTAAAGTTTACCTTCAATGATAACTCAGCAGCAAGATTGAATACCTCCTCGTCATCGCCTATGAAAAGTCCTCTGACAACCAGTTTACAACCTTCTTCACGGCCGATTACTGTAAGAACATAAACTATTGGAAGATGTGATGTGAAATTCGCAGATGCATAATTTAAAAGACTACGAACGGGGTTATTTGCCTTACCCATAATCCGTTCCATTCCGTAAACAGCACCAATGAAGTGACTTTTATTAATTCCTTCCGGTCCGCCAGTCCCTACAAAGAGGTTCTTGTTATAATTAGCCATACCAATTACCTCATGGGGAACAACCTGTCCGACGGAGAGAATCAGATCGTGCCCTCCATTGTAAACCAGTTTATTGAGCTGAGCGGGCCATGAATAGTTCAATTTACCCTCAGTTATTTCAGACACAAATTCACCCGGAACAGTGCCAACAGTAACAACATCTTCTCTCCAGTTATGAACACGGAAAAGCTCTTTTGGAACACCTTTGTACATGATATTAAGGTCATGGTCCGTCATGGGTGAATGTGTGCCAAGAGCGGGAAGAACATCTTTGAGCGCATCTTTGTAATAATGATATATCATGCCAGTCAGATCACCTGCTCTTGAATGAAACCGGGTAATATCGGGCGATACCACGAGTACCTTTTTTTTGTGTCCAAGCTTTTCAAGTGCCGAATAGAGGCCATGTTCAAGGTCATTCGGACTTAAAACTGTATTTTCTGAACCTGATTTAAAATATATCATGTTTCTCTTTTAGTAAATTCAATATATCAATAAATACACTTATCTATTAATGTTGCTGGTTGCTGGTTGCCTACTACTTACTTCCTGCTTTTTATTTCCTACTTCTTACTATTCGCACCCAGCAACTATTTCCAGTTTGGATGTTCAGGCAGGTAAGTCTCAAACTCCCTTATCAGATCATTCTCATAAGCGCCTTTATATGTCCCTTCAAAGAATCTGTCAATTCCTTCTTTATAAAGTCTTTCCCACGATGCTTCTTCTTTTCCGGGGTTAATAGGAAAGAAGAGGACTCCGTTTGATTTGGCAGCTTTCATATCTCCGTTGGCATCGCCGATCATAAGTATTTTGTTATCAGGGTATTTGCCTTTTGCGGCATACTTCAGATGTTCGGTTTTTGTACCATGTTCCTGACCGGCAATCATTCTGACAAAATGGTCGATCTTATTTTCTTCCCACTCACGTTTAAGAGCATCATAAGGTGTTTGTGAAACAACCATTGAATCTGCTTTATTCTTCATCTTTTCCAGACATTCTTTTACGAAAGGAAAAGGAGTAATTCCGAAAACCATTTTTTCAATGTCTTCATTTACTTTCAAAGACCACTCAAGGGTCAGCGAAATAAATGGATCATTTACTTCAGCGGCATATTTTTTCAGAGTAGGATTACCAAGTTTGGTCTCTTTTTTTGTCCATTCGATAAGCGGAGTGCCGGAAGGAACTGTGAAATTTCTGGCTTTTATCTCGGGACGTGTTGCTAAGAGCCGGAGCGCCTCATTTACTGCCAGGAAACGGTTACATCCCCTGTTAGTTGAATAGAGATTTACGAACTCCCACGTCTCACGGGCATATTTTGAGATTGGCTGCATTTTGAAATACTTGATAAAGTTTGGACAGAAACACTCTTTCTGCTTAATCTCCATAGTATCGAAAGCGCAGCCATCGGAATCTATACCGATAAAAAACTCTTTTTCCGGCTTGAAAGCCATTAATTGTTCATGTGGATTCATAATATTTAAGACAAAAGATAAAAGTAAAAAGATAAAAGTAAAAAGTCTGAAGTCTGAATTCGTAAAGCAAGGCAGCTATTATTTTTCATATGCTTCAAGTTTATATGCAGGAAGCTTTTTAGTTGCAAATTTCATTTCGAGCCGGGCGAATCTCTGCCTGCCATTAATCATTGGGACTGAAGGAAAGTCTTCGCCTATAAGTGGTCTGACGTAAGCCAGAAATTCGTCAGTTACATCGTAGCGGTTTTGAGCAATCCATTTTTCAGGGAATGTTCTTTCGGATAGCGCAACTTTCTCAAGTGGAACCTTATCATACCTTACATTATATATGAAACCCGGATCTCTCAGGATTGTAGCCATCCATCCATTGCCATCATTTAACGCTATTTCAACCGCTTTCTGTCCTACTTTATAAGCTTCGTCGAGATCAACAATAGATGCGAAAGCAGTTGTATGTCTCTGATCAGTTCCCATAACCTGTCCTCTTGCGGCTCCTCTTGTTTTCAAGCCTTTAGTGTTAAGATAATTAACAACCGTCTGATAAACAGAATTCTGACTTGAACCAAATGAAGTATGTCCAAAAGCATCCTTTACTTCGCCTATACTTCCTACGTCAAAACCCTCACTTATTACGACAATACATCTTCCATCCTGTTTCAACTGGTCGTTGACATTGTCAACCAGAGTGTCAATGGAGACATTTGATTCAGCCATATAAATCTGCAAAGGCATTTTCCTCTCCGGATCAGCAAGTCTTGCAGCTGCGGGAATGTATCCGATTTTGCGTCCCATTGCCTGAACAACCAGTACCGGATCGGCAGGAGAAGAGCCCATATTCTCTTCGTTGGCATTCTGGATTATATGAGACCAGTACCTGGCTACACTTCCATATCCCGGTGTGTGATCTATTAGTTTGAATTCATTGTCACCTACGTCATTATCAATGGTTTTTGGCACACCAACAGCAATAAGGTCCAGCCCTCTTGTCTTAGCCATTTCACTTACTTTAAAAGCAGTATGTTGTGAGTCGTTACCACCAATATAGAAGAAATAGCCAATATCGTGAGCTTTAAAGACTTCCATAATTCTTTGGAAATCTTTTTGTTGTTTATCTTTAAGTTTATACCTGCATGTTCCTATACTTCCGGCAGCCGGAGTGTTTCTTAGAAGCGCTACTTCCTCTTCGTTCTGAGAAGAAAGATCAAGAAGTTCCTCATTAAGAACACCTTCAATTCCGTGCCAGCCTCCGTAGACTTTACCAAATTTATCCGGAAACATTCTGCATGCCTCAATAATTCCCCGTAGAGAACTATTGATAACCGGCGACGGTCCACCGGATTGTGCTACAATTACGTTTTTTGCCATAATAATTGTCTGTATTATCGGGGAGACGCAAAATTTTGCGCCTCTTCTGTTATATGTGATGCAAAATATCTCTTTTTACCGTTGCGCCATTGTGCCGTTGCGCCGTTGCGCCTTTCTTTATACCCCTGAATATGCACTGAACCCACCATCAACCGGAATAACGACTCCTGTAACAAACTTCGATAAATCCGAAACCAGATAGATAAGGGTACCGGTCAGTTCTTCGGGGACGCAATATCTTTCCATAGGAGTTCCATTAATAATTTTTTTCCCTCTGTCGGTGAATCCTCCTGTCTTTTCATCAATAAGCAGGAATCGGTTCTGATTTGTCAGGAGGAATCCGGGTGCAATAGCATTCACCCTGACACCTGTTTTGGAAAAGTGAACTGCCAGCCACTGTGTGAAATTATTAACAGCAGCTTTGGCCGCAGAATATGCAGCAATTTTGGTAAGGGGCCGGTACGAGTTCATCGAAGATATATTAATAATGACCCCCGACTTTTTCTTCACCATATCAGTTGCAAAAACCATTGAAGGCAATATGGTACCTTTAAAATTAAGATCGAAGACTTTGTCGAATCCCTCAATCTGAAGCCCAAAGAAGGTATCTTCAGTGTTTTCAGTTTCTGATCCATCCATTTTTTCAATTTTAGTTGTTGCTGCCGGTGAGTTTCCACCTGCCCCGTTAACCAAAATATCAATTGATCCGAACATTTCATGAATCTCTTTTTTTGCTGACTCAAGAGATACTTTATCAAGTACACTTGCAGAAACACCTATTGATGCTACGCCAAACTCTTTTTCAATTTGTTTTGCAGTCTCCATTGCCGCCTCTTTATTCAGGTCAAGGATAACCGTTTTAACACCATGTGCTGCGAGTGATCTGGCCATTGTAGAGCAGATAATACCTGCGCCACCGGTTATAACCGCGACCTTGTCTTTAAGGTTTAAATCATTCATATATGTTGTATTAAAAAACCATTAATTATATTTATTCTCCCATTTTTTACCTCATCCCCCTGCCCCCTTCTCCCAGGTGAGAAGGGGGTAAGAGCTACATAACCAGATTCTTAACCACTCTCCCTTGGGAGAGGGGAAGGGGTGAGGTTTTATTTATTAAAACCAAAATATTCTTTGGCATTTCTGTACGAGATGCCTTCAATAAGTGGCTTAAGAAGCTCTTCTTCATCAGGAATAAGTCCTTTCTCTACCTCTTCTCCAACGAAATTACAAACCAGCCGTCTGAAGTATTCGTGACGTGGGTAGGAGAGGAAGCTACGTGAATCAGTTACCATACCTATAAATCTTCTCAATAATCCGAGAGCCTCAAGGTCTTTCAGATGTTTTTCCATACCGCTTTTCTGATCGAGGAACCACCAGGCAGCACCATATTGAACTTTAGCAACGGACGAGCCATCATTAAAATTGCCTGCCATAGTAATCATCATCTCATTGTCGGCAGGATTAAGATTATAAAGGATAGTTTTTGCGAGCTGATCTGTATCATCAAGTGCGCTAAGAAAACCTGACATTTTTAACGCATCCTGCGAAATGCCAATCGAGTCCCAACCTGTGTCTGGTCCCATTTGTCTGAACATCCGCGCATTATTATTTCTCATAGCGCCAACATGGAATTGTTGTGTCCAGCCTCTCTTACTGTTCATTTTACAAATTTCGAGCATTGATGCCGCCTTGTATTTTTCAGCTTCTTCTGATGAAATAGTATCTCCTTTAAGAAGTTTGTTCAATATTTTATCAATCTCTGTACCCGTAAATTTTGCAAAATAGAAGCGATCAAGTCCGTGGTCAGAAAGACGGCAACCTGTATTATGAAAAAAACTGTGCCTCTTATCAAGTGCCTCAATCAGAGAATCAAAGTTCTTTATGTCAATTCCGCTCGCTTGTTCCAGCTTTAAAATGTAAGCTTTGAATTTTGCCGGATCTTCAGTTTTAACGGCATTATCGGGACGGAAAGTAGGTAAGACCGGTATCTCAAAAGAGCTTTTTAGCTTCAAATGATGTTCGAGGTTATCTGTTGGGTCATCAGTTGTGCATATTACTTCAACTTTCATCTTACGGATGATCGACCTGGTACTGAATTCTTTGGTCTTAAGTAATGCCGAGGCCTTTTCATATATGGCTGCAGAACTGGAGGGTGAAAGCAATTCAAAGATGTTGAAGTATCTGGCCAATTCAAGATGTGTCCAGTGATAAAGCGGATTTCCGACTGTGGCTGGAACCGTTTCACTCCATTTCTTAAATTTCTCAGCATCGGAGACTTTGCCTGTGCAGAAAGATTCATTGATACCATTAGTCCTCATTGCCCGCCATTTATAATGATCGCCTTCGAGCCACGCCTGAGTAAGATTATCAAACTGTCGATCCTCTGATATCATAGCAGGAGAAAGATGACAATGAAAATCAACAATTGGCTGGTTTTCAGAATATTTATGATAAAGTCTTTCTGCTGTTTTATTACAGAGAAGAAAATTCTCATTAATAAATTGTTTCATATCTTCCGATGTAATTATAAAAATAATTAAATTTGAAAATTATTATTTCGTTAACGATCACGAAAGTATGAATTTTTAATCAATTATTCAAGAAATATACAAAAGTCTTAAATAATTATAAAAATTTCTGATTGCAATTCCAGATGGAGATGAAAAACAAATTAAGAGTCATACCCATTAAAGAATGTTTTTTTGTTTTAATTAAAAACTCACATTTTTAGAATTTTAAGAATGAAGATCAAGCAACCAGTAACCAGTAACAATAAATATATATGGTATAATTTAATACTTAAAACAAAATATTATGAAAATAGAACTTCGTTACGCATGCCATCCTCAGGATTTTAAGAGCTACGATACTGAAAAAATACGTCAGGAATTTCACATCGAACATGTATTTGTTAAAAATGAGATATCACTCGTTTATTCTATGAACGACAGGTATATTGTTGGAGGAGCCATGCCGGTAACGAAATCATTAAATCTGGAGACTGTAGATGAACTTAAAGCAGAACAGTTTCTTGACAGACGGGAGATGGGGATAATTAATGTTGGCGGAGACGCTGTTATTGATGCCAGTGGTAAGGTATATAAGATTGGGTTCAAGGAGGCATTGTATCTGGGAAAAGGAACAAAAGATGTCGTTTTTAAATCGGTTGATAGTAAAAATCCGGCAAAGCTTTATATCAATTCAGCACCGGCGCACCATACTTATCCATCAAAGAAAGTAACTCTAGCTGAAGCAGAAGTTGTTGTTCTGGGAAATATGGAATCTGCGAATCACAGGACCGTTAATAAACTTCTTGTGAACAGTGTCATTGAAACATGTCAGCTGCAGATGGGAATGACCGAGCTTAAACCAGGAAGTGTTTGGAATACGATGCCGGTTCATACTCACAACCGCAGAATGGAGGCATATTTCTATTTTGAAGTACCTGAAAAACAAGCTATCTGCCACTTTATGGGCGATCCGGATGAGACAAGGCATATCTGGATGAAGAATGATCAGGCTGTTCTTTCTCCATCATGGAGTATACACAGTGCTGCCGGAACTTCCAACTACACCTTTATATGGGGGATGGCCGGTGAGAACCTCGATTATGGAGACATGGATGTGAGACAGCCGGATACACTGAAGTAGGGTGCAAGATGCATGGTGCACGGTGCAAGGTGCACGGTGCAAGATAAAGGCATACATACTCTGATTCATCCTGCAACTTGTACCCTGAAACGTTTTATAATGAGAACTAAATTTTATGAGTAGAAATATTATCGATAAGTTATGAAAGATCTATTTGATTTAACTGGAAAAGTTGCCCTGGTAACCGGAGGCACACACGGAATTGGTTTGGCAATCGGTTTGCTTCTTGGCAAAGCCGGAGCAAAAGTTTGTGTTAACGATATTCAGGATGATAAACTTCTGAGCTGCAAAGAGAGCTTTAGGAAGGAAGGCCTTGAAGTTTTCACACTCAAGTTCAATGTTACTGATGAAGCCGATGTTGACAAGGGAATATCTCTGATTGAGAAAAGTGTTGGTAGTGTGGATATTCTTGTGAATAATGCAGGAATTATTAAAAGAATCCCGATTCTTGATATGGCAATATCAGATTATAAAATGGTTATTGATGTCGATCTGGTTGCCCCCTTGATCATTTCGAAACGTGTTGCACCTAAGATGATTGAAAAAAGGAGCGGCAAGATTATCAACATGTGCTCAATGATGAGTGTTTATGGCCGTAATACAGTTTCTGCCTATGCTTCAGCAAAGGGAGGACTTAAGTTGTTGACTCAGAATATGACCTGTGAATGGGCGAAATATAATATCCAGATTAATGGCATAGGACCTGGTTATATAATTACATCACAAACCGGACCGATCCGCGAAAACGGACATCCATTCAACGATCTGGTTATGACACGCACGCCAGCCGGAAGATGGGGTGAACCGGAAGATGTCGCCAACGCAGCATTATTTCTTGCATCAAAAGCAAGCAACTTTGTGAACGGCCACATACTTTACGTTGACGGCGGAATACTTGCTAACTTCGGGTATGTGAAAGGGGAGAACGATATCTAAGACAAAAGACAAAAGACAAAAGGAAAAAGACAAAAGGAAAGCAAGATTGAGAATGTTTCGCGTTTAGGGTTTATCGTTCCGCGTTTTTCGTCTCTGCGTCTCTTAGTCCTTTCTCTCCGGATTTTCCGGATGATCATCAGCATAAGGCTTTGCGTAAAGATCTTCAACTCTTACCCTGTTATCTTCAGTACCGGGTTGGATAATAACCTGAGCTTGTTCCTCATTTGCTCTTGCATTGAAATAGAGTATGCAAGCAAATATTGGTAGTACTGGAACTGTGAGAGCCCCTACAATGGCGGAAAGAATAAGATAGACAGGATTAGTTGCCATATCGGTAACACTTTTTGCATTCTCAGGATTTGTAAGGGTCTTTATAAAGTTTCCTGTGAAAGGCAGAAGAATTATCCCGGACATAATTACAGAGACCACTATAAGCAGTATAACGATCACAGCAACCCATCCCATATTTGTCCAGAAATTTCTGTGTGCCAGCTTAATTGTTCTGCTTATTGTGTTGCCAATATTGGTGTCTTCAACCATCATAACAGGTAGAATGAACAGGTAGAGAGTCATAATGTATAACATCGAGAAGAACACGCCAACCACTAACGCAAGTATTCCAAGTACAATTGCAATACTTCCTGCAAATGTGAGAATAACCATTATAATGAGATACGGAATAAAATACTTAAAAGAATTAATTACAGAACTGAAGATTGTGGACTCGCTGCTGATCGGGTTGTTGATTATATAGTATTGAAGTATTGTAGTGAACAGAAGATTAACTATCGAAATAATTAAAATAGGGACGATATAGCCTGATATTTTTTGGAGCATCAGCATGGGATCAGTTATTGATTGAATCTCCTTAATATTTATAAATGTTGAAGCATACTGCAGAATAAAAGACATGGCCAGCGAAATTAAAAATAAAGGGATGAATTTCTTTTTATAAAATTCCCATAATGAACTCATTGCACTATCGATGTTGTGCCTGCGGTATAATGGGTGACTGCTAAATTGGTCCATAAATAAAAAATTTAAAATGTTTCCAAATTTAGTTATTTATAATGTTTTTTAGCTTTTCTGATCTGAAAATCGAAATACTTAAAACAATCTCGGCAATACCAATTATAAAATAGGTCGGCTGAAGAAAATGAGTAAGCCCTACAGAGTAAACCTGGACTGACACCCATACAATTAATGATAATCCAAGAGCCATTCCGATAAATGAGGAGTACTTAAATTTATATAATGTCAATATGGAAGCCACCAGATTGAATAATCCATTAACGATAAATAGATACAAACCAGGGATAAAATAATCTTTAAATGGAGATCCGGCCAGGGCTTCAACTGTCATTCCCAGTTTTGAGCCATCGGGTGCACTGAGAAATAGATATCCTGCCGGGATAGCGCCTATCACTACCAGCAATTGGATAAGTCCTAATTGTAAATTTGCTCTTTTCATTGTTGATTTTTGTTGTTAATTGTTTAACATTATATAATTAACTTTATTCTTTATCAACCTTAACCTCAACCTCAACCTCAACCTTAACCTTAACCTTAACCTCAACCTTTACTTTCCCTTTCTCCACTGCCTTATTACATTACTGAAAGGGAAAATTTAGTTGGGCTTTTTTGGAGCAAAGATGCCTTCATTAACAGCTTTGATATCTTCGATTGTGTAGAAAGCTTTAGGATCGAACTGTGTTATTATTTCCAAAACATTTGCCAATTCATTTCGCTGTACAATAGTATAAATAAGATGCACCTTTTTTCTTGCCCCATAAGCTTCCACAGAAGTCGCACCATAACCGCTAATATTAAGAATCTGTACAAGTTCTAAGCCCTTTTCGTGTGCGAAAACCCTTATCATCTGAATCCCCATTGCAAGTTTCTCCTCAAGTATCATACCTATATAATTTCCAGTGGCGAAACAGGCAGCATATGCAATATAATTTACGTAGTTATCGAGGTTCTGCATGATTTTACTTATTGCTGTTATCCAGATAAGTACTTCAAAAAACCCCAGAATGGGAGCGATGTTTCTCTTTCCTTTCGAAACGAAGATTATGCGCATTGTTCCAATGGATACGTCGCATATTCTGGCCATAAAGATCAAAAGTGGCATCAGCACATAACTGAATAAATCAGAGTCGAAGAATGAGGTTTCCATAGGATACCGTGTTATAAGTGGAAACAAATGTAAGGAAAATGGCGCACTTGTCTGAAGCGGATTGAGGCTTATAAAAGTATATGATGTGATAAAAGAGTTGCTTCGTCCAGATAGCTCCCGATAGCTATCGGGACGGGACTCCTGCTAATGACAACATTTATAATATGCACATTTTATGATACTTGTGATTCTAACATAAAACGCGTTATCTTGCAAATGCGTAGACTTGGAATGACAGGTTTTTTTGAGAGTATCGCAATTGGATTTGGGGATCCTTCGTCCGCCGGCTGGCGGACTCAGGATGACAGGGCTTTTGTTGGTGGAGGGGG
>DATCHE010000175.1:0-57293 GCA_036508535.1 Bacteroidales bacterium | reverse complement strand
GGTTGTATATCGTTCTGTTTGTGAACTTATTAACAATGCAATTCTTCATTCAGGAGCTTCCCGGATAGAGATAGAATTAAACAAACACGAAAAATTTATTACCTTGCAGTTTTATGATAACGGACGCGGTTTTGATACCTCAAATCTTAGTAAGGAAGATACTAAGGGAATGGGGTTATCAAACATCGAGACCCGGGTAAAAACTGTTGAAGGCGTTTTTATTCTGGAGAGTACCCCTGGAAAAGGAACCAGCGCCCTTATCAAAATGTTGGATTGATAGTTTACTTATCAGAATAATTTTCAATGGAAAAAATACGGATAATAATAACAGACGACCACCAACTCTTTCGTAATGGATTAAAAATCCTTCTTAATGCATTTCCTGAGTTTGAAGTAACCGGAGAAGCATCAAACGGGGAAGAATTTCTGAGAATCCTGAAAAATACAAAAGCCGATATTGCCCTTATGGATATCAACATGCCGGAGATGGATGGCATAGAGGCAACAAGAAAGGGTCTTAAGATTTGCCCGGAAATAAACATAATCGCCCTTTCGATGTATGGTGAAGAGGAATACTATTATAAAATGGTTGATGCGGGAGCAAAAGGATTTCTCTTAAAAGATTCCGATATTTCAGAGGTGAAAGAGGCCATCCTTACTGTCCGAAAAGGAGGCAACTATTTCTCGCAGGAGTTGCTTTATCATGTCATTCAAAAGATTAAGCACCGTGAACATGAGAGTAAAACAGCAAACCTTTCAAAAAGAGAAACTGAAATTCTCTTTAAAATATGCGAAGGCCTTTCAAATCAGGAAATAGCTGATAATCTGTTCATTAGTAAAAGAACCGTCGATAAACACAGGGCTAACCTTCTTGGAAAAACAAACTCGAAAAATACTGCGAGTCTGATTTTATTTGCGATACGAAATAAATTGATAGAAATATAAAAGAGGTAACCCGCCTTAGTGCTTAAAAATCAATTATTTGCCCCTACCCTAAAGGGAGTAATTGATTTTTTTCGCACCCTTTAGGGACGGGGCTAACGAAAAAAATCATCCTGCTATGGCAGAATCACATAACCTGGGTCAAAAAGGAGAAGATCTGGCAGCTGAACATCTGAAGAATGCCGGTTTCAGAATACTTTACCGTAACTGGAAATGGGGTAAACATGAAATTGATATAATTGCAGAGAAAAAAGACACAATAATTTTTGTGGAAGTAAAAACCCGCTCAGACGACTTCCGGATGCATCCGGCGACCGCCGTAACCAACGAAAAACAGAGATCGATAATCTATTCTGCCGATGGCTATATAAGGAAATTTGACATAAACAAAGAGAGTCGGTTCGATATTATAACTGTTATTAAAACGGGAGAGTCATACCAGATCGATCATATTGAAGATGCGTTCTACCCGACACTAAGATAGAACCTCACCCCTCTCCCGGAGGAGAGGGGCAAAGACAAACATACTAAGTCATGAATATCGAAACATTAAGAGAATATTGTATCTCAAAAAAAGGAGCAGATGAAAGTTTCCCTTTTGGTGAGGATACTTTGGTTTTCAAGGTGACCGGAAAAATCTTCGCCCTGGTAAACATCGACGGTGATTTGAGCATTAATCTGAAATGCGACCCTGCATTCGCTATCGAACTCAGGGAAAGATATTCATCTGTAACTCCAGGTTATCATATGAATAAGAAACATTGGAATACGATTTTATTGGATGGTTCTGTCCCGAATAAAGAGATTCAGACCTGGATAGATCATTCTTATGAGCTGGTAAAAGGTAGTCCCTAAATCCCCTAAATGGGACTTTATGATAATCAGCACATTAAAGAACCCCCTTTAGGGGGCAGGGGGCAAACTCAAGACTACTTCTGCATTCTTAATTCGTTTGTTCAAATGTTCTTACTTAATTTATAATAAATGTTTATGTCCCTTCAATTTCATCTGATTTTTTTTTAGCTTAGCCCTTTCCAAAAACATAATATATGAAAAACCGTATTCTGCTTACAGTCATCCTATCGGTATTCTTTGTTACATCTTTCGCACAAAGGAAACCCGTTCCCACTGCACCTCCTGCCAAAACAGCAGAAGAATTAAAATTTACACCTCTGGTGGAACTAAAAGCCACCCCGGTAAAAAATCAGTCTTCCACAGGAACCTGCTGGTGTTTTGCTACAACTTCATTCATTGAATCTGAGCTGCTCCGTATGGGAAAAGGAGAATTTGATCTTTCAGAAATGTTTATTGTAAGACAAAATTATAAGGACAAGCTTAAGGATAACTATTTACGGCAAGGAAAAGGGAACCTCGGTGAGGGAAGTCTGGCACACGACTGGATGAAAGTGTTTGCCGAATCAGGAATAGTCCCCGATGAAGCTTATAACGGCCTCAACTATGGCTCTCCGATTCATAACCATGGAGAACTTAACGATTTCATAAATGCTATTGCTGCTGTCCCGGTTCAAAGAAAAAAAGAGAGTGATCAGTATTTTAAAATTATTGATGCAGTGCTCGATGCATATCTTGGTACGGTACCTGAAACCTTTCTCTATAAGGGGATCAGTTATACTCCTAAGTCATTTGCAACAAGCCTTGGTATTAATCCTGCTGATTATGTTGAAATAACATCTTTTACACATTTCCCGTTTTATAAACAGGGATTATTGGAAGTGCCCGACAACTGGAGAATGGAACGCTTCTATAATGTAACTCTCGATGAACTGGTAGCTATTATGGACTACTCATTAAATAATGGCTATACAGTTAACTGGGATGGCGATGTAAGTGAAAAAGGTTTTTCTCATTCAAAAGGAGTTGCAACTTACCCTGAAGCTAATGTTACGCAGGAGATGCATCAGGCAGGATATGAAAATTTTACAACCACCGACGACCATCTGATGCACATTACAGGAATTTCGAAAGATCAGAATGGTGGAAAATATTATATTACCAAAAATTCGTGGGGAACTGAGCGTAATACTTTCGGAGGGTACCTTAATATGTCAGAAAATTATGTGAGGGCTAAAACAATATTTATAATGGTCAACAAAAGCGCCATACCACCGGCAATTAAGACTAAGTTGGGATTGTAATACAATCTTCATTCCACCATCAGGTTACACCCTCGTATGTCACTGTTATCGAACCTGCCAAGCACCTCAAACCCCCCATCATCATGTATCCTGCCCAAATCGCCGGTTGAGATGAATGAGCATGAGTTGATATTCGCCAGATCGATAATATTAATCCCGCCTGTTTTATTCGTTTCTGTAAAAAGCGAGAGAGGGTCTTGCGGATCCCTTAGTACCACTTTCATCCAGGGCGGGGAGTAAAAGATACCGTTTCCTTTTGAATAGGCCTGGCTCATTAGCTCAGTCATGCCGAATTCAGAATGTATTGAAGACACATTTAATTTCGCTTTTAATACCGAATGAAGCTCCTGACGGGTAATCTCTTTTCGTCTGCCTTTCATTCCGCCGGTCTCCATAACAATAATTCCTGAAAGATCGGGGCTGCATTCTTCAGCAAGATCGAGAAGGGCAAAACTGACTCCTAACAGAAATATCTTCTGCCTTTTCTTTTTTACATCTTTTATCTTTTGTATAAGACCCTCATTGTTCCCTTTGTAAAATCCGCTGTGAGCGTTGCGACTTAATTTAATAAGTTTATCTGCCATGTAAACCAGCGAGGAACCTTCTCTCTCTGTATAAGATGGAAGAAGTGCAAGTATTGCATATTCCCGGGGGTCGCCGTAAAAAAGTCTGAAAGCTTTTAAGAAACTCTCTTCATATAAACTTAAATCATTCACAAAATGCTTTCCGGGAACAACTCCGGTGGTACCACTGCTTTCAAAGATCACCTCCACGGGAAGATCCCCCGTAACTATTTTGTGATTCCTGAAAAACTCAACCGGCAGGAAAGGGATATCCTCAAAAGTTTTTACAGAATCCCTGTTTTTTCCCAGAGCCTTTATAAAGGCCAGATATATTGTGTTATTGTCGTACTGATAATTAAATACTTCCAGAGCTGCGTCAAGAAATGTACTCTGATCTTTAATATTAAAAATCCGATCTCTCAAACCAGTTTTCATTTACCCGGGAAAGTTGATGACCCATCAGGTTGATAGAGCCATTGAAAAGTACATTCTCCATAAGGTATTAATTGCCTTACCTCATTAACAGTATTTTTAATTCTGATTTTTACGTACCTGTCAGCTCCTGTTCTGAAAATCCATACCTGGTTGGATAATAAAGGATCAGCCATATCTGTCCACTGAGTAACCGATACTGTTTTGAGATTGTCGAATGCAGCTTTCGCTGTTGCCTCGTCGGCAAAATCACCAACCTTGAAAAACGAAGGTTTCAGACTACTAACCTGCAAAGTTAACCGGTGAGGAAGGTTGTCTACATTTACATAAAGCAGAATATCCGGCTTTGGATTAGCCTTTGTGGACACTAAGCTAGCTATAGAAAATGAAAAACCATAGACGAATGGATCATTAGGCTGGTAAATAATATTATCTATTGTATCAGTACCTGATGTTCGGGTTGGTTCTACTTTAGTACAGCCTGAAATAACTGTACCGAAAAACACAATTATAAGCAGTAATCTTTTTATCATTCTGCAAAGGTAAAACAAAAAAAGGCTGCACCTTGATGCAACTCATTCTTTTTTGCCCCCTGCCCCCTAAAGGGGAGTTAATTCACTACTATTTAGATTATTAAACAATAAAAGTTAAGAACTAATACCCATCAGGAAAGTTCTATTTCACCAATAAATATACGGTTCTTCCCTTTTGTCTTTCTACTTTTGTCTTTTGTCTTATTCTCCTCTGATAGCCGTAATCCCCGGAAGCTTCTTCCCTTCCATATACTCCAGCATAGCTCCGCCACCGGTTGAAACATAACTCACTTTATCAGCAAGACCGTTTTTGTTTATAGCAGCTACAGAGTCGCCTCCGCCAATAAGACTGTAAGCTCCTTTTGCAGTGGCGGCAGCAATAGCTTTGGCAACGGCTGTTGTGCCTTTCGAGAATTTTTCCATCTCAAATACTCCCATTGGTCCGTTCCATAGAATTGTTTTTGAATTTTCTATAACTGATGTAAACTCTTTAATTGTCTTTTCAGCTATATCAAGTCCCATCCATCCATCCGGAACAGCATCAACAGCAGATATGGCTGTGTTAGCTTCATTATCGAATTTATCAGCATTAAGACTATCAACAGGCAGATAAATTTTCACTCCCTTTTCTTTTGCTTTTGCAAGCAGGCTCAATGCCAGGTCGAGTTTGTCTTCCTCACAAAGTGATTTACCGATCTTTCCTCCCTGAGCTTTAACAAAGGTATATGTCATTCCACCTCCTATAATGATATTGTCAACCCTGTTCAGAAGATTCTCAATTAGCATAATCTTGTCTGATACTTTTGCTCCACCCATAATTGCGGTGAATGGTCGCTGAGGATCTTTCAGAACTTTATCCATAGCCACTAGTTCACTGTTAATCAGAAACCCGAACATCCTTTTGTCTGTTTCAAAAAAATCGGCCATAACTGCTGTAGATGCATGTGCCCTGTGAGCTGTTCCAAAGGCATCATTTACATAGATCTCACCATAACTTGCAAGCTTCCTGGCCATCTCTTTCTGTTTAATTTTCATCTCGGCTTTCGCTGCTTTTTTCACCTCATCACTAACGCCCTCCGGCAGAATAGGCTTGCCCTCTTCTTCAGGGTAAAAACGTACGTTTTCGAGAAGAAGAATTTCGCCCGGTTTTAATGCAGCTGACATTTTCACTGCTGATTCTCCAAGGCAATCATCGGCAAAAAGTACTTTTTTACCAAGTAGTTTTTCCAGAACAGGCAGAACAGGTTTAAGCGAATATTTTTCCATTCGTCCTTCCGGTCTTCCCAGGTGAGACATAAGGATCAAACATCCACCATCGTTAACTATCTTATTTATAGTAAGTAATGCTCCCCTGATGCGGGTATCATCAGTGACTGTAAAAGTTTTTTTATCGAGCGGAACGTTGAAATCCACCCTTACTATTGCCTTTTTCCCTTTGAAGTTAAAGTCCTGAATCATTTTCATAGATCATATATTTATATTTTACAAAAGAATTTCTCGTTTACAAACCTACATTTTTTTTTGGAAATATTCATTCGAAATAAATCATCTTCTTAAAAGTAATAATGGTGTTTCTTTGTGCCTTAGTGCCTTCTATACAACTCTTTTTGCAAAATCATAATAATCAAGTTGCTTCAAAACAATTTAGTTTTTTACCTGTTAGAATGTAAATCGGTGAAAGAGCGCTACTTTTGTACTGTTTTTTCAAAATTATCGGTTTTGAGGTTAGAGATTCGCCACTCCCGATAACTTAGTGGCAAAAAAAGCATTTTTAGCTCAGACTACCAATGTAATTATTGGAATATTCCTTTGGGGTTACATAAATTGAACTTATCATAATCTTTTATGTTTCCCCTTCATAAAATATTAATTAAATTTGAAAAAAAAGCTATGGCAAAACTTACACTTAAAGGAGAACCGGTAACCTCATCAGGTAACCTACCTGTCACTGGAAGCAAAGCACCTGATTTTAACCTGGTTAAATCTGATTTGTCTCATCTTAAACTTTCTGATCTCAAAGGGAAAAAAGTGATACTGAGCATATTCCCAAGTCAGGAAACAGGTACCTGTTCAGCCTCACTCCGCAGATTCAACCAGATTGCTGCCGGAAAAAAGAATGTAACAGTTCTTGGCATTTCAAAGGATCTTCCTTTTGCACATAAACGTTTCTGTGAATCGGAAGGAATTGCAAATGTCGTTACCCTTTCAGGTTACCGCGATCAGGAATTTGGAAAATCGTACGGCGTGGATGTGCAAAACGGATTATTTGGTGGTCTCTACGCCCGGAGTGTTATTATCGTTGATGAAACCGGAAAAGTTGCGTATACTCAACAAGTTTCTGAAATGGCCAATGAACCTGACTATGACGCAGTCCTGGCAGCATTATAAAAGCAAAATGACCTGGCCTTTACCTTTCCTGAAAGAACCTTGTTTAAGATGAATTTTGCGAAGATTCCGGGTCAAAAAGATATCATTGGAAAACTTATAAGGTCTGTTAAGGAGGAAAGGGTAAGTCATGCTCAGCTCTTTGCCGGAACAGAAGGTTGTGGCAGTATGGCTCTGGCCCTTGCATATGCCAGGTATATAAGCTGCGAGAACCGGACAGAATACGATTCATGCGGCATATGTAAATCGTGTGTAAAATACGAGAAGCTGATACATCCCGACCTGCATTTTGTCTTTCCTGTAATAAAATCAAAAAAATTCGCAGACCCCGTAAGTGATAATTATTTAGTGGAATGGCGGGAATTTGTGCAGAAATCTCCATTTTTTTCTCTTAATAACTGGCTCGATTCAATTGATGTAGGCAATGCCCAGGGACTTATATTTGCATCAGAAGCTTCTGAAATAATAAAAAAGCTGAGCCTTAAAACTTTTGAGTCGGATTTTAAGATAATGATCCTCTGGATGCCTGAAAAGATGCATCAGTCTACAGCAAACAAGCTCCTGAAGATGATTGAGGAGCCTCCTGACAAGACACTTTTTCTTCTTGTCTCAGAAGAGCCTGATAAGGTAATACCTACAATACTTTCAAGATGCCAATTGGTTAAGATCCCGTCGTTCAAAAGCGCTGATATTCAAAAATATATTATACAACGATTTAATCTGGCCTCTGACAAAGCTGCCGATATAGCCCGCGTTTCGAATGGAAATCTTAACAGGGCTATTGATCTGTGCGAAAATGAAGACTCCTCTATGGCTAACTTCGACCGGTTTAAAAGTCTTATGAGATTTGCCTGGAAAAGGGATATTAATTCCATAATAAGCTGGTCTGAAGAAATGGCCACAACAGGCAGAGAAGCTCAGAAAAATTTTATCTCTTTCTCCCTGAGGCTGCTCCGCGAAAACCTAATGTTATCTCTCGATCAGCTGAAAAATAATCTCGTTTATCTTACTGGGGAAGAGGCAGATTTTTCCGATAAATTCCATCCTTCTATAAACCAGAATAATATATTCCCGCTTACTGATGAGTTTAATCTATGCTACTCACATATTGAAGCAAACGGAAATGCAAAAATCATCTTTCTCGACCTTGCATTAAAAGTTACCGGACTAATCCGCTGATGGTAATCCACATTGTTGAGATTAATGCTTTTATTCACTACTTTTGCAGTGTAAATTGTTAGCAGAATAATTTTATGACAGATAGCGAAGATATTCAGGGCCAAACCGGGGAAGAGCCCCGTATGCCTGATATAACATATAAACCAGGATATAATAAACTTGATTCATTTAACTGGCTGAAAGACTTGTCAGACTTTGCCTCTGAGAATGATATTATAGAGGTACGGTTCAAGAATACAAGAAAGGGATTTTTCAAGAATGTGAATGGTATCAGGTTTGAGATTGGAGACGTTGTTGCAGTTGAAGCCTCCCCCGGACATGACATTGGCAGAGTTTCAATGGTTGGGCATCTGATTCAGGAACAGCTGAAAAAGTTCAAAACACAACCAGCACCCGATGACCTTAAAAAAGTATACCGGAAAGCTAAGGCTGTAGATATTCAAAAATGGGAAGAAGCAAAAAAACTGGAGACTCCTACAATGCTTCGTTCACGAAAGATTTCTGAAGAACTTCGTCTCAATATGAAAATCGGAGATGTAGAATATCAGGGCGATAAGACAAAAGCAATATTCTATTATATCGCAACAGAAAGAGTTGATTTCCGCCAGCTTATTAAAGTCCTGGCCGATGAATTCAGGGTAAGAATAGAGATGCGGCAGATTGGCGCCAGGCAGGAAGCCGGAAGGATCGGAGGAATAGCATCATGCGGAAGAGAACTTTGCTGTGCCACTCATATCACAAATTTTATATCCATTACAACAACTCACGCAAAATATCAGGAGCTTTCTCTTAACCCGCAGAAACTCGCCGGGCAGTGCAGTAAGCTGAAATGCTGTCTCAACTTTGAACTCGATTGCTACGTCGATGCACAGCGATCGTTCCCTCCAAGAGATATCCCTCTTGAGGCACTCGACTCTACAGGCTGGTTCCATAAGATGGAGATCCATAAAGGAATTTTCTGGTACTCAACCGATCCGCATTCAACAGCCAATCTCATTCCACTCACTGTTCAAAGGGTACGTGAAATACAGACATTAAATAAAAAAGGTACAAAACCAGACCGGCTTCAGCCTATCGATGACACATGGAATGCTCCACCTGTTTCCCAGGATCTCCTTAAGAACAATAGCCTTACCCGGTTCGATCCACCTGATACTAAAAGCCGGAACAAGCCCAATCCTAACAAAAGGAAAAACAGAAGATTCAATGATAAAAGGAATAAGTAGATATTCATTAGCTTTAATATTGACATTTCTATTTCTACTGTCATCCTGCAACAGTAACGTTGTCTATACCGATTCTGTTGCTATGCCAAATAAAACCTGGGGACTTATGAAGATAGTCACTTTCGATATGCCTGTAACAGAAACTGATACAAGAAACAATGTCTTCTTCACTATCAGAACAGGCTCTTCCTACCCCTTTCGTAATATCTACCTTTTCGCTACCACCACATCGCCCGATGGAAAAAGTATTACAGATACCCTGCAATATAATCTGGCAGATGAAAAGGGAAAGTGGTATGGGAAAGGGGTTGGCGATATTCATGAACTTAGACTTCCATATAAAACAAACGTTTTTTTTCCATTGAAAGGCACATACCAGTTTAAAATTCAACATGGTATGCGTATTGAAGATCTTAAAGGGGTTTATGATTTTGGGGTCAGGATAGAAAAGATCAGCAATTAAACTTCAGGAAGTGGGGAAACATAAACTAGCCAGATGGACCGAGCTGGGATCATTCGATAAGGTTTTCCAACCCAAAATCAGTGATATTTCATCCAGCGATCATCCGGTAAAAGGAAGTTGGAGAACAGAGATCTTTAAAAATAATAACCCTGTTATTCTTGAATTAGGCTGCGGTAAAGGAGAATATTCCGTCGGACTCGCAACCAGGTTTCCCGGGAATAATTATATCGGAATTGATATTAAGGGTGCCCGAATGTGGAGAGGCGCCAAAACTGCCGACGAAAGAAAGCTGTCTAATATTGCCTTCCTGCGCACCAGAATTGAGTTCATCAATTCCTTTTTTACCAAAGATGAAGTTGATGAAATATGGATCACCTTTCCTGATCCGCATTCCGGACCAAAAAACTCAAATAAGAGGCTTACTTCTCCCTGGTTTTTGAATATCTATCGCAATTTTCTTAAACACAATGGATTAGTCCACCTGAAAACTGATAATACAGAGCTCTATAGTTTTACAAAAAATACTGTCCTCTTTAATAACCTCGAAATGATTTCAGCGACAGACGATCTGCATCAGGGAGATTCAGAGAAAATTAACAACATTCCGCATGACATCCTTTCCATCAGAACGCATTATGAAACTCTTTTCATGAATAAAGGACAAAAAATTAATTTTATCTCATTCAGATTAAATAAAGAGATTGTAATTGAAAATGCTACTTCAAAAGCAAAAAAAGAATAACGACTTTTTCGAAAAAGTTTATTTGGTCACAAGACTTATTCCCTATGGAAGGATAACGTCGTATGGCGCTATTGCCAGATACCTTGGAACAGGAAGATCAGCCCGCATGGTAGGCTGGGCGCTCAATGCGAGCCACAATACTCCGGAATTTATTCCTGCGCACAGAGTTGTAAACCGCAACGGCCTGTTAACAGGGAAGCGCCATTTTGGCAATTCAAACACCATGAAACAACTTCTCGGGAATGAAGGTATTGTCATTGAAGATGATCAGATAATCAACTTTAAAGAGAAATTCTGGGATCCCAATACGGAACTCAAGTAGTACTTTATTAGAAAGTTAGGTTAAGATTGAGGTTGAGGTTGAGACCTCTAAGCCTTAACCTTTGCCTTAGCCTTAACCAAAAATTAATTATCAGTGTTTTTGCAGTCTCCCGGATTTTTGCTAAAATTGCACCTTGTTTAGAATTAAATTAAATAAAAATAGCACATTAGATGATTTCAAAAGAACAGATATTAAAAGCGCTTTCCGAAGTAATTCACCCTGAGAAGGGGAAAGATTTAATTACCCTTGGAATGATCTCTGAAGTTGTATCCGGTGAAAACGGAATCTCACTTACCATAACCCCCGAGAAGTCAAATGACCCTTTTATCTCTTCAATGAAAAGCACAATTGTCCGGAAGTTGAAAGATGCTTTTGGTTCATCAACAGTTATAAACGAAATAAAAGTTGTTCCAAAAATTATAGTTGGAAAAGTTTCGGAGAAACATAAAGAACTGCTACCTGGTGTTACAAATATAGTTGCTGTCTCATCTGGAAAAGGGGGTGTCGGAAAATCAACAATTGCAGTAAATCTGGCAATATCACTTGCACGAAAAGGTTACAGCGTAGGCCTGTTAGATGCCGATGTATACGGGCCATCTGTTCCTAAAATGTTTGATGCAGAGAAATATAAGCCTGAGATAAAAAGAGAAAATAATGCTGATATTATTATCCCTCTTTTTAAATATGGTGTTAAAGTTCTTTCTACAGGTTTCTTCGTAGATCCGGCAGATGCTATCGTATGGAGAGGTCCAATGGCTTCAAATTTTCTTAAGCAACTCATAACTCAGGGTGACTGGGGTACTCTTGACTATTTGCTGGTAGATCTTCCTCCCGGCACAAGCGATATTCATCTTACACTTGTACAGGAGGTTTCTGTAACCGGGGCAATCGTTATTACCACTCCCCAGGATGTAGCTGTTGCTGATGCAATAAAAGGAATTTCAATGTTCAGAAGTGAGAAAATCAATGTGCCTGTTCTTGGACTGGTAGAAAATATGTCGTGGTTTACTCCGGCAGAGCTTCCTTCAAACAAATACTATCTTTTCGGTAAAGAAGGAGGCAAGAGGCTTGCTGAAAAAATGAATGTTCCGCTACTTGGACAGATCCCTCTGGTTCAAAGCATTTGTGAAGGCAGCGATAACGGACTGCCTGTTTCTCTTGGAGAATCAATAGCCGGAAATGCATTCATGGAATTGGCCGCAGAGCTAATTATAAATGTTGAGAAAAGAAACAAAGAGCAGAGTCCAACTGTTAAACTACATGTAAATAATTAATTAATAAAATAAAATGACCGATACCAAAAGCATAAAAGAGCGAGTTCTGAAGGCACTTGAAAGAGTAAGACCCTATCTTCAGTCTGACGGGGGTGATATTGATCTTATAGATGTAACTGACGATATGACTGTTAAAGTAAAACTTACTGGTGCATGCCAAGGGTGTCCTTATAGTATGCAGACATTAAAAGCCGGTGTTGAACAGGCAATTATGAAGGAAGTGCCCGAGATAAAGAGAGTTATTTCAGCCTGAAAAGGCAGATCAGCACAAATTTATCTATCTTTGAAATACTATACGGGAATTTAGTTAGTTATAGTATTAAAAGTCTTTTATTGGCTTCACACAAAACACTATATAAATATCTGCTGTTATCAGGATTATCATTGATCCTGGCTAACTGTTCGGTTGAAAAAAACACGGATACGTCGAGGTTTTATAATAGCATGACCTCAAGATATAATATCTATTTTAATGGTTATGAGAGCTTTAAAGCAGGGTTAGCTAAAATAAACAACGGCTATAAAGACGACTATACTGACCTGATTAAGGTATTTGAATACAGCGATCCTGCAACAGTTTCTCTCTGCTCATCCGATATGGTAAGAGCGATACAGAAAGCTTCAAAATTAATTACTCTAAAATCCATTACAGCAAAACCTGAATTAAAAAACAAAAAGGAACCCTCGGAAAAAGAGAAGAAACTACTAGAGCAGAAGGAGTATAACGATTGGGTGGATGATAGTTATCTGCTTATAGGTAAAGCCCATTTCTATAAACATGAGTTTAACGAGGCGACTTCTGTCTTTAATTTTTGTATCGCCGAGGCAAACGATCAGGCTATTAAGACAGAAGCAATCATCTGGCTGGCCCGAATATATAATGAAACTGGCAACTATAATGAATCACTAAGAATACTTACTGAGCTTGAGGTTACGTCTTCTTTCGCAAAGTCTTTAAAATCAATATACTACACAACGCTTACTGATCTCTTTGTTAAACAAAAGAAATATTCAGAAGCATTGGATCCTATCAGTAAAGCAATTGAATTTTCTTCAGGTAAAAGGACCAGGTATAGATTGACATACCTTGAGGCTCAGTTATTTGAACTAACCGGAGAGGGGGCCAAAGCAGCATTCTATTTTCGTGAAGTTATTAAGATGAATCCTCCTTATGAGGTTGAATTTAATGCCAGAATTAATATTGCCGGGGTTTTTGATGTTAATACAGACAAACCGGCAGAAATAAGAAGAGAACTTGAAAGAATGCTGAGAGATTCAAAGAACAAGGATTTTCAGGATCTGATATATTTTGCCCTGGGCAATATGAGTATGAAAGAAGGAAACGAACCAGAAGCCGTGGACTTCTTCAGAAAATCGGCAATGGCTGCCTCTCAGAATCAAAATCAGAAAGGGAGGTCCTACCTCGCTCTCGCAAATCACTATTACGATAAACCGGATTATATGAAGGCTGGAAGATACTATGACAGCGCTGTCTTTTTCCTCGATCAAAAATATCCCGATTATAAGGTTTTAAAAACAAAATCTCAAAGCCTGAATGCACTTGTTTCACAATTAACTATTATTCAAACTGAAGACAGTTTGCAGACAGTAGCGTCAATGTCGGAATCTGACAGAAATGCCAAAATTTCGGAAATAATTGCTAAAATCTTAAAGGACGAAAGTGAAGGGAAAACTTCAGAGTACACCGACCGATATAACCTTGGCCAATTTTATGAAAATGAGCGACGTTCTCAGGGGAATATTGATCAGGAAGGCAAATGGTATTTTTATAACCAGGCAGCCCTTACCTTTGGCAGAACCGAATTCAGAAGACGATGGGGAGACAGAAAACTAGAAGATAACTGGAGACGGTTGAATAAAACAAGGGTAACTACATCGCAGACGGCAGCTAACTCTGACACGGCTTCAAAAAAAGAATCAGACACTACAGCAGCTTTGCTCGATTACAAAAAACCTGAATTCTACCTGAAAAACCTGCCTCTTACTGATTCTTTAAAAGCAATTTCCAACGAAAAGATTGCTCTTGCCTTGCTTAATGCCGGAAAAGCCTACTCCGAAAAAGTATTAGACATTACAAAGGCAACTGAAACCTTTGAAGCGCTTATTAAACGTTTCCCGCAAAACGAACTCGTTCCTGAAGCATTATACAATCTCTATAAAGTTAATAAAGACATAAATAATTCTAAATCTGAAGCTTACAGACAGCGATTGCTCCAAAATTACCCAACAAGTGAGTTTGCAAGAATATTGTCAGATCCTATATATTTCGACAAAAAAATGGCTGATCTGAAATTGGCAGAAAAACTTTACGAGGAGGCATACAATTCATATAATGGTGAAAAATATAATGATGCAATAGCCCTATGCGATGAAGGAATAAAAAAATACCCACAGGATGTTCTTGTACCAAAATTCCATCTTCTTAAAGCATATTCTGTTGCCAGAATAAGCGATGAACGAAGTTTTAAGAATGAACTTAACAATGTTATAAAAACATCTCCCGGAACAGACGAAAGTAAGAGGGCACAAGAGATAATAACTTTCCTTAACCAAAAGATCCCTGAACTAAAAGTTGAAGAAGATAAAGTAATTGCTGCCGAATTATATGTTGCGGACACGACTGTAATTCATGTCTTTGTATTAATAATTGCGGACCCTGCTTTCAATATTAATCAGGCAACCTTCGATGTAATAAGTTATAATATCGACAACTTTACAAACAAGAATTACAGGACCGAAGGGTTACTGGTGGATAATAAATATATAATGATAACTGTTTCGGGCTTTACTGATTTTCGTCAAGCATTCGATTATTATAATACTTTCCGGTTTGAGAAGCTGGTCCGAAACCCTTCTGGTTCTAAGATGTTTTCTTTTATAATAAGCAATAATAATCTTAAAGCTCTTAACAATGATAAAAACCCGGAGCGTTATCAACTTTTCTTTTTGGAAAAATATTTAAAATGAGAAAAATAAAAATACTCTGGACTGATGATGAAGTTGAGGCGCTGAAACCACATATTTTTTTTCTGGAAGAAAAAGGTTATGAGATTGATACTTGTTCAAATGGCACTGATACTATTGATCTCGTTAAACAGAATCGATACGATCTGATATTCCTCGATGAGAACATGCCGGGAATAAGCGGAATGGAAACGCTCCGGCTAATAAAGCAGGTAAGCACTGAGATTCCCATTGTGATGATCACAAAAAGTGATGAAGAAGAGCTTATGGAGGCAGCTATCGGCTCAGAAATAGCCGACTACCTGATTAAACCCGTAAAACCAAAACAGGTGCTTCTTGTAATAAAAAAGATACTCGATCAGAGACGTCTGGTAACAGAAAAAACAACAACAGATTACAGGCAGGAATTTAGCCGGATAAGCAATCTGATCTCCGCTGCCTCAACATTTACCGACTGGACAGAGCTGTATAAAAAGCTGGTCTTCTGGGAATCGGAACTTGAAAAATCGACCGATACGGGTATGTCAGAGATCCTGAAAACACAGGAGAATGAAGCCAATAATTCTTTCTCTAAATTCATGATTAATAATTATCTCGATTGGATGAACCCGGGAAATACCAATAAACCGGTACTATCTCCTGCTCTCTTTTCAGAAAAAATATTTCCGCACGTACACGAACATAAACCTCTCTTTTTTATCCTTATCGATAATCTGCGTTACGATCAGTGGAAAACAATCTCCGCTGAACTTTCAGGACTTTACAGGACAATTGAAGAGGATTTGTATTTCAGCATTTTACCAACTGCAACACAATTCAGCCGTAACTCAATTTTCGCGGGATTGATGCCGTCTGTTATCGCAAAAACGCTTCCCCAATACTGGATAAATGATGATGAAGAGGAAGGTAAAAATAATTTTGAAGAAGAATTATTCAGGCACCAACTAACAAGTAAAGGGCTTAAATACAAATGGTCGTATAGTAAAATCAGCAGTAGTCATGAAGGTAAAAAGGTAAATGAGAAGGTCAGGTCAATGCTGGAGAATGACATAAATATCCTGGTTTTTAATTTTGTCGATATGCTTTCGCATGCCAGAACCGAAATTGATGTAATAAGGGATCTTGCAAGCGACGAGCCTGCTTACAGAAGTCTTACCCGGTCGTGGTTTATACATTCTTCATTGTTCGAACTACTGAAAACTCTTGCATCACATCCTGTAAAAGTGGTATTTAGCACCGACCACGGAACAATAAGAGTACAGAATCCGGTAAAGATAATAGGTGACAGAAAGACTTCTGCTAACCTGCGATATAAAATGGGAAGAAATCTCGATTACGATCCAAAGAAAGTATTTGAGTTGACAAATCCTGATAAAGCGATGCTGCCTAAAACTAATATCAGCTCCCGATACATTTTTGCTCTCAACAAAGACTATTTGGTTTATCAGAATAATTATAACCATTTTGCGAGTTATTACAAAGACACTTTCCAGCATGGCGGAATTTCAATGCAGGAGATTATGTTACCCATTGCCTGTATTGAACCTGTTTAGATCTTTCCATAAACTCACCCCTCATCCCCCTCTCTGCTTCGCAAAGAGGGGGTGCAAAAACCAGAACCCCTGAACACATTCCCCCTCTTTGCGGAGCAGAGAGGGGGAAAAGAAGGGGGTGAGTTCATGGGGAAAATGATTATTATAAAGAATTTTGAATACTTTTGGAAAGGAGAGACTTTCCGAGATCAGACAATACATTATGAAGATCGTAATTAAAGACAAAAAACATCTGTTATCTGCTGCCAGGGAGCTTCTTAAGCATTGCGGAGAGAAAAAAATATTCGCCTTTTACGGTGCCATGGGTGCAGGCAAAACTACCATCATAAAAGCCATCTGTGAAATCCTGGGTGCCGTAGATATAGTAAGCAGCCCTACCTTTACTCTCGTGAATGAATACAAGACCTCCGATGGAGAAACACTGTATCACATCGATTTTTATCGCATAAAAAGGCAAGAAGAGGTGTTTGACTTTGGCGTGGAAGAGTACCTGACCGGCGATTCATATTGTTTTATGGAGTGGCCTGAACTGGTTGAAGATATTTTGCCTGATGAAAGGGTAAATGTAAGAATTACCGTTGACAACGCCGAACAGCGAACACTTATAATATCTTAACAATATCTGATTTTGCGCTCTATCCCAAATTTTTCTAACTTTGAAAAAATAACCCCTTTCTAATCATGAACTATAAAGGTAAAAGTGGAAAAGTTAGTTTTGGCAATACTGCTTTTATGCCAAAAGAAGAACATCTTGAAACTGCTGTTAAGAACAAGAGAATTTCAATCGGGATACCCAGCGACAATAAGGAGGATGAGAAAAGGGTGGCCCTGACCCCTGAGTCAGTTAATCTTCTTGTCGAAAGCGATAATGAGGTTATAATTCAGAAAGGAGCAGGACTCGGGGCAAATTACACCGACAAAGATTACAGTGAGAATGGAGCCATTATAAGCGACTCTCCAGCAAGGGTTTACAGTAGCGATGTTGTAATCAAGGTTGCACCATTTACTGAAGAGGAAACCGAATATCTTAAGGGCAATCAGGTAGTAATGTCCTACCTTAATATACTAAAACTTAATGAGGAAACTCTTGGTAAACTGATCCGTAAAAAAGTAACTGCAATAGCTTTTGAAAAGATCCGCGACGAAAACGGAGTAATGCCTGTAGTTGAGTCTATGAGTGAAATTTGCGGTATTACATCTCTGCTTATTGCATCAGAATATCTTGGCAATACGCATGGAGGCAAAGGTGTTATGCTCGGTGGAATTACAGGCGTTACACCTACAGAGGTTGTAATTATTGGTGCAAATACAGCCGGGGAATATGCTGCAAGAGCGGCAATAGGTCTTGGATCAACCGTAAAAATATTCGACAATTCCCTTCATAAATTAAGACGATTCCAAAATCTTTTGGGCCAGAGGCTTCAGACGTCTGTATTCCATCCCCAGGTTTTACTTAAAGCGCTTAAATCAGCAGATGTGCTTATTGGCGCTATTGAACTTGAAGATCTTCGGCCATGGTATTATATAACAGAGGATATGGTTCGTACCATGAAAAAGGGCGCTGTGGTTATTGACCTGAGTATCGATCGTGGCGGATGTATAGAAACAACCGAGTGCCGTGCAATGCACAATCCGGTCTATGAAAAGCATGGTGTTGTACATTTCTCAGCCTGGAACCTACCCTCTCGTGTCGCACGTACTGCATCAATTGCTTTGAGCAATGTTTTTACCCCGCTGCTACAGGGCCTGGCTGATGCCGGAGGAATTACACAGTTACTGAAATACAATCAGGGTGTGCGCAACGGAGCCTATCTGTATAATGGGATGCTCACAAATGACACACTGGGTCAGAAATTCGGTATCATTTCAAAAGACCTCGATCTTCTTATCTCAGCCTTTTGATAGTCACTCGAATGTAAGGGTAGCTTTATTGCCCTTTACTTTAATTTTTGCCTCTCTTCCTATGTAGAAGGCCCTGTTATCAGAAACGTGTCCTGCCGGAAAGTTAAAAAAAAGCGGGTACTCATATTCACTTACTATTCCAAAAATAGTCTCTTCAATGCTCCTGCCCCAGGGAATCTTTGCCTCTTCAATTTTATTCATCCCGCCAATTACAAGAGCAGATAAGCCCTCCAGCTTACCGGCAAGTTTAAGGGAAGTCAGCATCCTGTCAATATGATAGAAGTGCTCTCCCACCTCCTCAATAAATAATATCTTACCCTTTGTTTCAGGTTCAGCAGGTGTTCCGGTAAGACTATAAATAAGAGAAAGGTTTCCTCCTGTCATTTCGCCTTCAACATTTGCGGCTTTGAAAAAGTTACCTTTCCACTCACATCCCGGCGAAACACCAAATAATACCTGTTGCAATGATTTGAAGGTAGCAAATGTTTTTTCAGGATTATTAAAATTAAGAGCCATATCACCATGCACTGACATAATGCCGCAAACCTCACTTAACCACATGTGCAAAACAGTGATATCACTGAAACCCACATACCATTTTGGATTAATTTGCAAGGCTGAAAAATTAACTTTGTCTATTATTCTTGAGATCCCATACCCTCCCCGTGAACAAATAACAGCCTTTATCTCAGAATCATCAGTCATCTCCTGAAGATCAGACAAACGTTCCTCGTCGCTTCCGGCAAAAGGTCCATTACTTTTCATGGCATTTTTTCCAATTCGAACTTTCAAACCCCATTGTTCAAGATAAGTGACCGCTTCATCAAGCTTATATGGTTCAACAAAATATGAGGGTGAAATTATTGCCACTTCATCTCCCGGTTTCAGATATACAGGTTGTATCTTAGTATCAGACATGTTTGTAAAATTAAATGTAAAGGTAGTTTTAAATGTTGCTTTCTACAAGTTTTTAAGCCCACATCCTGACCCGCCAGCCCTTCCACTTTCTTACCCCCCTGTCCACGGTCTTTTCTTCGTTTTTTGCCCCCTGCCTCCTAAAGGGGGTTAAAAATCACATATACATTGCATTAGCCCCCATTTAGGGGGGTTGGGGGGCAAAAAAGTGGGAGTTTGAGGCTGCCAAGCATATGAGTTTTTGGGAAAAACGAAACTTTAATTTATTATCTTTGTTCCGTTTTAATAAATGTTAACACCTCATTATCAGAATCATGAAGAATTTTAAAAGATATCTCATCACTTCAGCGCTTCCCTATGCAAACGGCCCAATACATATCGGCCATCTTGCAGGAGTATATGTACCTTCCGATATTTACACCAGGTACCTGAGAATGAAGGGTGTGGATGTGATATCCATTTGCGGATCAGACGAACATGGGGTACCAATCACTCTGAAGGCAAGGAAAGAAGGTGTAACACCGCAGGAAATTGTCGACAGATATCATACTTTAAATAAGAAGGCTTTTGAGGATTTCGGTATTGCTTTCGATATATATTCCCGTACTTCAAATAAAGTTCATTATGAAACTGCATCGGGCATTTTTAAAACACTTTATGACAAGGGGGAATTCTCTGAAAAAACAACAGAACATTATTATGATGAAGAGGCCGGTTGTTTCCTGGCCGACAGGTATATAACCGGAACTTGTCCTCATTGTGGAAATGAAAACGCGTATGGCGATCAGTGCGAAAAATGCGGAACAGCTCTAAGTCCAAATGAACTTATAAATCCACACTCTACGGTAAGCGGAAGTAAACCAGTCCTGCGCGAGACTAAGCATTGGTATCTTCCTCTCGACAAGTACGAACCCTGGCTTAAAAAATGGATCCTCGAAGAGCATAAAGAATGGAAGGCAAATGTTTATGGCCAGTGTAAGTCGTGGCTCGATCAGGGCCTGCAGCCCAGAGCAGTCAGTCGCGATCTCGACTGGGGTGTACCGGTACCTGTTGAAGGCGCTGAAGGAAAAGTTCTCTATGTCTGGTTTGACGCCCCTATAGGTTACATCTCTGCTACAAAAGAACTTACGCCAGACTGGGAAAAGTACTGGAAAGACAGTGAAACAAAGCTGGTCCACTTCATTGGTAAAGACAATATTGTTTTTCATTGTATCATCTTCCCTGCAATACTTAAAGCTGAGGGAAGCTATATCCTTCCTGAAAATGTTCCTGCTAATGAATTTCTGAATCTCGAAAACGACAAAATCTCAACATCAAGGAACTGGGCTGTATGGCTTCATGAATACCAAGAAGATTTCCCGGGAAAACAGGATGTTCTCAGATATACCCTTTGTGCCAATGCCCCCGAGACAAAAGATAACGATTTCACCTGGAAAGACTTTCAGGCACGTAATAATAATGAGCTTGTCGCTATCCTGGGAAACTTTGTCAACAGAACTCTGGTTCTCACAAATAACTATTACGACGGGAGAGTTCCTGAAAGAGGAAATACCGATTCCAATGATGATTCTGTTTTGAAAGAGATTACGCGTATCAGGAAAAATGTAGAGACCAGTATTGAGACATACCGGTTTCGCGAAGCTCTGAAAGAGGCAATGAATCTTGCACGACTGGGCAATAAATATCTCGCCGATGCAGAACCCTGGAAGGTTATTAAAACTGACCCGGAAAGAGTAAAAACGATAATGAATATAGCTCTGCAGATTACCGCAAACCTGACAATTATCTGTGAGCCTTTTCTTCCTTTTTCAATGAACAAACTAAGAGGATGGATCAATTTCAGTGAACTGAAATGGAGTGAAGCCGGGAATACAGACTTGTTACTTCCCGGTCATATTATCAATAAGCCCGGATTGCTTTTCGACAAGATTGAAGATGATGAAATAACACGTCAGATAGATAAACTTCTTGCCACAAAAAAAGCTAACGAGGCAGCTAGCGCAAAAACAACACCGGGAAAAGAAGCTGTCACTTTTGATGATTTCTCAAAAATAGATATCAGAACGGCTACAATTCTTGAAGCCGAAAAAGTTCCAAAGACCACCAGGCTGCTTAAGCTTAAAATAGATACTGGTCTTGATATCCGTACTATTGTATCGGGTATTGCAGAGTACTATGAACCGGAAGCTATCATCGGAAAACAGATTTCAATAATTGCGAATCTCGAACCGCGTAAAATAAAAGGTATTGAGTCGCAGGGAATGATTCTGATGGCTGAGGATAAAGATGGAAAGCTTGTTATGGTAATTCCTGCCGATAAGGTCAGTAACGGGAGCATGATAAAATAAACCCAAGTTAAATCAGTTGTATTTAGTTGAATTATAATCTAATAGCAGGGTTAACCCTTCTTTAGGGGGGATGGGGGGCAATTTATCTTTTCCTCGAAACCCAACTACCGGGGAACTTTTTAGAGATACTGTCTTTCCTGGTCAAAGCAGTATTAAGATCATTACACATCATAGCGCTAACCCGATAAAAACCATTTGGTGCAGCGATTATCTCCGGAGTAAATCCTTCTTCCTTCAACATATTTACCTGAGAGATTGCATTTGCTTCAGATTTGAAACTCCCTGTAATAAGAGTATACATTTCCGTTTCAGTAGTAACGGGTATAATGACTTCCGGTACTATCTTCTCCTCTGCAAATGAACTTACATTCTCAATATTTTTCGCTGATGAATCTATAACATCCTCATCTACAGCCTTTTTATTATGTTCAAACTCAGCCGATACCAAAGGATTCATTGTTGTTGCTTCTATCTTAGCCTTAAAGAGATCCGTTTTCACGGATACAAAAACCATTATGGCGAGAAAAGGAATGATCACAGCTGCTCTCCAAAGAATCTTTCTTATCGGGGCCTGCTTTACAGAATCCTTCCCCGGATGACTAAGAATTCTTTTTCTAACATCATAACCTTCGAGCGGCAAGCATTGAAATGGCTCAAGTCCGTAAGAATCAAGATGATAATTTACATTTTTATCGGGTTCAAACTGAACATTGCCTTCGGAATTATTTACAAAACTCCCAACATTATCGAAAACAACCTTTTCTCCTCTTTCCAGTTTTTTACGAAGCTCAGCAACAAACTGCTCAACCATCTCTCTGGCATCACCATAGGTAATATTTGAGGTGCCGGAGATCCTGCCAACCAAAAGACCATCATTATGATTCAGATTCCTGTTGAAGGATATCTGTTTTACAGGTGGGTAAAATGTACCCGACACTTTGTCAATACGTGCCGGAGTGTAGTTTCCGATGAAACCGCCAAAACCCGGAACGATAACACAGTCGTGTCCGAATAATAATTCGCGAATGAAAGCAGTAATATCCAATTTCAATTTATTTTTATTATCACAAATTTAAGAAAAAAAACAATATCAAAGAGCGAACCCGGCTAAATGACTTTATAAGTCCCTATTTATTATAAATACAGAGTAAATAATTTTCCCCTCCTTTTGAAGGAGGGGTGGTCGCAGCACAATGATAGTCAAAGTATTGCAAGGCTTGTTGCGGCCGGGGTGGTTGATTGGTTTATCATATCGATTCACTTTTTTTATTGATTACCTTACTTATCTCAATTAACAAATATTCAGGTTCCTGGATTACAAATCTGGTTCAATAAATCAACCACCCCGGCCGGGGAAGGAATTTTATGAACTGAGAGAATAACTTGTCCCGGCCACCCCTCCTTAAAAAGTAGGGGAAACTTTTCTTATCCATGTTTTCAATACTACCCTTACGTTGATGGCTATGGGATGGGGGTACTCAAAAAATCATTATCTTCGTCTATTCAAATTTTAAACTATTATGAGAGAGATCCAGATGGTGGACCTCAAGGCCCAATACGAGAAAATCGGAACACAGATTGATGCAGCAATAAAATCAGTTCTGGTCTCAACGGCGTTTATTAAAGGACCTGATGTTAAGCTTTTTGAAGAAGAGCTTCAAAATTATATGGGAGTGAAACATGTTGTTTCCTGCGCAAACGGAACAGACGCTCTTCAGCTTGCCTTCATGGCTCTCGGACTTAAATCCGGAGATGAGGTTATCACCACAAATTTTACTTTTATTGCAACAGTAGAGGTAGTTGCACTTCTCGGACTGAAGCTCGTTATTGTTGATCCTGATCCCGATAGTTTTAACATTTCCGTTGAAGCGGTTAAAAGAGCCATTACTCCAAAAACAAAAGCAATCATCCCGGTTCATCTTTTTGGTCAGTGCGCCGACATGGAAAGCATTATGGAACTTGCCCGGAAACACAACCTTTTCATAATTGAAGATGCCGCGCAGGCTACAGGGGCAGATTATATCTTTCGAGAGGGGACAGTTAAAAAAGCCGGCACAATAGGAAATATCGGTACTACTTCATTTTTCCCATCGAAAAACCTTGGATGTTACGGCGATGGAGGCGCTCTCTATACCAACGATGATATTCTTGCCAAAAAGCTTCGAAGCATTGCCAACCATGGTATGAAAGTCCGCTATTTTCACGATGATATCGGAATTAATTCAAGACTTGATTCAATCCAGGCAGCAATCCTGAGGGTGAAACTTAAATATCTGTCTCAGTTCAATACATCAAGAAAAGCGGTTGCTGATCAGTATGACGAGGCATTTGCCGGATGCAACTCAATCATTGTTCCTGTAAGAGTCCCTTACTCTTCTCATATTTTCCACCAGTATACAATAAGGGTGAAGAACGGCCTGAGAGATGAACTGAAAAAATTCCTCGAAGCAAAGAACATACCTTCTATGGTTTATTACCCCGGACCACTTCACATACAGGAAGCTTATAAATACTTAGGGTACACAGATAAAGATTTCCCTGTAACAACAGCACTCTGCAAAGAAGTTCTGTCATTACCAATGCATCCCGATATGGAGCAGGAACAACTTGATTATATTATACTTACAATCTTACAGTTCTTCGATAAATAATTAATATGGAGAAGGAATATTTTGCACACGAAACAGCTGTTATTGATACGGGCTGCAAAATTGGAAAGGGAACAAAGATATGGCACTTCAGTCATATTATGACCGGGTCGGAAATCGGTGAAAACTGCAATATCGGACAGAATGTTGTTATCTCTCCGGGGGTTAAGCTCGGAAGGAATGTTAAAGTCCAGAATAATGTGTCGCTCTATACAGGCGTCGTTTGTGAAGATGATGTGTTCCTGGGACCATCAATGGTCTTTACAAACGTTATTAACCCACGAAGTGCAATTATCAGGAAAGAGAGCTACTATACAACCATCGTTGAAAAGGGGGCATCAATTGGCGCCAATGCTACAATTGTTTGTGGTAATAAAATTGGAACTTTCGCATTTATCGGTGCAGGCGCTGTTGTTACAAAAGATGTAAAACCTTATGCCCTCGTGATAGGAAATCCGGCCAGACAAACAGGCTGGATGAGTGAATACGGGCTTAAACTGGTTTTTGACAACTCAGGGATGGCCACCTGTTCAGAGAGTGGAGAGAGATACTCCCTAAAGGATGGCAAGGTTTCTAAAATAATTCAGTAATTTTAGGCTCTTTTTAAACATTTGATGATGGCTGAAACTCCAAAAAATTTCGGAATAATAGGTGTCGCCGGATACATTGCCGTAAAGCATCTAAAGGCAATAAAGGAAACTGGCAATAACCTGCTGGCGAGTCTCGACAAGTTTGACAGTGTGGGAAGAATCGACAGCTTTTTCCCGGAAAGTGATTTCTTTGTTGAGTTTGAGCGTTTCGACAGACATATTGATAAACTGAAACGGACAGGTACCAAAATTGATTATGTAAGTATTTGTTCGCCAAATTATCTTCACGATTCTCATATCAGGTTTGCATTACGTCATCAGGCAGAAGCAATATGTGAAAAGCCGATTGTTCTCAACCCCTGGAATATTGATGCTTTACAGGAGATTGAAAATGAAACGGGACATAAAATCTCAACTATACTTCAGCTTCGTCTTCATCCTAAAATAAAAGAACTTCACGAGAAGATCCGGAATGGTCCTAAAGGAAAAATCTACGATGTCGACTTGTCCTATGTTACCAGCCGCGGAAACTGGTACCAGATTTCGTGGAAAGGCGATATCCAAAAGTCAGGGGGTGTAGCAACAAACATTGGCATTCACTTTTTCGACATGCTTACCTGGATCTTTGGGGATGTAAAGAAAAATATTGTTCATCTTTCAGATATAAATAAAGCCGCCGGATATCTCGAACTTGAAAATGCACGGGTACGATGGTTTCTCAGCATCGATTATAATGATATCCCCGATTCTGTAAAAAGTACCGGTCAGAGAACATTCAGGTCAATTACGGTTGATGGTGAAGAAATAGAATTCAGTGAAGGGTTTACCGACTTGCACACTATATCGTATAAAGAGATACTTGCAGGAAGGGGATTTGGACTAAAAGAGGCACGCCAGTCAGTAGAAACTGCCTTTTCAATAAGAAATTCAAAACCGGTAGGGCTGCAGGGAAATTATCATCCAATATTAAAAACAATATAATAATGTATAATTATGTATAATAAGCTTATAAACAAAGAGACAAAACTATCTGTTATAGGACTTGGATATGTTGGTTTGCCAATTGCACTTGAGTTTGCAAAAAAGATAAAGGTTATCGGTTTTGATATTAAGCCCGAGAGAGTTGCCCTGATGAAAAAGGGTATCGATCCAAGTAATGAACTAACCTCCGATGCCTTCAACGGTACAGATATTATTCTCACAAGCAATCCAGCCGACTTAAAAGAGGCTTCATTTCATATAATTGCAGTACCAACTCCTACAAACAGTCACAACCTTCCTGATCTGACACCTGTTCTTAAAGCTTCAGAAACCGTGGGCCGGGTACTTAAAAAAGGTGATTATGTTGTTTACGAATCTACCGTTTATCCCGGATGTACCGAAGATGATTGCATACCTGTTCTGGAAAGATATTCAGAACTAAAATTCGGAATTGACTTTAAGGTTGGGTTCTCTCCTGAAAGAATAAATCCGGGCGATACAAATCATACACTTACAAAGATCATTAAGGTCACCAGCGGCTGCGATGATGAAGCAGCTGAGAATATAGCAAAAATCTACAAACTGATAATAAAGGCAGGCGTTCACAGGGCAAGTTCCATAAAAGTTGCAGAAGCGGCTAAAATCATCGAAAATACCCAGCGCGATATAAACATCGCTTTTATGAATGAGCTATCGATTATTTTTAACAAAATGGGAATCAATACGTTTGAGGTACTTGAAGCAGCCGGCACAAAATGGAACTTCCTGAAGTTCTATCCCGGGCTGGTTGGAGGACATTGTATTGGTGTCGATCCGTACTATCTGTCGTTCAAGGCAAAAGCTCTCGGATATCACCCTCAGATGATTGATTCGGGCAGGTTCATCAACGACAGTATGGGAAGATATATCGGAAAACAGACTGTCAAAAAAATAATTGCAGCCGGTAAGAGCCTGAAGGGTGCACGTGTCCTTATTATGGGCATCACATTTAAAGAAGATGTTACCGACATAAGGAATTCGAAAGTTATGGATATAATCAACGAACTTGACGATTTTGGAATAGCTGTCGAAGTAATAGATCCGGGAGCCTCGAAAAAAGAGGTAAAACATGAATACGGGATTGATCTTAAAGAACTGCCCTCCGGTAAATACGATGCTGTGATACTGGCAGTATGCCATAAAGAATATTTAAAATCGGAGGAATCTTTTTTTACACCATTATTAAATAAGGATGGAATAGTTGTTGATGTGAAAGGTGTTCTTCGCGGAAGAATTAAAAATCATACTTACTGGAGTCTCTAAATGAAGAAAAAAATACTGGTTACCGGCGGAACGGGATATATCGGTTCGCACACTACAGTTGAACTAATTGAAAAAGGATTTGATGTTGTAATTATTGACAACCTCTATAACTCAGAAGCTGAAGTTGTTGACAGGATTACTAAGATAACCGGCATCAAACCGGTTCTGGAAATATTTGACCTGTGCGATCAGGAAAAACTCGAAATGTTCTTTAGTAAAAATAATGATATTGCTGCAATTATCCATTTTGCAGCATACAAGGCTGTTGGCGAATCAGTAAATAAACCATTGGAGTATTACCGTAATAATCTTTTATCGCTGGTTAACCTTCTGGATGCTATGAAACGTCATAAGATACCCAACCTGGTGTTTTCATCATCCTGTACTGTTTATGGTCAACCCGAAAAATTACCTGTTACTGAAAACGCTCCTCTGCAACCCGCAACATCTCCTTATGGAAATACCAAGCAGGTAGGTGAAGCAATAATAAGGGACACGACTTACCCGGACAAAAATATCAAAGCAATTTCATTACGATATTTCAATCCTATCGGAGCTCATCCATCAGCTCTTATAGGTGAATTACCAAGAGGGGTTCCTGAAAATCTTGTACCATACATTACACAAACTGCATATGGATTAAGAGATGAGCTCAAAGTATTTGGAGATGATTATAATACACCCGATGGTTCATGTATAAGAGATTATCTCCATGTTGTTGATCTTGCCAAAGCTCATGTTGTTGCTGTAATGCGACTCCTTGAAGCCAGAAACAAAACTAATTTTGAGGTCTTTAACCTCGGCACGGGTATTGGCGTTTCAGTTCTTGAAGCTATTAAATCTTTTGAACGCATTTCAGGAATTAAGCTTAAGTATAAGATTACCGGGAGAAGAGCCGGGGATATTGAAAAGATCTGGGCCGATCCTTCGTTTGCAAATAAAGAGCTTGGCTGGAAAACATTAAGCTCCCTCGACGAAGCCATGAAAACTGCATGGGACTGGGAGAAGTTTATAAGAAGTAAGAACTAGGAAGACAAGGAAACAGTAGAGACGCAAAATTTTGCGTCTCAGTAAAGAATAAGAGATATGAAAAAGACTATTCTGATAACCGGTGGAGCAGGATTTATAGGCTCTCATGTAGTAAGAAAATTTGTAAACAAATATCCTGATTATCTGATTGTTAACGCTGACAAGCTTACATACGCCGGGAACCTGGAAAATCTGACCGACATAGAAGGAAAAAGAAATTATCTTTTCGAAAAGATAGATATTGTTGAAAAACAGTCTGTTCTTAGCCTCTTCAAAAAGTACAATTTTGATGGGATAATTCACCTGGCTGCCGAATCGCATGTAGACCGCTCAATAACTGGTCCCGACGAATTCGTTTTCACAAATATTGTAGGCACGGTTAACTTGCTCAATGCTGCCCTCATAAGCTGGAAAAACGCTTCGGAAGGAAAACTGTTTTATCACATTTCTACCGATGAGGTTTACGGATCACTTGGAAAAGATGGTCTCTTCACAGAACAAACTTCATACGATCCCCAAAGCCCTTATTCAGCATCAAAGGCAAGTTCCGATCACATGGTAAGAGCATATAATCATACGTTTGGCATTCCTGTTGTAATTTCCAATTGTTCAAACAATTACGGACCTAACCAATTCCCCGAGAAACTCATCCCTCTTGCAATAAATAATATTAAAACCAACAAACCTATTCCGGTATATGGTAAGGGTGAAAACATCCGCGACTGGCTGTATGTTGAAGATCATGCAGCTGCCATCGATCTTATCTTTCATCGTGGCAAAGTAGGTGAAACATACAATATCGGAGGAAATAATGAATGGAAAAATTTAGATCTGATACTTCTTCTTTGCCGTATAATGGACAAAAAACTTGACCGTCCTGCAGGAATGTCCGAGAAACTTATAACCTACGTAAAGGACAGACCCGGACACGATCTGAGATATGCAATTGACTCTTCTAAGTTACAGAATGAGCTTGGGTGGGCTCCTATTCCGGAGTTTGCTGAGGGTCTGGAAAAGACCGTTGAATGGTATCTGACCAATGAAAAATGGCTCGATAGAGTACTGTCCGGTGCGTACGGGAAATATTACGATCTTATGTATTCAGACAGATAGCTGGTTTTATTGACTTATGCCTTCCAATCGTTTGATTAACTTATCTCCCTCAGCTGACTTTACTTTAGTATGTTCAGTAATTGACATAACAAAACTGTTTGTCTGAAAGTCGCCCCGTACATTTATAAAATCAAGCTTCTTAACATCATTCCCACCATCTATGCCAAATCCGGTCATTGAAGATGATGCAAACTCTTTTCGTGCATCTTCATAAATCAGGTTATCCAATTCAACAACACTTGTTTTCCATCTTTCAAGCAGGCCAATAATATCATCAGCTGTTAATTTATTAACAGTAATTCCGGTCTCTTCCTCAATATGTTCAAACGTCCAGGTCCATTCCCAATTGTAATATGAATTGTGTATTGCCGTAAACGCCTTGTTCAACTCACTGACGGAAGAGAGCTTACCTGACTCAATATCACCAAGTAACTTCTCAACTTCACTTTTCGGAGCGATTAAGCCAGCAAGGTCAACCCATTCACCACTCCCCCCGGGCCTATTGGGTAATAAGATTCTTCTTAACTCCTCAATTGTTTTGAATTCATTTCTTTCAAGTCTTCGAATTAAAGAATTGCCAAGAAACTTGCTGATCCCTATCTGATAAAGTTCTACTCCACGTTCGAGAGAAGATCCCTTTATCTGCATATTATTACAGGAATAGATTATTGCATCGGGAGACTCTGCTTTCAGTCTTTGCAATATTTCTCTGCCTTTAATCATCTTCCCTATAGTAAAAGGGGTAAGCATATTAAAGTTTAGCTGATCTGTCTTCTGAGGGCCTTTTCTTCTGTCGCGAAGAGGCCATTTCTGAGCATCTCTTATTGTTCCTGCACTTTTAAGATTGATTCCGGGAACAAGCATGCTATCACTATCCCCTTCAATAAGATATGAGAAGGGGAAAGATGATGAATCCAGATTCTTAGTATGACTTCCCTTCACAATAGTAAAAGGACCAATATGCGATGGCCATAACAGGTATGAGTTACTGGTGGTTTTGGATCCCCGCTCCACTATACCCTGATGAATTGGGCCCAGTTTATACATGTGATTACTCTGGTTCGATCCGCTGCCTGCATTCATGAATGAAAAATAGCCGGCAAGAAGTAACGTTGATTTATGATGAGTTACCGTATAGGGACCTGCAAATACCGAACATGCTTCGCCCATATATCCATCGAAATTGGCAAAAAACAATGAGTTTTGGGCTGAAAATTGTTTCGCCAGAATACATCCTTGTCCTATGAAGCACTTGTCAATCTGTGCCGCCTCTGAAACTTTCGATCCTGAACCCACGATAAAATGCTCCATTATTACACCTGAGCCTATTTGAACAGGATCTGCTTCACAGCTGTTAACCGAACCTTCATTAAGAAAAAGGGCTCCGTCTAAACGACTGAAAGGTCCGATTTTTACATTCCTTAAAGTAGTGCAATTAAAGATTCTTGAATTGAATCCGATGGTTCCCTCTGTTGAGGAATTTGCCATAGAATAATCATCCACCATCTTTTCGATAAGAGATATTGCATTTTCTTTATGTTTGTAAAGAGCTGAAATATATGCTTCGTGAGCTGAAAGATTGTCCCATATTTTTACAGTCCTGCCACCTGTTTCGCTAAGTACTGCAACGGAGGTTCCGTTTCCGAAAGACGAGAGTCCTTCTGTATGAATTCTACCGCAATTTTTTATAACAACCTTATCTTCAATATTATAATTTGCAATATGGTCGCCAATATTACTAATAACAACATCCGAACCTACCTTACAATTATGAAGACGCGTGTTATAAATACCACTTCGGAAACTAACACCCCCTTCATCTATATAAGGTTCATTGAAAACTCCAAGCAGAATATCTCCGGAAAAAATAACATTTACACATCGGGATGGATCAAATCCGTCTTTCACCCGTATCCTGTTCCACTCGTCAGAAGAGCAACCGTTGAGCTTCATAACGTCAACCTCACTGGTGGTCAGATTTCGATAATGATCACTCTGCGTCATGATGTTTGCTGGATTTTTTACTCAACCGTTACCGACTTCGCAAGATTCCTTGGTTGGTCAACATTACATCCTCTCAGAACAGCTATATGATAAGACAGTAATTGCAACGGGATTACTGCAAGCAGCCCTGAAAAGACCGGGATGGTTTCCGGTACTTCAAGAACATAATCAGCCATTTTTCTTATTATCTCATCACCTTCAGTCACAATGGCAATAACTACACCTTTTCTTGCTTTTATCTCCTGTATATTACTGATTATCTTTTCATAAGTATCATCCTTTGTAGCAACAACCACCACCGGCATGTTCTTATCAATAAGGGCAATAGGACCATGTTTCATTTCAGCAGCAGGATACCCTTCTGCATGAATATATGATATCTCTTTTAGCTTAAGAGCGCCTTCAAGTGCCACGGGGAAAAGATATCCCCGTCCCAGATAAAGGGCATTATTTGTTTTTTGAAATATTTTTGCGAGCTCAAGAGCCTGGTCATTTACTTCCAGCGCTTTTTCAATTTTTGCAGGAATTGAGGCCAGTTCTTTTATCAGGTTCCTGTACACTTCGTCGGTGAGGATTCCCTTCTTATGTCCGATTTTAAATGCAATCATGGCAAGAACTGTTACCTGAGAGGTAAATGCTTTTGTAGATGCTACACCTATTTCAGGTCCGGCGTGGGTATAAACACCAGCATCTGTTTCACGAGGAATACTACTACCTACTACGTTGCATATCCCAAAGACTTTTGCTCCTTTCTGTCTTGCTAACTTAATCGCTGCGAGAGTATCTGCAGTTTCGCCACTCTGGCTTATTGCAATTATTATATCTCCTTTATTTATTATGGGATTTCTGTACCGGAATTCGGAAGCATATTCTACCTCAACGGGAATCCGTGCATATTCCTCAATTATATATTCGCCAAGTAACCCCGCATGCCACGATGTGCCACACGCAATTATTATAATCCTTCCAGCCACCGACATTGACTCCAGTTCATTGTGCAGACCACCCAGGATAATACGGGAATGATCGGGCAATATTCTTCCTCTGAAAGTATCATGAATTGCCCTTGGCTGTTCAAAGATTTCCTTCAGCATAAAATGAGCAAACCCTTCTTTATCAATCTCACCGATTTTGAGATCCAGTTCTTTAACTTCCGGCTGGATCTTTTCATTTCTTATATTCTTAAGAATAAGCTCATCCTTTTTAATTATGGCAATATCGTCATCATTGAGGTAGATAACCCGATTTGTATATTCTACTATAGGTGTAGCATCGGAGGCAATGAAGTTTTCTCCCTCGCCTACTCCTATTACAAGCGGGCTGCCTTTTTTAGCAGCAAATAATCTGTCGGTTTCTTTTGTGCAGATTATAACCAACCCATAAGCTCCTTCAACTCTGTTAAGAGCCATGGTAATTGCCTGCTCAGCCGACAGATCACCCTCAAGATAAAGGTGCTCAATCAGGTTTGCAAGAACTTCGGTATCAGTTTGGCTGGTAAAAACAATACCCCTGCTTTCAAGATGCTTTTTAAGTACCGAATAATTCTCAATTATTCCATTATGAACAACAATAAAGTGTCCTTTGTATGAAATCTGAGGATGGGCATTCAACTCATTTGGTTCGCCATGAGTTGCCCACCTTGTGTGGCCCATTCCGGTTGTACCGTTAAAACTTGATTCCTTAACCATTTCCTCAAGATCCTTAACCCTGCCTGCACATTTAAAGATCTTAGTCTCACCATTTACAAGAGCCATGCCGGCCGAATCATATCCCCGGTATTCGAGCTTTTTGAGACCATTAATAATTATTTCACGGGCAGGTTTTGATCCGATATAGCCAACAATTCCACACATAAGGTACAAGTTTTAGAAGACAATCACTAAAGTAGCTGTTTTGTTTTACAAAAGCTAAAACTTAGTATAGGTAAATTCAAATTTAACCGGCGTTTTGCTCTTACTGGTCTTGAGGATTACGTTTTTAGTTCCATCCCCAAGAAATAATTCAAGTTCCGGTTTTATTTTGCCTGTGGCATCCTTAAGATATCCTTGTACAAAACCAGGCACGTTGAAAGAATATACATTAGCTGTTGTATCGAGGATACCGTTAAAAAAGTAATTATATTGATCAAGATTGAAGTCCGGAACAACATACTTTAACCCTTCAGAAGTTTTATACCTTAGAATCAGCCCTGAAGGAAGCTTTGAAGGTTTAAAAAGATCTCCATTCATATAAATAGGAAAGGTCAATCTTGCTTTATTAACTGCAATATTTTTATAATAAGGGTCATTTTTAATCTTTTCCAGACCTGGCATTCTTATCATGGTATATATACCGTTTAGAGACTGTTGATATGATAGTGTGTCAAGATTACTATAACTGGTATCATTTAAATGTTGTGATACATTTCCTCTTGTTGCAGTACTAAAATCATGGGTAAACAAATTAAAAGCCGCGTTTTTGTTTACTGCATCAAGGATAAAGGAAAATTCTTTATAAACACCAAGAGAGTCGTGCATGAAAACAATAAAAAAATTAGAGTAACCCAGGTTAGTTGCCGATGGTTTAAGACTTAAACTGGCAAGTACCGGATTTGAGGAAGCAGTGATTTGGAAGTAAAGTCCTTTGAAAGAACTTCTGAAATCGGGTTTGTTATTATTATAAAACAACATTGCGGTATCGGACATAAGCTGTACTCCAAGTTCTCTGGGCACCTTCATTACGATTGTATTTATCGAATCTGTTCTTAATACAGGAAGCTGAACACTAACTCCAAACTCTGTTGTATCTACTTTCCGGTCTGAATAATAGATGGAGTCGGTATAGATCTGATTGGCTATCTCCGTAAGTCTTAATGTATGAGTTACTCCTTCTCCTCCTGTTGTACTCAGCAATGAAAGAAATAATTTAACTGAATCAATTGTGAATGGCTTTCTGTCCCATGGTGAACCCATTCTTAACTCTGAAACAAACCCTCCGGTTGTTGTTCCAAAGTAGGGATCCTGAATCTGGCCAATATATGACATTGACGGATTATCTGAGAGGAAAGATTTATCATACATGGAATATGACCGCACGCTCAAAGTATCTGTTGATTCTATTAAAACAAAATCGCTACCCGGAAGAAGACCGTTTCCGATTTTTGTTGGGCCTTCTTCGCATGAACTGACAATAAAAATCATCAGAACGAAAAATGTTATTCGAGAAATATTTAAGAAAAAAGAAGGGCCAGAAAAAAATCTGTATCGAAGTTTGGAGCTATGAAAGTATCTTGTCATAAAAGTCATTATAGGCATCAATATATTCGGTTTCATCTTTAAAAGGAAGGACCGGTTTATTTATTGTACTAATGTATTTTTTTAATTCCTCATTTATATCCTCGCTGCCAATAATGATCCCGTCAGAATATTTTATGGCCAGTTTTGAAACATTGATAAAATCGGGCGTCTTAACCATTTTAAGGTTTTCACCATCTATTCCGTCGAAACGCAACTTATCGGCGAATGTTGATCTAAACGGTGTAATGAAATCATTATTGTAAACCGAATAGATTATTTTGTAATTGTGGAATAATGGGTCGTCCTGGTAAATACTTCTAAGATATACCGGTACCAGAGCAGACATCCATCCATGACAATGGACTATATCAGGAGCCCAGCGGAGTTTTTTAACTGTCTCAATTACACCTCTGGCAAAGAACAGAGCTCTCTCATCATTATCGACAAACTCCTTTTCGTTAGCGTCGCTTGTAATAAATTTCCGCTGGAAGTAATCGTCATTATCAATAAAATAAACCTGCATGCGGGCCGATTGTATTGAAGCAACTTTAATTATGAGAGGATGATCCGTGTCGTCGATAATAAGATTCATCCCTGAAAGGCGAATAACCTCGTGGAGTTGATTTCTCCGTTCGTTTATACAGCCATATCTTGGCATGAAAGTTCTGATCTCTTTGCCCCTCTCCTGAATGCCCTGAGGGAGAAATCTTCCGATCTTTGACAACTTTGTTTCACCTAAGTATGGAGTGATCTCTTGTGAAATGAATAATACCTTCCTGCTTTCCATGTTATTTTCCTGCCTGGATATACCATTTCTAATTAAAGTGCAAAGATAGTAAAATTTAATAACATAATAAAAATGGGGGTATTCATAAAGATAGGGCAGCCAGAATCCCAATTATAAAATTATCTATTATGATCGCTCTGAATATGAATTAATCAGATTAAGTTTGCAGAAAACCTGGAATCATGAAGGTAATAAGTATTGCAAAAGAATTGCAAGCATATCTTAAAAGATTATATCTTGCTCCTGTCGGTTTTGTCCCAACTATGGGTGCTCTTCATGCCGGGCATATTTCCCTTGTAGAAAGTGCTATTAGACAATGTCCTGTTGTTGTTGTTAGCATTTTTGTGAATCCAACACAGTTCAATGATAAAAACGATCTTAAAAATTACCCCCGGGATCTGGGGAAAGATCTGGAAATGCTCAAGAATATCCTGAGGGAGAATGATATAGTCTTTAGTCCGGATGTTGAGGAGATTTACCCCGAAGAGGATAAAAGAGTTTTCAACTTCGGTAACCTCGATAAGGTTATGGAAGCAGAGCATCGTCCCGGACACTTTAACGGGGTGGCACAGGTTGTAAGCAGATTATTTGATATAGTCAAACCTGATATCGCCATCTTCGGGCAAAAAGACTTTCAGCAGCTCGCAGTTATAAAAGAGCTTGTACGAAAAACAGGTAATAAGGTTAAAATTATCGGGCACCCGATAATGCGCGAAAGCGACGGACTTGCCATGAGCAGCAGAAACATGCTGCTTGAGCCGGACATCAGAAAAAATGCATCGATAATCTTCAGGGCAATCTCAGCAGCATCGGAAATGATCGATTATCATGATATACCGGAAATAAAATCTTTTGTGAAAAAAATGATAAATAGTGTTCCCGGATTCGATGTCGAATACTTTGATATTACAGATGATACAGAGCTTTTTCCTGTTAAGTTCAAAAGCGAAATGCAAAAGGGGAAAAGATACTTCGGGTGTATTGCAGTAAGAGCCGGAAAAATAAGACTGATAGATAATATTGAAATTGGATTGGTCTGAATCAAAAGGTTAATTACCTTTGCCCCGTAATTACTCTCAGTAAGATATAGAGTCATGTTAATAGAAGTAGTAAAATCAAAAATCCATAGGGTAACAATTACAGGTGCAAATCTGCATTATGTAGGCAGTATTACTATTGATGAGGATCTTATTGATGCCGCAAATCTAATCGAAAATGAGAAAGTCCAGATTCTGAACTTAAATAACGGAGAGCGTCTCGAGACTTATATTATAAAGGGTATAAGAGGGTCCGGAGAAATCTGTGTGAATGGTGCAGCAGCAAGAAAAGTGATAGTAGGTGATGTTATTATTATTATGTCTTACGCATTTCTTGACTTTGAGGAGGCAAAATCGTTCAGGCCTACAATTATTTTCCCTGATACAAAAACTAATAAACTAATCTGACGTTGAGAAAAGGCACAATACAGGCTCTGAAATTTCTGGCTTTCCTCGCTGTTGGAATTTTATTGTTGTGGCTCGCATTCAGGAAGGTAGATACAACAAAGTTTATTGATGATTTAAAAAAAGCTAACTACTCCTGGCTGCTATTGTCGGTTTTGTTTGGCTTTTTTGCATTTGTGAGTCGCTCCCGCAGATGGATTTTGCTGATACACCCTCTCGGCTACAAACCTTCATTAAGAAATTCATTCTATGCTCTGATGACGGGCTACCTTGCCAATCTCGCTTTACCCAGAATGGGCGAAATAACACGTTGTGTGGCATTGGGTAAAAAGGAAAAAATACCGGTAGATCAATTAATCGGAACCGTAGTTGTTGAAAGAACAATTGACTTCATTTCCTTAATGACAATAATGGTGTTTTTGATTTTTTCAAGCGGTGACCAGGTTGGCATGTTTCTTAAAAACAGCATCCAGATCCCTATACAAAAAATGTTCGGAGCTATCTGGATAATATGGTTCTCATCAATCCTTTTCCTCTTCGCCGCAGTTACTTTGTTTCTGATAATCAGATATAAAAATTCTCTCCGGAAATTCAGGTTTTTTTCCAAGATATTCGATGTTGCAAGAGGAGTCGTCAACGGATTGAAAACAATTACCAATATGAAAAAGAAATGGGAATTCATCTTCCATACCGTTTTCATCTGGTTTAATTATGCCCTCATGACGTATGTTGTGTTTTTCGCTATGGAAAGTACTTCATTTCTGACATTCAGAGACAGTATTTTCGTACTTGTAATTGGCGGACTTGGAATGTCCGCTCCGGTTTCCGGAGGCATAGGGGCATTTCATTATATTGTTCAACAGGGATTATTTATTGTTAAAGGGATCCCCCTTGAAGATGGATTTGCTTATGCCACTCTTACTCACGAATCGCAACTGATTTTTGTAGTAATTACCGGAGTAATTTCATTCTTTATAATTTTTCGAAAAGACCGGAAAGAGGTGACACCCTGATTTTTGCCATGTCTGCTTTTTACCCACTCAGTACCTTTTTCATCCTTTGTTTTTTTGACCCCCTGCCCACTATTTAGTTGACTTCGCCTCTTTATTTTTCGCCCCCCCCGCCCGTTTTGATTAACCAAATTCTGCTCAATTTTTTGCCCCCCTGCCCCCCTAAAGGGGGGTTAAATACTACTCATTTAATTATTTTTAATATATTTATCCTGAATTTAAGACTTGTTTTAATTTATAATTTACATGTAATACCCGTATTAGCCCCCATTTAGGGGGATTGGGGGGCAATAACCCATGGACATTTAGGGGGGTTGGGGGGCAATAACCCAGGGATATTTAAGTGGTTTGGGGGCAAAAACCAGGGATATTCAGGGGCTGGAAACAAAAATATAGGGCAATACCAATGGCAAAAAACAAAACAATATTCGTCTGTCAGAACTGCGGTGTGGAATCGGCAAAATGGATCGGCAGATGCCCTTCATGCAAAGAGTGGAATACATACCATGAGGAGATCATTTCTTCATCTCCGTCTCCGCAACCTTCATTTATTTTAAATCAGGAGAAGAGAAAACCCGAACTTCTCGATAACATAGAAGCCGACGAAAAAAACCGTCAGAAAACAGGAATATCAGAACTCGACCGGATTCTGGGAGGAGGTATTGTACCCGGATCACTGATTCTTCTTGGAGGGGAACCCGGTGTTGGGAAATCAACCCTTGCTCTTCAGCTGGCACTTGCAATGACCGGGAAAAAGATCCTTTATGTTTCAGGTGAAGAGAGCGAAGAACAGATAAGCCTGAGGGCACAACGGATGAAGAACTCCAACCCGCAATGTTATATTCTTAGCGAGACTGAACTGGAAAGCATACTGACTCATACTGAAAACATAAAACCTTCTCTTATAATAATAGACTCCATTCAGACAATAAGCACTGGAATGATTGAGTCTTCGGCCGGTTCTGTATCGCAGATAAGGGAATGCGCAGCACAACTCCTTAAGTATTCAAAGATTACAGGAATTCCTGTCTTCCTTATTGGTCACATTACTAAGGATGGAACCCTCGCCGGTCCGAAAGTGCTCGAGCATATTGTCGATGTTGTTCTTTATTTTGAAGGCGATAATAACTATGTGTACCGCATACTTCGCTCAGTTAAAAACAGGTTTGGCTCAACTTCAGAAATAGGTATTTTTGAAATGGTTGAGTCGGGCTTAAGGGAAGTTGATAACCCATCGGAAATGTTTATCAATCAGCACGATGAAGCCCTGAGCGGGATTTCAATTGCGGCAACGGTCGACGGTCTGCGACCATTTCTTATTGAAACACAGGCACTTGTAAGCAGCGCAGTGTATGGAACACCCCAGAGAAGTTCTACCGGCTTTGATATTCGAAGGTTAAACATGCTTCTGGCTGTGCTCGAAAAAAGAGCTGGCTTCAGACTTGGTGTAAAAGATGTTTTTCTTAATCTCGCCGGAGGTATTAAAGTTAACGACCCGGCTATTGATCTTGCAATAATAAGTTCTGTTTTATCCTCTAACCTTGATATCCCTATCGGACATGAAATATGTTTTTCAGGGGAAACAGGTTTGTCAGGCGAGATCCGGCCCGTTTCAAGAATCGAACAACGAATCCGGGAAGCTGCAAAAATGGGGTTTACAAAAATTTATATTTCCAAATTTCACAGAAATATAGTTGCAAAAGGACTTAATATTGAAGTGATACAGGTAGGTAAAATTGAAAACCTCGTAAGGTCGTTGTTTAGCTAAAAGACGGCTCACGACACAAGGCTCACGACTCACGGGGCTTTTTTCCCGTTCGTAGTGCGTCGTGCGTCGTGCGTCCTTTTAGTATCTTCCCCTCCTTATATTATCTCTTCCCGAGCTTTGTCTCTTAATCTTATCGCAATCGAGCTCAATATTGAAATTTGATGGAACCTCAAACTCATCAGCTTCCATGATTCCGAATTGCGGGTCAGCATACACCTTTTTCAGGAAAATTGCAAAGACAGGTAACGCCATTTCAGCGCCCTGACCTTCCCTGAGTGTTTCAAAATGAATCGATTGATCTTCCCATCCGGTCCAGACTCCGCCAACAAGGTTTGGAGTAACTCCCATAAACCATCCGTTTGCATGGTTCTGTGTTGTTCCTGTTTTCCCGCCAATCTGGTTCATCAGATTATAAGGTTCATTCCTCATCCTTCTTCCTGATCCTGTTCTAACAACGCCCTCAAGAAGGTGAACCATCAGATATGCCTGTTCCGCTGTTAAAACTTCTTCTATTTTTGGAGTAAAAGTAGAAATCAGGTTCCCGTTTTTGTCCTCTACCCGGGTAACATACATTGGCCTGGCATATACCCCTCTGTTGGCAAATGTTCCATATGCCCCTACCATTTCCTCAAGCTTAATATCGGGAGTACCTAAACATATTGATGGCACCGGATCTATGAAACTCCTGATTCCCATTTTATGCATCAGATCGGCCACTGCTTTTGGTTTAAACTGCTTCATCAGCCATGCTGAAATATTGTTCTCCGATTGCGCCAGACCCCAGGCCAGGGTGACCATTTTATTCTGATCTGCCGCTACTCCTGAACTTCTGGGTGACCATGGTACTGAATCACCTACTATATCGAAAAAAACAGGAGAATTCGGTACTTCCATACATGGAGAATATCCATTTTGCATTGCAACGGTATATAGAAAAGGTTTTATTGTGCTGCCAACCTGTTTCCTTTGTTGCGTTACCGCATCATATTTAAAATATCTGAAATCGGGTCCCCCCACATAAGCCATTACATTACCATTATGTGGATTTGCTACCATGAATGATGATCTGATAAAATATTTATAGTACCAAATTGAATCAAGAGGTGTCATCGTTGTATCCCTGTCTCCTTTCCAGGAGAATACTCTCATTTTTGCAGGAGTGTTAAAAGCCAGCATTATGGAATCTTCCGAAACGTCTCTGGCTTTCATTGAATAATATCTGTCGCTTTGTTTCAGGGATACCAGAATTAAATTATCAATTTCCTCTTTTTTCAGATCATCTGAAAAAGGCGGATTTTTAAACCCTTTGGCCCTTTTATAAAACCCCGGTTGTAAATCTTTCGAGAGATGTTCTGTCACAGCCTCTTCTGCATATTGCTGCATGCGTGAATTAATGGTGGTATAAATCTTTAATCCGTCCCTGTAAACATCATAACTTGTTCCGTCAGGCTTTTTATTCTTGCTGCACCAGCCATAGAGAGGATTGTTTTCCCATTCCCATAAAGCGTCATCGTACGATGATTGCCTCTCATATTTTTTACGGTCAGGTTCAGGTTTTTTCATTATATTGGTAATATACTGCCTGAGGTAAGTGGCAAGCCCTGTATTATGATCTTCAACCTTGAAATCAACCACAATAGGTAATCTTCTTACTGAATCTGCAACAGAAGGTGAAATATCTCCATAATGTTCCATCTGTGAAAGAACAATATTCCTTCGCTGAAGCATAATATCGGGATTCCTTATGGGATTATACTTTGTTGAAGCTTTAAGCATTCCTATCAACACGGCAGATTGCTGCAGGTTCAGAGAATCGGGCGTGGTATTGAAATATGCTCTGGCGGCTGACCTTATCCCTATAGCATTATAACTGAAGTCAAATTTGTTCAGATACATGGTCATGATCTCCTCCTTGGTATAGCTTCTTTCCAGTTTAACAGCAGTCTGCCATTCCTTAAACTTTGATACGCCAAGCTTAATCTTCCTCATAAGTGATGAGGTTCTGGTTGTGTCTCTGGGGTAAAGCTGCTTAGCCAGCTGCTGTGTTATAGTACTTCCTCCACCTGTGCTTTGACCTAAAAGAATTGTTTTGATAACCGCCCGCCCAAGACCACGTATATCAATACCGGAATGTCTGTAATACCGTATGTCTTCAGTTGCCAGAAGCGCCTGAGGAAGGTATGGGGAAAAATCTTTATAATCTGTCCATGTCAGGTTCTCAACACTGATCTTCCCCAGAAGAACACCATCTTCTGAGAGAACTTCCGAGGCGAGGTAATATTCCGGATTTTCCAGTTGCGAGAATGATGGCATAGGACCAAGTTTTTCCTTCGATATAAGGATAAACAGGACTATTACAGCTGCAAGAGGAGAAATGAATAATGCCCAAAACCAGATTAGATATTTTTTGTTGCTTGAATTGCCTTTCATTTACTTAATAAATTTGCCTCAAAAATAGTAAATAATAAAGAATCTTAACCGTTTATTTTGAAGATTGGTACCTAATTGACTTACTTTGCCGTCTGATAAAATGAACAAATATCTCGTGTGATGATCGAAAATCTGGTAATTGTTGAGTCGCCTGCAAAAGCAAAAACTATTGAGAAGTTTCTTGGAAAAGACTTTCGGGTTGTTTCGAGTTTTGGCCATATAAGAGATCTGGCTAAGAAGAATCTGGGCATAGATGTTGAGCATAACTTCACACCAAACTATGAGATCCCAAAAGAAAAGGCTAAGGTAGTAAGCGAGTTGCGAAAAGCTGCTAAAGAATCGAAGCATGTATGGATCGCCTCTGACGAGGATCGTGAAGGGGAAGCTATTGCATGGCATTTAGTTAGCGTTTTGGATCTCGATCTGGATACAACAAAGAGAATTGTATTCCATGAAATTACTAAGGAGGCTATTTCTCATGCTATAGAAAACCCCCGCCTCGTAGATATGAACCTCGTTAACTCCCAACAGGCCCGGCGTATTCTCGACAGGTTGGTTGGCTTTGAAATTTCCCCTGTCCTCTGGAAAAAGGTACAACCCTCCCTCTCAGCAGGCAGGGTACAGTCAGTGGCTGTAAGGTTGCTTGTTGAAAGGGAAAGAGAAATTATAACTTTCGAGTCAGAATCTGCATTCAGGGTAACAGCAAATTTCAGTCTCGAGTCAGCTACTAAAGAGAACGCCGTTCTAAAAGCAGAAGCTTCTAAACGATTCCCCGGAGAAAAAGAAGCATTGGAATTTCTTGAGTTATGCAAGAGTTCAACCTATTCGATTGGCAATATTAGCATCAAACCGGGAACAAGATCGCCGGCTCCACCGTTTACCACATCCACCCTTCAGCAGGAAGCTTACCGGAAATTAAGCTTTTCTGTAGCTCAGACGATGGCTGTAGCACAAAAATTATATGAAGCCGGTAAAATAACATATATGAGAACCGACTCCACAAACCTGTCACAGCTGGCACTTGTAAAGTCGCGCGAAATGATCATTTCAGAGTTTGGTGAAAAATATTCGAAAACCCGGCAGTTTAAGACCAAATCAAAGGGTGCGCAGGAGGCACATGAGGCAATTCGTCCTGCATATCTCGACAATCCAACCACAGCCGGCAACGCTAATGAAAAGAAACTGTACGAACTGATCTGGAAAAGAACGGTTGCTTCTCAGATGTCAGATGCTGAGATTGAAAAGACTGCTATTTCGATTGATATGAATAACTCTCCGGTAAAATTCCAGGCTAATGGAGAAGTAATTAAATTTGATGGATTCCTTAGGGTTTATGCTGAATCGACAGATCAGGAGAATACCGATGAGGACAGATATGTAATTCCCCCTGTAACTAAAGGAATGCCACTATGGTACGACAATGTAACTGCCACTCAGAAATACACAACACCTCCCCCCAGATATACTGAAGCGAGTCTCGTAAAAAAGCTCGAAGAACTTGGAATCGGTCGTCCTTCAACCTATGCTCCTACAATATCTACTATTCAGAATCGCGGATATGTTTCGCGTGAAGACAGACCGGGAGAACCACGTCAGATTACAATTATTACTCTTCTCAAAGGAAAACTTTCCACTACTGAAAAGACTGAAATTGCTGGAAAAGAAAAGTCCAAACTATTTCCTCAGGATATCGGAATAATAGTGAATGATTTTCTCCTTGAAAACTTTTCGGAAATAGTTGATTATCATTTTACTGCCGAAGTTGAAGAACAATTTGATGAGATCGCACTTGGTAATATCAAATGGACCGGGATGATCGAAAAATTCTACTCTCCATTTCACAAGACTGTTACAAGTACGCTTGAGAAAAAAGAGAGAAAAACCGGGGTGAGAGTACTTGGGAATCACCCTCAAACAGGCGAACCTGTATCGGTGAGAATGGGCAGGTTTGGACCTGTTGCGCAGATTGGTGATTCAGGAACCGAAGAAAAACCCAAATATGCCAGTTTATCAAAGAATCAGCTTCTTGAGACAATAACTCTTGAAGAGGCTTTGAATCTCTTCCGCCTTCCACGTTCATTAGGTGAATATGAGGGCAGTGACCTTGTCATTGGAATCGGCAAATTCGGACCGTATATAAGGTACAACAGTAAATTCTATTCTTTAAAAAAGGGAGAAGACGACCCTTATACAGTAACCATTGAAAGAGCCATAGAGATCATTCTTGAAAAGGCCGACAGTGATAAAAAGAAGGTTATCAAAGACTTTGGCGACATAATGCTGCTGAACGGAAGGTATGGACCTTACCTTACCAAAGACAAGCTCAACTTCCGGCTTCCTAAAGGCACAGATGCAGAAAAGCTAACTAAAGAAGATTGTATTAAGATTATAGAAAATGGAAGTAAAACTAAAAAAAGTTCCTGAAATATACCATGGTAGATCTGAATGATTATTTTAATCCTGTAAGCATTGAAGGTCCTGTTTTTGAACATCTTACGGGCCAGGCTGGCTTCCCTCACAATATTTCTGTTCACACTGAAAATTCTCCCATAAAAGAAATCAGTAAGTACAAGATTGCAATATTTGGTGTTCCCGAGGGACGAAACTCACCGAATGCAGGTTCATCAAAAGGGCCCGATATGATCCGCGGGCAATTGTACAAGCTCGCAAAAATACCGGGAAGATCCAAGATTATCGACCTTGGAAACATGAAACAAGGTGTAACGTTTAACGATACAATTGCCGGGCTTAAAGATATACTTACAATATTGCTTCAGGAAAACATTTTTCCTGTAATTATCGGCGGAAGCAGCGCACTTGTGCCCTCTATAGACAAGGCCCTCTCGCTTCAGAATATCAGATATACACTTACCGCGATTGATCCGAGGATTGATTACAGTAATGAAAGAAAAGAGCCTGATTCTTTCAACTATCTGAACACCATTATTAACAACCACAAAAGCACATTTTACCACTATATAAATATTGGTTACCAGACTTATCTTAATGATCAGCAGGTAATAAACCGCTTCCAGAAACGCAGGTCAGAACTTGTAAGGGTAGGAGATGTACGACAGGCAATTTATCTTACGGAACCATTGCTGAGAGACTCTGACGTAGCAATATTTGATATTTCTGCAGTAAGGCAATCGGACGCGCCTGGAACGATAAGTCCTTCTCCAAATGGATTCTATGGAGAAGAGATATGCCTTCTTTCAAGATATGCCGGGATATCCGATAATTTAAAAATATTTGGATTATTTGATGTCAATCCTGAATTTGATATTCGGTTCCAGACCTCAGGTCTGGCGGCCCAGATCATTTGGTTTTTCCTTGAGGGTTTTTCACAAAAACAATATGAGACACCGGTTCTGACCAACAGCAACTCGGGCCGGTTTATTAAATACCATGTCAGAGTTACTGATCTCGAAGACGATCTGATATTTGTAAAGAGCAGTCTGACAGACAGGTGGTGGATGGAGCTGCCTGCTGAAAATGACCAAAATAAATATGTAGCATGCTCCCATGAAGATTACATAAAAGCCAACCGGAATGAGGTCCCCGACAGATGGGTAAAAGCTGTTGAAAGACTTAAATCCTGAAAACATCCGACTTTATTAACCTTCATTTTTTTTGTTTATCAAATTGTTTTGATAACTCGTCAAAAATAAAACCTGAATGAGTAAAATAAATTTCAAATTTGTTCAGATGTATTTTTTTTGTTTACTTTACTGGTTCAACTTATGTGTACGCACTTGTAAGTAAAAAATGAAGAAAGTAAATATTGTATTTATTTTTTTAGTCTTAATACTCCAGCCGGTTTTGTCTCAGCAAGATCCGTTATCGAGTCATTACATGTTCAATACGATGACATATAACCCGGGAGTTGCCGGTACTTCTGGAATGATTTGTGCCACAGCTCTGAACAGGCAGCAATGGGTCGGATTTAAAGGTGCGCCTTCAACAACAGTTTTTAATATCAGCGCCCCTGTTTCCCCCTTCGGTATCAAAAGCGGGGTAGGTTTATTAATCGAGAGCGATAATATTGGGTTCTCTAAGGATATAAACCTGTCGGCTGCATACTCTTATCTTATGGATGTAGGGCAAGGAAAACTAGGTATTGGCGTAAATCTTGGAATGTTAAACAAAACTCTCACTCCCACATGGTATATACCACCAGGTGAAACTTTTGTTCAGCCTGAGGGGGATCCTTTAATCCCTACAAGTAAAGAAAGTTTTGTTGCTATTGATGCCGGGTTTGGGCTCTATTACAAAACGGATAAATATTATGCTGCTCTGTCGGTTACCCACATCAACCAGCCCCAAATTAAATACACTAAAGGTCTTACTTATATCAGCAGACATTACTATCTCACAGCAGGCTATACTTTGCAGTTACCAAACCCATCCCTCGAATTGATTCCTTCGGTATTTGCCTTAAGCGACGGAAAGGTGCTTCAACTAACTGTAACTTCATTATTAAGATACAATAAGAAAGTATGGGGAGGCGTTTCTTACAGAGCCGGTGATGCATTGATAGGGATGATTGGTTTTGAGCTCTATAATGGTGTGCGATTGGGATATGCTTATGATTTTACGATTTCCGATATGGCGAAAGACAGTCGCGGTTCACATGAGTTTATGGTTAATTATTGTTTCGATCTAAGCTTGGGCAAAAGTCCGATGAAATATAAAAGTGTAAGATTTTTGTGATTATTAAAAAAAATAACTTACTTGCAATATTAAATTCTTATGTAACATGAAAAAAGTAACACTATCAGCATTTATATTGATAATCTTACTAACCGGCTGCAGTTCTTCAAATAACGGAGAACTTACTGGCGTTCTTGGAAGGAAAAATTTTATCGAACCTGAACCTTTAGAGATGGCATTTATTCCTGGCGGGAGCTATATGATGGGGCCAAGCGATCAGGATGCTGTGTTTGCTATGAATAGCATTTCTAAACAAGTAACAGTTGATGCATTCTGGATCGACCAGACCGAAATCACAAACAATAAGTATCGTCAGTTTGTATATTATGTACGCGATTCTATCCTCAGAACAAAGCTGGGTAATGCAGAGGTCGCTGACAGGCAGTATTTCATGGTAGACGCAGAGGGAACAGTTATTGAACCTAACGTTATTAACTGGGAAGAAAAAATTGATCCTAAGGAAGAAACTACAAAGGCAACTATTGAAGAAATGTACTACGCTCCTGAAGAAAGATTTAACGGGAAGAAACAAATTGATGTAAGGAAGCTTAACTATTCTTATTTCTGGGTTGATAATCAACTTGCTGCCGGAACCCCTTACAAATATGATAATTTTGAAAAAACCTCAGGTAAATATGAGAGCCCTGCTTCAACAGACAGTTTAAGTGTAAGCATAAAAGACCGCTCTTCATTCATTAAACACAATATAGTTAATGTTTATCCTGATACACTATGCTGGATAAGAGATTTTACCTATTCGTTCAACGATCCTCAATCATCACTTTATTTCTGGCATCCTTCATTTGACAATTACCCGGTTGTTGGTGTATCCTGGGTTCAGGCAACTGCATTCAGCATCTGGAGAACAGATTATATGAACGCATCTCTCAGAAAAGAGGGAATTCCTGATGTGCAGGCATACCGGTTACCCCTGGAGACGGAATGGGAATATGCTGCAAGAGGCGGCCTCGCCCTGTCAATGTATCCCTGGGGCGGTCCTTACACACGTAACTACAAAGGTTGCTTCCTTGCCAACTTTAAACCCTTACGCGGAAACTATATTGACGATGGCAACGTTTACACCGGGAAAGTAGGATCGTACGAACCCAATGAATATGGATTATATGATATGTCGGGAAACGTAGCGGAATGGACGTGTTGTGCATACCATCCTTCAGCCTACCTCTTTCAGCACGATCTTCAGCCAAATTATGAATATAATGCAAAACCCGGAGATCCTCCTGTTATGAAAAGAAAAGCAATACGTGGCGGTTCATGGAAAGATATCGCATATTATATTCAGACAAGTACAAGAGATTATGAATATCAGGATTCAACAAAATCATTTGTCGGATTCCGGAATGTAAGAGCTTTTATCGGAGTTAATTAATAATTGAAATAATCCTCAAATAAACAAGTATATGAACCTAGTAGAATTAACACAAAGCAGCGGGTGGAAAAATTTCATGGCAAAGCTTTATGGAATTGGAGCTTCCATCGTAATTGTTGGTGCATTGTTCAAAATACAGCACTGGCCATATGCAGGCACAATGCTTACTATTGGTCTTCTTATGGAAGCCACAATCTTCTTCTTTTCAGCTTTTGAACCGCTGCACGAAGAGATCGACTGGTCGTTGGTTTATCCTGAACTCGCCGGGATTCAGGAAGATGAAACCCCTGATCTATCGGCTCATGATGCAAAACATCGTGGCGGCGTTTCAGGTGGTGGAGTCATTTCCGGAGGCGGAGGTGCAGGATCTGTTGCACTTGCTAAGTTCGATGAGATGCTCGAGAAAGCAGAGATCACTCCCGACCTGTTTCAAAAACTAGGTGTGGGGATGAAAAAGCTTAGTGAATCAACTTCTAACATGAATGCCATGGGTGACGTATCAGCAGCTTCAACAAAGTATATGAGTACTATTAATACGGCTAATGATTCACTTGGCAAATTATCCGATTCATATCAGTCAACTGCAAAAGTAATAAATGAAACAGGTTCTGCATATCATAATATGGCTGACTCTCTCTCATCTATTGAAGTAGGTGGAAAATCATACCAGCAGCAACTTGAATCCCTAAACAAAAATCTATCAGCACTTAATGCGGTTTACGAACTTCAACGTAAAGGAGCTGACGAACACATGAAAGACTCTGACTCACTGTTTAAAGGTGTTCAGGGATTAATGAAAGACCTTTCAGAATCAGCCGGAGACACGAAAAAATATCGCGAGCAAATAACAAAACTTAACGATAACCTGTCGGCATTGAATAATGTTTATGGAAATATGCTTTCCGCTATGAATGTTAAATAATGTGGATTTTTTTATCTAACTAATACTAATAACAAAATGGCTCACGGAAAGGAAACTCCACGGCAAAAGATGATCGGGATGATGTACTTGGTACTTACCGCCATGCTTGCACTTAATGTATCAAAGGAGGCCGTAAAAGCATTTGTAAAAGTTGACCAGGCTCTGACGCTTACAGTCAAAAACTATGCACTTAAAAATGACCTGATTTATAAAGATTTCGATAGAGCAGCTGCGGAAAACCCAACAAAAGCCGGCAAGTATAAGACATCTGCATATCTTGTAAAAGAACAAGCAGACGAATTATTTAATTTTATGCAGGGACTTAAAATCGAAATCATCAATACCAGCGATGGTCCGGGAAATGCTGCAGTTGTAGGAAACGAAGTTTTTACTGAGAAAATTTTAAGGTACGATGATAGTAATGTCCCTTCCCAGATTCTTATCGGGGCTAACGAAAACGGAAAAGCAAACGACCTGAAAGCTAACATTAATGAGTATCGCGATTTTCTTATTACAGTTCTCGAAGGAAAAAATCCTGCTGCTGAAGAGTCTTTGAGAAAAAGTCTTAGTACAGAACCGGGGAAAAATGAACAAACAGGGGAATCGGAAAGATGGGAAAACGCTACCTTTCAAACCTTACCAACTGTTGCAGTTATTGCTATGTTATCAGAATTTCAGGTGAACGTAAGAAATGCTGAAACAGAAGTTCTTAACTACCTGTATACCCAGATTGACGCTTCTTCTTTCAAATTTAATAAACTTACTGCAATTGTAATTCCTAATTCAAATTATGTAACTCTTGGCAGCGATTTCGAAGCCCAGGTGTTTATTTCTGCAACAGACTCCACCCAGGTTCCTGAAATTACAGTTGGGGACAATAAGCTTCAGATAGATGAATCAGGAAAAGGAATTTATAAAGTAAAGGCTTCTTCTATCGGACCGAAAAAATGGGGTGGGATAATCGCGCTTAAAGCTCCCGATGGTTCAACTAAAAACTACGAATTCAAGTCTGAATATGTTGTTGGCGAACCAAATGTAATTGTATCTCCAACTGCTATGAATGTTATGTACATGGGTATCCCAAACCCTATTGATGTTTCTGTACCGGGCGTAAGTCCTGATAAAATAAGTATTAAAGTTGTAAACGGGACTTCCACCACCGAAAAAGTTAAAAACTCTAAAGGTGAGAATTTCAAAGGAACCTGGGCTGTTAAGCCAAATGCTGTCGGACAAAATGTTCAAGTTATCGTAACTGCTAATATTAACGGTAAACCAATGGCTTATCCGCCTTATGAATTCAGGGTAAAAAAAATCCCCCCTCCAAATGCGATATTTGGCGGGAAAAGTACAGGAACAATACCTCGCGCAACAGCAATGGCACAGATGGGAGTTTTTGCAATATTGCCTGATTTTGACTTTGATATTCAATACGAAGTCACCGCCTTTACTTTTCTTTATAACGACAAAGGTAATTCTTACGAACAACCAAGCACATCCAATAATCTTACTGCTCAACAAAAAGACTTGATATCGAAGGTTACAAGAGGCAAGGATTTAATCTTTAAAGATATTAAAGCAAAAGGACCGGATGGCAAAATAACAGATTTGTTGCCAATTATTTTAAGGGTAGAATAATACAAAAATAAAGATACGATCATGAATAAGAAAATTCTTTTCGGAATTATTGCCATTTCTCTTTCAGGGATAGTCAATGCCCAGAGTTTTGGTGATATTTACCAGAAATCAATTCCCGATACCAAGAAAATCAATTTCCCTTATCTGCGAGAGGCTGACGTTGCCTGGGCCAGATACTATTACAGGCTGATTGATCTGCGTGAAAAGATTAATCAACCTCTGTATTACCCGACATTACCAACTAAAGATGGAAGAAAAAGCTTTATAAATGTTTTGCTTGATGAAATTAAAGCAAAAAGACTAACAGCATATGAGCCCCTTGACGGCATTGCAAGTACTACATACGATGATATTGAGAAGCTTCTGGGCGGCGGTATGAAGACTGAAGAGATACAGATTAATGCAGCAGGTCAGACAAGAACCGACACAGTAAAACAATTTGCAAAACCTGAAGAAGTTAAACAATTAGAGCTATATGAGGAGTGGTATTTTGATAAGAAGCTTTCCTCTTTGCAGGTTAGAATTATTGCTATAAGGCCTATTTTTATGGGTTTAGATGCTCAGCTTGGGCAGGTTCTTAAGAAACCATTGTTCTGGATCAAATATGATGAAGCCAGAGATGCACTCGCAAAACAGGAAGTATATATCGCCAATAATGATGCCCAGAGAATTTCTTTCGACGATTTCTTTATGCAGCGAAGATTCGGAAGTTCCATTATAGGCGAATCAAATGTATATAATGACAGACAAATCCGTGAATATCAGGTTGGAAAATATACTCTTTTCGAAGCTGAACGTATTAGAACCGAACTTTTTAACTTCGAACACGATCTTTGGGAATATTAGTAGAGGCAACCAGTCCTGCGTTGCGGGTCTAGAAAAATATAGAACGAAAAAGGCGGATAATTATCTGCCTTTTTTAGATTTATACGGAATGGAATATCGAAGTTCAGTTTGTACATTATATTTTCCCCTCCTTTTGAAGGAGGGGTGGCCGCAGTACAAATTGGTAAAGTATTGCACAGGCTTGTAGCGGCCGGGGTGGTTGATATAAAATCCCCAATAATGCTGCCTCTGCCGAAGTGGATCTGTTCCTTAGAGATGATCTGAAAGTTTCAAGGCTTTTCCCATTTAAGATAATTTTGATTTTCATTGATTTAAAGATATAAATAATGGAATAAATCAACCACCCCGACCGGGAAATGAACTTTGTAAAAAATGAGATAATTAACTATCCCGGCCACCCCTCCTTCAAAAAGGAGGGGAAACTTTATCTAATCCATATTTCAATACCACCTTTTGGTTGAGTCTATAAGGTTGGGGGGCCAGAAAACCGGGGAAGGCCGGGATAGGGGTTGCTATCCGGATTGGGGGCCTACAAATATTTGTCTTTTGTCGCTTTTTTAATATCGTCGAGATATTGCTTGATATTCTGTTCTTCCTCCTTTTTAACGATTAAAAGCACATCGTCGGAATCAACAACTATATAGTCCTTGAGCCCTTGCAATACAGCCACCTTGCCCGGTGAAATATTAAATATGTTTCTGTCGTTATCGTATGAAAAAATGTTCCCGCTAACTAAAATATTTCCCTGTTTGTCAACAGCTGAATGTTCTGATAGTGAACTCCATGTTCCAAGATCTGACCAGCCAATATCAGTGCACATAACATAAACATTATCTGCCTTTTCCATAATCCCGTAATCGATCGATATGCTCCTGCACTCTGAATAAGTCTTTCCGATGAAGGTTTTTTCGAGCTTTGTTCCAAAATTGGTTCTGCCTTCTTCAAACGCAGAATAGGTATCAGGCAAATGCTTTTCAAATGCTGCGAGGATCGATTTTATATTCCAGATGAATATTCCGGAGTTCCAGAAAAAATCGCCGCTTTCCAGAAATACTTTTGCAAGATCAATACCTGGTTTCTCGGTAAATGTTTTGACCTTTAACAGATTTGCATACCCTTTAACCGGTTTCTTCTGATCGGCCTGTATATATCCATATCCTGTTTCGGGTCTGTCAGGTTTAATGCCGAGAGTAATAAGTGCATCATTATCCTGAGCAAAGTCGAAACAGCTCTGCAAAGCTTCGCAGAATTTATCTTCCTTAATAATAAGATGGTCGGACGGGGTAACAGCAATTACAGCATTAGGATTTTCCTTTAAAATTCTGAATGTGCCATAAGCCACGCAAGGGGCAGTATTTCGGCGAAAAGGTTCTCCCAATACCCTTGAGGGGTCAATTCCCAGCTGTTCAACTACCAGATGTGTATGTTCTGCATTAGTCACAACAAAAATATTATCTTCCGCACAGGTTGCCTTAAAACGTCTGTAAGTCTGCTGAAGAAGGGTCTCTCCTCTCCCCAGTATATCCAGAAACTGTTTCGGCTTTTCACGCCGGCTAAGAGGCCAGAAACGGCTTCCTACACCACCTGCCATTATAATGACGTATCTGTTATCCATAAAAAGATAATATTTGCAACAATTTATGCAAATATAGAATTAATTATTCATTCAGGTTTCAAAAACCCGAGTAAGGGAATTACAGTAAATATTAGTAATTTTGATCTTCGATAATACAACAATATGTATAATTTTCTTACTCAGGTCGGCCGCTACTTCCTTCTCTTAAAGAAAGTTTTCTCTAAACCGGAGAAAGGTTCAGTGTATTACAGGCAAACGATGAGGGAATTAGTGTATCTGGGCCTCTATTCCGCCGGCATAATAGCCATTATATCCTTTTTTATGGGCGCTGTTATTACCTTGCAAACAGCATACAACACTCAAAATCCAATTTACCCAAAATATCTTATTGGTCTGGGGTGCCGCGATTCCATTATACTTGAGTTCTCTTCAACCGTTGCCGCGCTCATTCTTGCCGGAAAAGTTGGTTCCAATATTGCATCTGAAATCGGTACTATGAGAGTAACTGAACAGATAGACGCCCTTGAGATAATGGGAGTCAATTCTGCATCCTACCTTATTCTGCCAAAAATAATTGCTACCCTTCTCTTTAATCCGATACTTACAATTATCGGCATTATCGTTGGAATATTCGGAGGATGGATAGCCGGTACTCTTTCAGGTGTCATAACATCAGAGAACTTTATATATGGAATTCAATATGCGTTCATCCCTTATTATATTGTTTATTCATTAATAAAAACTATATTTTTTGCATTTATCATAACAAGTGTTTCTGCCTTTCAGGGGTATTATGTGGAGGGCGGGTCTCTGGAAGTTGGCAGAGCAAGCACCAAGGCAGTTGTTTACAGCAGTGTCCTGATATTGATGTTTAATGTAGTCCTGACTCAACTTCTTTTGTCATGATAACTATTAAAAACCTGACTAAGTCGTTTCATGGGAAAGTCGTTCTGAATAATATCTCAGTAACTTTTGAACCGGGTAAGACTAATCTTATTATCGGTATGAGCGGATCGGGGAAAACAGTTCTCCTGAAATCAATTGTTGGTCTGCATGAAATAGACAGCGGAGAGATTTGGTTTGATAATACCTTATTCAATAAACTCGACTTTAATGAGAAAAAAACGATCCGCAGCGAAATAGGTATGTTGTTTCAGGGAAGCGCTCTTTTCGATTCCTTAACAGTTGAGCAGAACGTCCGCTTCCCTCTTGATATGTTCACTAATAAGACTCCTGCTGAAAAAAATGACAGGGTAAATTTTTGCCTGAAAAGAGTTAATATTATCAATGCTAACAAATTATTCCCGGCAGAATTATCCGGAGGAATGAAGAAAAGGGTAGCCATTGCACGGGCGATATCATTAAATCCTAAATATCTTTTTTGCGATGAACCAAATTCAGGACTGGACCCTATTACCGCAATTCTTATAGACGCACTTATTAAAGAACTTACTGAAGAATATTCAATGACAACAATCATAAATACTCACGATATGAATTCTGTTATGGAAATAGGAGAAAAAATCATATTCATCAGCAACGGCAAAAAAAACTGGGAAGGAAATAAAAATGATGTCCTTCACTCAGAATGCGGTCCATTAAATGATTTTGTATTTGCGAACCCTCTTGCTAAAAAGCTGAAAGCAATAATGAAATAACAGGTCAGGTTCTGCTTTTTTTTACATCCTCGTAATCAACATACTCCCCTATTTTTTTCGATACCTTTTTACTGCTATTCTTACTCTCCTTTCCCAAATTCTGTTTCTCCGAAAAAGGTTCTTTATTTTGAACACGACCTATTAACATCCTGACAATTAGAAATATAACAACTCCATATAATATATACCGAAGTAAAATCATCTTATTTAATAATTATTGAACTTTCAACATTGGTTTATCGGCCTTCTTCTTAACCTTATTACCAAAGGCAAGATTCATTCCCATCCGTAAATTAATAGTATTAAAAGAAGTGGGTACAGGAAAGGTGGAGTTCTCAACCTTTATATTATTCCACATAACAGGAATCCTGTCGGCCAGCAGATAAAACTGAAAAATACCGGGTCGGAAAGCAAGACCGGCACCAAGATTATCAAACCGCTGATTCGCAATAGTATAAGTCACAGTAGTAGAAAAAGCGTTCCCAAGGTTTAAATTACCAGAAAGTGTTACAGCCTCTTTTAATTGCTTACCTATAAACCTGCTGTACGATAATAATCCAACCGAAAAACTTTTGGTAAGCTTATAGTTGACTCCCAGGGAAACACCAACCGGAAGATATGTTGTAAAAGCATTTTTTGAGTCTGTAATTTTAAATGAATCTTTCAGAGTATCCAGTTCGGCTTTCCCAACCTCATCAAAGGTTTTTGTCCCGTCTAAAACATTGATCATGTTTAAGCCGTCGAATACATAATTACTTTTTGCCTCTAAATTAGTAACATCTTTCTTCCATTTAATATACCCTAAATCAGTTATGGCAACCGAAACCACCAGCTTTGGCGTAACATCATAGGTCGCACCGATATCAAGTCCTAAACCCATATTCTTTTTACCCGTGACAAAATCAATAATACCGCTTTTCGTGTCAAACCTGCTGTCGTCAAATGCAACTTTGCTTATGTTTTTGCTTGCATCCTTCGTTACAATAATTGGAGCGCTAATATTTGCAACAAGATCGGCATTGAGTGAATGTGTATAATTATCGTCAATAGTTATCCCAAATGATTTGTTATCTATTGATGCTGTTGCTATTCCAAACAACAGCTTCCCCTTCACTCCTATCCTTAGTTTATTGGTAAAGTTCTTTGAAAATCCTAATCCAACCTCGCGGTAATACTTAATATCTGCCCTGAATGATGAGAGATCTATTTTATTGCCCTGAAAACCGGCATTCCCGGTTAAGCCAAGTTTAAAGATATCTCCAGGAATTACAATATTCCCGCTTAATCGATCATTGACATCCAGAAATACATACGAGTTTTTCCCAACAGAGAATCCCAACCCGAAGAGTTGAAGAGTAAACTCCGGCTCAATTGAGTTCTTGTCTTGTACTTTATCAAGAAAGTCAGTAATATTATATTTAGGATTTAGAAATGTTGATACCGAATCAGAAGTCGAACTATTAATAAATATGTCTGAAAAGTTGACCAGATTATTGTTGATATTCAGATCTATGGAAGGCAACCCTATATAAAAAGAGTTGGATGGCCTCAATGCAGGGTTAAGGAGGTGATTCTGAGGCAGGTTCATAAAGTACAAAACCTGACTGTTTTGAGCTGAGGCACTGGCAAATATCCCCGCCAGAATTAAAATCAGTATATATCTTGTCTTGCAAATCATATTTCCTTTTTTAGAGGTCACTAAAGATTAATGTCTGGTTGTACTACCACTGCAGCATTAAAGTCTATTCTGTAATCTGAATAGAACTTAACATCCTTTGTGGTATTATCAGTTGTGTTGAGAGTAAATTGAAATATCACTTTATCAGAGGCATCGATTGAACTGAAAAAGTCTTTAGTAAGTTCAATGGTTGTTTTTGTTTCAGTAAACCCTGTAGCTCTACCATCACTTCCTGCAGGAGCGGGCCCAAGAATTCCAGTCACATCAATAGTACTCTTATCTTTCTTACTTACTGAATCGTAAAGAATCATCTTAACTGATAATCCGAGTGGAAACCCATTTTTTATATCAAGATTGACACGTAAAAGTTTAAAGTTTTCAACTTTAACAGAACTATTGCTTCCACTTGCATCCTTTAGAAAATTATCTACAGTATCTGCAAACTGAAGATTATTGATTCTGAATTCCAGCGGAACTTCAACTTCAAGAGAATCGATAATGAACCGGCTGTCGCCATAAACATAATTATTCATGGGGTGAGCCCCCAGCGGATCAACAGAAGGATTCATTTTGGCT
>DATCHE010000174.1:0-36547 GCA_036508535.1 Bacteroidales bacterium | reverse complement strand
TAAGAGAAGCCCGAGAAGATACCGAATGAGTAAGGATGTACATTTGTGCCAGTGGAACCACTTATTGGATTCAGGTAATACCGGAGAGTTGGTTCGATATTTAATGAAAGTTTCTCGGAGAAGTTGTATTCCATACCCATACCCAGAGTGCTGCTTACTGAAAGAGGATTTAATTTTTCAGTTTCTCCAATTGTATATTTGCTGCCATTAACCATGGTATAGACGGAATTATTTACCAACAGATTGTATGAAATACCTCCGATAAGATTGAAATCAATAGCTTTATCAATAATCTTATACCTCACTAAAACAGGTAATTCAACGTAGCTGAAGTTCTGTCGGATAGTGCTGTTTATATACTGCAGGTTTGCCTTATTAGGATCGAATACATCACTCGTGTAATTTGTATTTATCCTCCCCGTGGATCCGGTTGCAGAGAGAAAGACATCGGCATTTCTTGTATAAACGGTACCATTTGAAGTTAACACCTCAAAGTTATGGTCGCCCTTTGAATAACCATATTTTTGAAATCCTGTATATGAATTAATTCCATCAACGACCTGACCTAAAGAAGCATAGTAAAGACCTGACTGAACACTTACTCTTTTACTTATTTTATAAGAAAAAGCAACTCCTCCGGAGTATGAAATGACAGGTTGTTCGGTTGACATAAGTTGTTTTGTAATCTCATTACCCCCGGAATTAAAATGCGAATAATAGGTTGGCGAGGCCATAGCAGCAACAGACCACCTCTCAGCAACTTTTTTCGGATTGTTAACTAAAGTATATTGAAGATCAGTATTATTCATCCTGAAAGCATTCTTTTGTGATTTGTTAAAGATTGCCAATACAGGGGAGTTTCTGCGTTCTGTAAAATTCAACGCCAAACTGTTCGCTTCCGGAAAAACGATAACCTCCGGAGAAGATATCAAAAGATTTTTCTCTTCAATTTTATTGTCACGCTTAACTTTTAACGTTATTGCTGCGTTACTGCTAACCTGCTTACTTTCTTTTGAAGCAATAGGCGGACCGGCAATGGAAGGACTTGTTTCAGATGAAACAGATTCGTTGTTTATAGCTATTACAGTATTATCAGGAGCTGAAGATATTTGCCTGCCCATTTGGTAAGTAAAAAACGTTATTCCTAAAAGAATAACAACGGAAGCGGCAGCACTAATAAATAAAACGGGTTTTTGTTTTGTTTTTATTACAAGGTGAATATTATCCCAAACATCCGGCGGTGGGTTTACTTCAAAATCTTTAAGTCCGTTTCTGAAGACAACATCAATATTTGATTCTCTGTTATCCAATTGCAAATTTCTTCTTAATACCCGTATATGAACACACTCTTCTCTGTAGAATAACTCTTGCGCGGGAAAGATTTGATTTTGAAGTCCCCTCCGAGATATTCACCATATGGCTTATCTCTTTATGTGAATAACCTTCTATTGCATAAAGGTTAAATACCATTCTGTATTTCGGAGGCAGCTCTCTTATAATATTTAATAAATCGTTTGCCTCAAGACCAGCATAATCTGTATTATCTGGTTCTGCATCCAGCTCCTGTATCTGATCAATATCATCTACTCTGTAAAGATTATGCCTGCTCCGGAATTTCTCAAGAGCTGTATTAACAGTTATCCTTCGCATCCATCCTTCAAAAGACCCTTCATGCTTGTAACGATCGAGGTTTTCGAATATTTTTATAAATCCCTCCTGCAATATATCTCTCGCTTCTTCATCATTACCAGAATACTGTAAGCATACAGCATATAGTTTCGCTGCATGTCGCCTGTACAGAAGTTCCTGATCCCTTCGGTTACCGGCCAGACAACCATTTATTATTTTCTTTATCTCTGACAAGATTTTTTTGTCTGTTTGAGAACATAAAAATATTAAATAATTGACATATATACCAATAATTCTTTAAAAGATTGATGGATATTAATAAATAAAGGTTGCGTTATTCAGATTGATAATGGTTTTGTACTAAAGATGTATCGCTTCTCCATATGCAGCAGCAGCAGCTTCCATAATTGCTTCAGACATTGTAGGATGAGGATGAACAGATTTAATAATCTCATGAGCTGTTGTTTCGAGTTTTCTTGCCACAACTATCTCTGCAATCATCTCTGTTACATTAGCTCCAATCATATGTGCACCAAGCAGTTCTCCGTAGGTCGAATCAAAAATAAGTTTAACAAAGCCATCCTTTGCGCCTGAAGCACTTGCTTTGCCGGAGGCAGTAAATGGGAATTTTCCCACTTTGATATCATAACCAGCCTCTTTGGCAGCTGCTTCAGTAAGACCGCAGGAAGCAATTTCGGGATTAGTGTAAGTACAACCAGGAATATTTGAGTAATCAAGAGGTTCGACCTCTACCCCTGCTATCTTTTCAACACAAATTATTCCCTCGGCAGAAGCCACATGAGCAAGAGCAGGACCATGAACGATATCTCCAATTGCAAAGATTCCGGGAACCGATGTTCTATAAAAATCATCAACCGTTACTTTACCTTTTTCAATTTTTACTCCCGCCTTTTCAAGTCCTATGCCCTCAAGGTTTGTTGAAATTCCTACGGCTGAGAAAACAATATCTGTTTCAATTATTTCGACTCCTTTAGGTGTTTTTATTGTCACCAGACACTTTTCTTTTGAGGTATCAACGGTCTCCACAGATGAATCTGTCATAACTTTCATCTTAATCTTTTTAAACGAGCGCTCAAGTTGTTTTGAAACCTCCTCATCTTCATTCGGTACAATTCTTGGAAGAAATTCCACCAGGGTTACATTTGTTCCCAGTGACTGATAGAAATTTGCAAATTCGCTACCAATAGCTCCCGAACCAACAACAATCATCGACCCGGGTTGTTTATCCAGAGTCATTGCTTCCCGGTAACCGATAATTTTCTTTCCATCCTGTTTAAGATTAGGCAACTCCTTGGATCTTGCCCCTGTTGCAATAATTATATTCTTTGCAGAATAGTTTTTCTTATTACCATCGGTATCTTCCACCTCTACAATTCCATTTCCTGAAAGCCTGCCAATACCTTTTATATGATCAATATTATTTTTCTTGAAAAGGAACTGAATTCCTTTACTCATTCCCTCAGCAACACTTCTGCTTCTGGAAACTATAGCTTTAAAATCAGGTTTTGCTTCTCCGGTAATTATTATACCATAATCCGATGCATGAGTCAGATACTCAAATACCTGTGCGCTTTTCAAGAGTGATTTTGTAGGAATACATCCCCAGTTAAGACAGATTCCGCCGAGTTCAGCTCTTTCAACAACCGCGACTTTCATTTTCAATTGTGATGCTCTTATTGCAGCAACATAGCCTCCGGGGCCACTGCCAATTATTATCAGATCGTAATTCATATTGTTTATTATTAATGTTTTGAGAATTTCTTTACTAAATAAATTATACATTTTACAATGACCCAGATTATTACAAGAGTAAAGATTATGGTTGCGCCAACCGGAATGCCTGCAAAATATGAGATAGCATAACCCGTAGATGTCCCAATAAACCCTGCCAGAATTGACCACAATACTATCTTGAAATAAACTTTTGTAAAAAGCATGGCAATGTTGGGAGGAATTGTAAGTAATGAGATAACAAGAACGACACCGGCCATCCTGATATTTAAAACTATTGTAAGAGCAATAAGAGATGTTGTAATATACTTAAATATATCAACATACGATGAATATGTTTTCGCAAATACTTCATCGAAAGAGATATAGAGTATTGTCCGGTAGAATATTCCAAAGTAAAAGATTAATACTACTGACATAGCTCCCAAAGCAAAAATATCTGCGTTGGTAACTGTAAGTATACTCCCGAAAAGATAGCTCATAAGGTTTGGTGTATATCCGGGGGTCAGATAAATGAAGATTATTCCAATAGCCATACCGAAAGCCCATAAAATACCGATAGCTGAGTCTTCTCTAATCTTTTGTTTAACAGAAAGATATTCAACACCAAGAGCTGAAAGAATACCAAAAACAGCTGCTCCGATAACAGGATTGATTCCTATAAAGTAGCCTATTCCGATCCCTCCGAATGAAGCATGTGTTATACCACCACTTAGAAAAACCATTCGCTTTGACACGACGTATGTTCCTGCTAATCCGGCTGTTATACTCGCAAATATTGCCCCAAGCAAGCCCTTTATTACAAAATCGTATTGAAAGATATTGGTCTCCACTATTTATGATGTTTTAGTACTGTGTGCGGGACATCACCATGTGTAACCAACTGAATAGGACATCCATAGGCTAGAAGATCCTCGTTTGTGATCTCATGCGACGGATGATAATGAAGAAACCTGTTTACGCATGCAAACGATTTAATATGCGATGAAATGGTTCCAACATCGTGAGAAACCATCAGGATTGCCATACGGGTGTTCAGGACTCTCAGCTTTTCGTAAAAATCATTCTCAAAAGTTGTATCTACAAAGTTTGCCGGTTCATCAAGTAACAATAATTTGGGATCGCCTATTATAGCGCGTCCAAGAAATACACGCTGCATTTGTCCTCCTGACAATTCATTCAGAGTCGATTTAGCCATTCCAACCAGACCTAGTTCAATGATCACCTGCTCTGCTTTCTTTTTATCGGAGGAAGACATTCTGGAAATGACCCCTTTCCTGATCATCAGACCAGAAAGAATAATATCTGTCACAGTAACCGGGTAATTGATATCTCCTGTAGACATTTGGGGAAGGTATCCGATACTCTTCCCATTTAACAATTCATGATTGAAAAGCAACTTACCCTTTACCGGGCTGATCAACCCAAGTATTATTTTTAAAAGTGTAGTTTTCCCGCCTCCGTTTGGACCGATAACACCGATAAAATCATTCTCGCTAACCTTGAAATCAATATCCTGCAACACTATGTGGCTACCATAGGAAGCAGAAAGAGATTTCATTTCGAACAACAAGGCCATAACTTCTGACTATTTTGAACTTTCTATTAAACTATCGTGAAGCGACGCAATAATTTCCGTTGTTTCCTTCAACCAGTTTTCAGAGAGTGGGTCTATAATTTTGATACTGGCTCCAATTTCACCTGCAATAGCTTTTGCATTTTTGGGATCGTATTCTCTTTGTACAAAAATTATTTTCAATTTATCTTTTCTTGCCCGGTCAATTAATTCCCTGATTCTTGAAGGAGGGGGTTCTTTGCCCTCGTACTCTACCGGAATCTCTTCGAGACCATAATCTCTTGCAAGATAAGCCAGATTCGGATGATATATCATAAAAGACTTATTCGGGATGCCTGAAAAAAGTTTCTCAGCTCTATTATCAACCTCCTGAATTTTCAAAACGAGAGCTTTGTAGTTTGTTTCATATTTATCTCTTTGGAGTGGATTAAGTCCACACAGAAACTCCTTTATTGAAGAGGCCATTATCAAAGCTGATTTAGGAGAAACCCAATAGTGGGGATCTGCAACTTCAACATGCTCTCCTTCATGCTGATGCGCTGAACTAATAGGATTAATCTTTTCGCCCAGCGATAATCTTTTCATAGTACTGTTTATCTCAAAAAAACGATCGAGCCAGTTCATTTCAAAACCCAGATAACCATTGCTGATATAGGCAACAGATTTTCTAAGTTGGATTATCTGATCGGGGAAAGGTTCGTAAGTATGGGGATCTGCTCCGGCAGGTACCATTACATTCACAATAAAATCGCCACCTGAAATCTCATCGACGAAGTATTTAAATGGTGCAATACTTACAGTAATAATCCTTTCCGAAGTGGCAACCCCTTTTCGACCGCATGATAATATACTGACAAGTATCAAAAACCAAAATATTTTCCTCATAAAATATCAAAACAAAAGTTGAGTACAAATTTAACATATAACACAACATATGGTTTATGTGTTGGAAATAAAATAATATAAGCTATTTTTGATAAAGATTTAACAAAAAATCTACTTCAGATCGGATGAAGAATAAAGGTGAGATACTTGCAGGAATTTTGATGAATTTTAAAGACTGTTATTTTTTCCTCCATAATACCAAAGAATTTAATGCTGTTGAAAGCATTATGAATGAAGGGTTTATCTTCGAGAGTCAGCTGCCAAACTCTACTGATCGTGTCAATGCAAATGATCCAATTGAAGTAACATATTTTCTTTTTCAGAGAAAAGATTATGGCTCGTATACTATTATCATTGCAATACCTAAAATTATATATGAAATCTACTCAGGTGTTTCAAATAAAATGAATATTGCCATTGAAGAAGTTCTGACAATCAGTGAACCATATTATAGTGATAATGATGAACTGGTCTATACGCTATCACCGAAACACATACTGGGATATTTTAACATAAAAACAGCCGAATTTCATCAGAACAGGAATTGGGATCCTTTTTTCAACAACTATCACGCCAGATCGGGAACAAGAAAAGAAAAGCCTTTTACGAATGAGTAAAAGGATTGATATAAAACAAAATGCAACCATAGATAAAAATTTACAATACTGAAACTTAAGAAAAGATGAAATTACGCTTAAGATTATTAATCCTCACTACGATTTTTTGTATCAGCTGTTATCAGCTTTTTGCTCAAAATCAGTACAGTAACTTCAAGACTATGTCTCAGAAAATTGATGCATTAAGCAAGGAATATCCTTCTTTATGCACAATCAAATCGCTTGTTAAAACTGCCGGAGGAAAGGAGATATGGGTAATTTCTATAGGAACAGGAAATAAAGACAGTAAGCCGGGGATAGCCGTTTTTGGCGGTGTTGAAGGAAGCCATATTCTTGGAAAAGAACTGGCTGCTGGTTTTGCTTCTTCAATACTCAAAGAATCTGAATCTAAGGAAATTAAAGAACTACTCAATAAAGTTACTTTTTATATTTTCCCTGACGTAAGTCCTGATGCAACAGAACAATATTTCTCCGATTTAAAGTATGAACGAAACATTAATGCAAGATCGACTGATGATGACAGGGATTTTGTTTTTGATGAAGACCCTTACGAAGACCTTAATAAAGATGGCTTAATTACCCTTATTCGTATAAAGGATCCTTCCGGGAAATACACAGAAAGCGATGAGGATAAGAGGGTTATGGTAACATCCGATCTTTCAAAAGGTCAGACAGGAGGTTATCTCGTTTACTCAGAAGGTATTGACAATGATAAAGATGGAAACTTTAATGAAGACGGTGAAGGGGGAGTTAATTTTAACCGCAATTTTACATTTAACTATGAGGAGTGGGGATTGAATTCGGGTATGTATCCAATTTCAGAACCTGAAACCAAAGCAGTAGCTGATTTTCTATTCGATCATTTCAATATCTATACAGTATTCACCTTTGGTCCGCAAGACAACCTTGGACAACCAATGAAAGCGTCCGAAAGAGCCGCATCAGCTTCTCCGGCGGCGAGGGGTCAGGGAGGCGGACGGTCATCCGATCAGGGCGACAGAAGAATAACATCAATAATGAGAACTGATGAAACAATTAATAAACTTGTATCTGATAAATATCACGAGATAACCGGGGCGAAAGGAGCTCCTCTGGCAAAAACTACGCCGGGCAATTTCATGGAATGGGCATACTATCATTACGGAAGATATAGTTTCAGTACTCCGGTATGGTGGTTCCCGGTTGAAAAAGGGAAAAACAGTGAGGCTGCGTTTCTAAAATTTGCAGAGAAGAATAAAATAAATGATGTATTTGTACCATGGACTGAAATTAATCATCCCGATTTCCCTGGCAAAAAGACAGAGGTTGGAGGCATTAAACCTTTTGTGATGATCAACCCTCCGGCTGATACCCTTGGTGATCTTATAGCTAAAAATTACAAATTCATTACTGCAATTGCCTCAATGCATCCTGAACTTGAGTTTCTTGATATTAAGTCTGAAAATACAGGGGAAAATATTTACAGAATTTCGCTTAAGCTTCATAACAAGGGAATATTTGCGACCTGCGCAGAAGTTGGAGATATAAACATGTGGACAAGAATAATGAGAATTTCTCTGGAACCTGATAAAGGACAAAGTATCCTAAGCGGGCTCAAAGTTCAGAGGGTAACCAGGCTTGAAGGTGATCAATCGGCAGAATTCAGCTGGCTTATAAACGGTAAAGGTCCTTTGAAAGTAATTGCGGGCGCCCTGAATACAGGGATAATAAACACAACTTTTGAACTCAAATAATAACAATAGAAAAAAATTATCATGCAAAAGATATTTTCATTTATAATTCTGGTTTCATTTCTAATTATCAATGCAATTCCTGTTAACGGACAGAATGATGAACTGTTTTTCAGGGCTGCAGGAACTCCGGCTTATCCAAAAGTTCAGACATCGTGGAATAAATATTACACTTACGCGGGAGTGGTTGACCTTTGTACAAGGCTTGCTAAGGCATATCCAGATCTGGTAACAATGGAATCTGCCGGAAAATCGTATCAGGGTCGTGACATTATTGTTCTGACTATCTCTGATAAAAAAGTTCTTGATCCGGGCAAAAAACCCGGTTTCTGGATTGACGGGAATATTCATTCTATTGAGATGCAGGGAACTGAAATGGCCCTTTATACTGCCTGGTACTTGTGTGAAATGTATAACGATAATGCCTTTATAAAGCAATTACTCAAGGATAAGACATTCTATATAGCTCCAACCATAAATCCAGACGCAAGAGAGTATTTTACTGCAGTTGGTGTTCCCCCGCGATCAGGTCTTGTACCACGCGATAATGACCGTGACGGACTAGTTGATGAGGATGGATATGATGATCTCAATAATGACAAGAATATAAGTCAGATGAGAAGGAAAAATCCCAATGGTGAGTACAAAACAGACCCGAAGGATCCCCGTAAAATGATCCGTGTAGAGCCGGGTGAAAAGGGAGATTACGAATTACTGGGCCTTGAAGGTATTGATAACGATGGTGACGGTCTTGTTAACGAAGACGGACCCGGAGGATATGACGCCAACCGTGACTGGGGTTTTAACTGGGAGCCGAACTATGTACAGAGTGGCGCCGACAAATACCCATTTACATTCCCGGAAGATCAGGCAATCCGCGATTTTGGTTTTAAACACAGGAATATAACCGGATCACAGTCTTTCCATAACTCTGGAGGTATGATCCTCAGAGGGCCTTCAATTGCAGGCGGTGGCGCTGAAGCTTATAGCCGGGCTGATGATGCTGTAATAGACGCTATTGGGAAAAAAGGGGAATTAATGATTCCGGGATATAAGCTTCTGACTATCTGGAAAGACATGTATACTGTTTGGGGTGGGGAACTCGACTGGTGGCATGGAGCAATGGGATGCTTCGTATATTCTAATGAATTATGGACGCCTTATCTTATGTTCTATGATTCAACCAACACCGATCAGTATGAGTTTGAAAAACTTCTTTTATTCGAAGATTCATTCATTCCATGGCAGAAGTATAATCATCCTGTTTATGGTGAGATTGAAATAGGTGGTTTTAGTAAAAATTTCGGAAGGATGCATCCCGGATTTCTAATTGAAACAGATGCACACCGCAACGCTGCCTTCTGTATATATAATGCTTACCAGTCTCCAAAACTTGAAGTTAGTGATATCAAAGTAAAAAATCTTTCTGGAGGGCTTAAAGAGATTACGGCAACGGTTGAAAATAAGAGAATGATTCCCACTCATTCTGCAAGTAATATGAAATTTAAAATCGATCCTCCTGATTATATCTACCTTGAAGGCGGAACAGTAGTTGCAGGAATGATAGTAAAGGATAAGGACCTGAATATCAATGAAGAACAGAAGAAGAACCCTAAAAGAATGGAGGTTAATAATATTGCAGGCTATGAACGTATTGATCTGAAATGGATTGTAAAAGATGGGAGTAAGTTCACTATAAGAGTAGAAAGTGTGAAGGGCGGTTTAGCTACGGGTCAATCAGAATAGAAAAAGGGAACTGGTCCGCATACCAGTCCCCCTTCAAAAAAAAATGAAGATTAATATGTCTGAAGCGATATTTTGAAAAATCCTGTTGCTTTGGCAGATGATATTTGAAATTTCCATGTTCCTGCTTTATCCTGATTTTCGGTTTCGGAAATGGTAAAGGACTTTCTCCAGTTGAGATTTCCTGATTCATCAATAAGTATGTCAGAATAGTTTTTGCCATTCGGCATTACGATTTTTATACGGATTTCACCGGTTTTACAGTCACCCATTACCGACATTACTACATTATTTACCGTTTTTTCTACATCAAATGTGTAATCCCGTGAAAATGTGTTTTCCTTTAAGGATCTGGAAAAGTCCCACGCAGTTCTTTCAGTGTCACTACCCCCTCCATGACCAAAATAAGGATCACTTCCGGGACCTGTGAATGAAAATGAATCACCATTAGTATATGGACGAGTTCCCCTCTGGTTCGCACCTCTTGCTCCATTGATTCCTCTACCAGAATATTCCACCCCGACTTCAACGTTTCTATTAATGTCTTCAGCTGCAGCTTTCTGAACATTCGCTTCAGCTTCGGTCTGAGTCTTTTTCGGTTCAGCCATCGCTTTCTTTTGTAGTTCGATTGCCAGCTGTATCTGGGCTTCCTTTTCCAACTCAGCTTTTGTTTTCTCCTGTACAACTGCCTGACCGAAGGAAGAACAAACTGAAATGATAAAAATTATCATCAGAAATAAACTACACTTTTTCATATATCTTCCATTATGGTTTACGGGGTAAAGGTATAGTTGTATTAATCACAATATTGTTAACACCGGGTTAACGCAGGGTTAATGTGAGCCCAATTGTAGAGATGTGTCAATAAAATGAATAATTTTGAGGAAGTAAAATACATTTAATGAAAAAGAGAAATACAGTTCTGCTTCTCGGTATTACATCAATAATTATACTTATTTCCGTTCAGGTGATAATTGTAAAGGGAGTGTGGCAGCAGAAAGATGAAATGTTTAATCTCCGATACAGGTTGTTGTCTCAGGACGCTCTTTCAAATATGAGCAGGCGATCCTTACCGGATGGTTTTGATACAGCACGCAGTCTGATAAGTTGGTACTCGGTTCAGGCAATAAAAGATCTGGCTGCTATAAAAAATGATTCTTTAATTGCATCAAAGAAGAAAGATATTTTAGCATTTGTTTCCAAAGCATTAATTCAGGAACAGGATCTTTCGGATTTTCTTTCGAGATATTTTGAAAGACAGGGGGTTGACAAAAATTTTAAATTTAAAATTGTAATAAACAGGTTTGAGCTGATCGATAACGACGTAAGAATCCCCGTCTATGTAAGCGATGAATTCTCAAACCGAAGGCCTCCAAGACCGGGTGGCCCTCCTCCTGCTTTAACCCGAAGACCATCTAATGAGATCCTGGTGAAGGGCGACAGATCAGAGAATAACTTTTACAGACTTGATTTTGATTATTTAATTGACTTCTCAGATAAACAGAAGGTTATCTTAAAAGAGACAGCCACTTCTCTCGGCTTGAGTGCCTTCAGCATAATTTTTGTGCTGATTATCTTTATGGTTACCTATAGAAACCTGATGGAGGAGAAAAGGCTTTCTAATCTTAAAACAGACTTCATTAACAATATGACTCATGAATTAAAAACACCTTTATCTACCATTACTGTTGCAGGCAAAACTCTTGAAATGGTACAGATAAGAACCAATGAAGCCAAAATACTTGAAACAGCAAAGCTAATCGGGAAGCAAAGTATTCATCTCAATCAGCTAATTAATATGATACTTGAGATAAGTATGTGGGAGAGGACTCAATTTCAATTAGATACCAAAACTATTGAAATTGAGGACTTTATGAACGATGTCGTAAGTTGTTTCAAATCAGGTAACGGAAATAACGCTACAATAAATCAGAAATATGAATTCAGCAGTGCAAAAATAGATCTTGATGTAGTTTATTTCACAACCCTCCTTAACAATTTACTCTCAAATGCAGTGAAGTATTCAGATAAAGTTCCTGTAATAGATGTGGAAGGGTACACAGAAGATAACAATGTTTGTATAAGGGTTACAGATAACGGGATTGGGATAAGTAAGAGCGATCAGAAGCATATTTTCGACAAATTTTACAGGGCATCAACTGGAAACATTCATAAATTCAAAGGATTAGGCCTTGGTCTTTATTATGTTAAAAAAATTGCAGAAGCACATGGAGGTGATGTAACCGTTAGTAGTAAACCGGGAAAAGGTAGTATATTTACTGTAACAATACCTATTAATCAATAATATTCAGGATATGAAAGTTTTAATTGCTGAAGACGACAGGGATTTTGGTAATATATTAACTCAGTATGTCACTATCAGCGGTTTTGATGTCACTCTGGGCCGCGATGGAAAAGAAGCTTGGGAGCTTTTTAATAAGGACAAGTTTGATATTTGTGTTTTCGATGTAATGATGCCTGAGATGGACGGATTCACTCTTGCGGAAAAAATCAAAGATGCACAGCCAGCAATGCCTATAATCTTCCTTACTGCAAAAAGTCTTAAGGAAGATATAGTCAGAGGATTAAAGATCGGTGCTGATGATTACATAACAAAACCATTCGACCCTGAAGTACTTATATTAAGAATAAACAACATACTCAAACGGGCTTACTCATCCTCTAATGATGAGTTTAAAGTATCCAATACAGTACTGAAATATAATAGTCTCGAGCTGATCAGCGGGAATGTAAAAGAAAAACTAACTCTTAAAGAAGCACAGTTATTAAAGTATTTTATTGTCAATAAAAACAAAATTCTGGCCAGAGAAGATATTCTTACAGAGATTTGGGGAGAAGATGATTACTTTCTTGGAAGAAGCATGGATGTCTTTATCAGCCGGCTCAGAAAGTATGTCTCCGAAGATAAAAATATTGATATCAGAACAGTACGTGGAACAGGGTTTATACTTGAGGAGGTTAATAAGGAAGCGTAACGAAATCACAGGGTAAAGAGCAGATAGAAATTTAAGACAAAAGACAAAAGACAAAAGTCACAAGACAAAAGGGAAGAATGTCAAATATCTGACTTCGAACCCCAACTTTTGCGACTTTTGTTTTTTTTCTTTGTTCTAAAACTTATGTTGTATTGAAGGTGTTTTCTTTACTTTTATCTTTTTACTTTTGTCTTTTATCTTACTTTTTCTTAGCCTCCAACACCTCTTTCACCTTATTATAAAGGTCCTCACCTCTTAGGTTTTTTCCAATTATTGTTCCTGTTTCATCGAGAAGAAAATTGGCAGGAATAGAATTAACTGCATACATTTTAGCAGCAGCATTACTCCAGTACTGAAGATCTGAAACGTGCGTCCATGTCAGTTTATCATCAGCAATTGCCTTAACCCAGTCCTCTTTTTTCTGATCAAGAGAAACACCAAATACATCAAATCCTTTTTTGTGATATTCGTTATAAACCTTAACAACATTAGGGTTTTCGCGACGGCAGGGACCGCACCATGCAGCCCAAAAGTCGATTAACAGCAATTTAGAGCCAAATTTTGATGAAAGAGTAATAGGTTTTCCATCCACATCATTCATTGTAAAATCGGGTGCTTTCTGGCCAATAGCAACTTTTTTCATTACCTCAACCCTTTGCTTCAGAATAATTATCTGAGGAGTGGCGGCAACCGTAGAATCTAAAGAATTGATCATTGATTCTATTTCTGCGGGTTCCATTTCATAACTTAGATTAACGAGAAGCGAAGGAGATACGAAAGAAGCCGGGTTATTCTTTATAAAATTTTTCTGAAGGTTGGTCATCTCTTTTTGTATAGAGTCGACAATTATCTCAAGTTCAGCAACCCTGACTGTGTTTCCGCTCTGACTTGCAGCCTGATATTCAATATAGGTTTTTGAATAAGTGTCGCTGAGTGGCTTGTTTGAATCAGTGAATGATTTATACTCTGCCTGAGTCTTTGAACCTTCTATTTTTGCAACAGATATTGAATCAATGGAACCGGAAATTGTTATTTCCGTGTTTTCAAGATAAAATGATAATCCCTTGCCTGTCTTGCCGGCAATCAGCTGAACCATTTGAGGATAAGCTACTTCGCCGCCCTTAATTATAAAGGTTCCCTTACTGGAAACTGCAGAATCGATTGTAAGATACTTCCCTGCATCCCTCTTCTTGAGAAGAAAGACAATCTTATCAGAACCATCTATTTTCCCTTTTATTACATAATGAGGTTTTGAGGTGCAGGAAGCCATTAATATGGTTATTACGAGCAGATAACTGAGCTTTTTCATATCCAAAAAGTATTGCATTTATTATTGATAAAATTTTATTTAATCTGCCAAAGATAAGAATTATTGTTAATTCACTTTATCTGCTGAAGTATTTGTCAAGTAAATTAACAGCAGCTTTATAAGAGGTTATTGTGCCTTCAAATAACTGTCTTTCAAGTTCAGGGATCAGCGATTTTACTTCATTATGATTATAAAATGAATTATTCAGATACTCTTCAATTGTGTTATGCATTCTTATAACTGACTGTTTCTTTCTGAACATCTCAAAATATCCTGACTCACTTGTGAATTGGAAATATTTCATAATGACATCCCAGAGTTCTGTAATACCGGTATTTGTCAATGCTGAACATGTATGAACCTGAGGTTTCCAACCCGACGATGTTGAAGGAAACAAATGAAGTGCATTCCGGAAAGAAACTTTTGCCTTTTCTGCAACTATTTTGTTTAACCCATCTGCTTTTGTTATTGCAATTAAATCGGCCAACTCCATTATTCCGCGTTTAATTCCCTGAAGCTCATCGCCTGCACCTGCCAGCATAAGCAGTAGAAAAAAATCAACAATGGAATGAACTTCCGTTTCAGATTGCCCTACTCCTACTGTTTCAACAAGAATTGTATCAAAACCTGCGGCTTCACATAGAATTATTGTCTCTCTTGTTTTCCTGGCAACACCTCCAAGAGTACCTGCTGCCGGTGAGGGTCTTATAAATGCATTGGGATGAACACTAAGTTGTTCCATTCTTGTCTTGTCTCCCAGAATGCTCCCTTTGGTATTCTCGCTGCTGGGGTCTATCGTTAGTACGGCAAGCTTTCTTCCCTGTGCTGAAATATGTAATCCGAAAGCCTCGATGAAAGTACTTTTACCTGCACCGGGAACGCCTGTTATGCCTATCCTTATCGATTTTGAACTTTTTGGAAGACACTTCTCAATGATTGGCTGTGCGATTTCATAATGTTCAGGTAAAGAACTCTCTACTAATGTTATGGCCTGACTCAAAATCATTCTGTTTCCTGAAATAATTCCTGCAACATATTCATCTACCGAATATTTCTTTCGCCGCTTCCGTCCTGATTCTGACATTACATAAGGGTTTATACTCGCGGGTTTAGAAATACCCTCGTTAACCCTGATTGCACTCTTATAAATATTTTTATTATCCATGATTGAAAGCAAGATACAACAAAAATAATAAAAGGGTGTAAGATTTTATCTGACACCCTTTTGAAAAACAATAGTTATAACTTAAATCTTCTGTGACTTATTTTGTAACAGGTGGCTGCTCTACATCCGCATTCAGCATAAGCACAACTTCTGAATTTTTAGGATCGTTTGTATAAACATATATGGCTTTCGTAACTTTGCCATTATAACCACCTGAATTGAATGTGGCTTTGATGGAACTTGATTCTCCTGCCTTTATTCCGATACCCTGGTTTCCCTGTTGAACCGCAGTACAACCACAGGTAGATCTTATATTTCTGATAATCAGATCTTTCTTACCGGTATTTGTAAATTTAAATACAACATCATTCTGTGTGGAACCTTTAATTTTACCAAGATCCACAGTTGTTGACTCAACCTTAAATACAGGAGCATTAGCTATATCATCTTTTGTCAGGGTAGAAAAGTCCTCAACAAGATTTGCAGACACATAGTAAAACATGTTATCCTGAGCGACACCATTAAGTTTTACTTTTATCATGTCGCTTACATTTCCCCATGCAGGATTTTTGGTTGCATCGTAGGTTCCTTCAACCAAACCTTTCTGACCTGGTTTAAGGGTTTCAGGGTTAGCTTTTAGTGAAAGGTGAGCAGGAAGTCCTTCAAATTCAACCTTTACCGGAGCAGCAGAGGTGTTAATGATTTGCATTACTCTTATTTTTTTCTCATTCTTTTTAACATTAGTAAAAGCAAGTTGCTGGCTTTCGAACCTTACTGCGCCAACAGGAAAAGTAAATAATTCTTCAACAGTCTTTTCACGTGGTGTTACCTCGCCCTTGATTGTAAGAACAGTAATCTCAGGTTTTGTATTTGTGTATACGGAAAGAGTTTTATTAAATGCCCCGGGTCTGTCTTTTGGATCGTATATTGCCGTAACCTTACCTTTACCTCCGGCAGGAATCGGCTGCCTTGTCCAGTCTGGAGTTGTACATCCGCATGATGCGACAACGTTTTGTATCATAAGCGGGTCAGTACCTGTATTGGTTACAACAAAATCAAAAGACTGCCTTCCCGCCTCTTCCTTAAAAGTTCCGAAATCGTGTTCAGAGGCTGATATCTGCATTTTTGTAACCGCAACCTGAGCTAAGGCTGTAACTCCGGACATCAATAGCGAAAAAAATAATACTACACTTTTCATATCACATTCTGATTTTAGTATTTTAAAAAGAACTTTTATATTATGCAAAGATATAACATTTTTAAAATCAAATTCCTTAATAGAACAATTCGGATAAGGTTTTGGTTGCATGGCTTTTTAATTAATTAGTTTCCTAAACTCAGATAGTCGTAATAAAGTTTAAGCTTTATAGATGCTTTAAAACAGATTATCATTAGTTTTGCTCCCTGACCCGGATTCTTTGGAACAGAATTTGTTGGTTTACTATCCGGTTTATCTTATGAATATTTTGAAAGCAAGTCATATTAAAAGTCTGATTATTACTGCATTTGTCTGCATTTTTTATTTAAATGCAAACGGTCAGTTTTATAATGGCCATCAGATGACTTTCGGGAAAAACAAAGTTCAGTACATTGACTACTACTGGCAGTTTTACAGATTCGATGATTTTGATTGCTATTTTAACGAATATGGACGCGATCTTGCTCAATTTACCGCTGCTTATGCCAAAAAGAAGCTTGCAGAAATAGAAGACTATTTCGATTATACTCTGGAGAAGAGATTGATTTTCATCATCTATAATAAGAATGCTGAGTTTAAACAATCAAATATTGGTCTTACAACTTTTGAGGAGGACAGCTATAATACAGGAGGCTACAGCAGAATAATTAAGAACAAAGTAATGCTCTACTATGAAAACGACCACGTCGCTTATCAAAAGCAGATTGCATCATCAATTACTGAAGTTATTATTAATGAAATGCTTTATAATGCAGACCAAAAAGACAGAATATCGAGCTCTTCTCAAATATATATGCCAGACTGGTACCTTAAAGGACTTGTTCATTATGTAGCATACGGATGGGATCTTGAAGCTGAAAACAGGGTTAAGGATGGCTTCAAATCAGGTAAATTCAAGAATATTAACCATCTTGAATATGACGATGCAATAGACGCTGGTCAGTCTTTCTGGAGATTTATCGGAAAAGAATATGGCGATGCTCTTATTCCAAACATTATCTATCTGACTAAGGTCTATAAAAATGTTAATGATGGCTTTCTATATGTTATTGGAAAAGATCTGAAAGAAATACTTAAGGATTGGTCAAAATTTTATGCTGACGAGTACTCCTCGTCTACTAATTTACCAGCTGATGATGATAATATTATCCGAAAATCAAAAAAAGAACAAATTTATCAGCAGGTAAAGGTCAGCCCGGGTGGCGAGTATATTGCTTATGTTACTAACGATTTGGGGAGAAAACGAATCTGGCTTTACGATCAGGCTACCGGCAAACAAAAAATTATTTTCAGAAAGGAGCCAAAATTCGAGCAGGTTACTGATAACACCTACCCGGTAATAGCATGGCACCCCAGCGGTAAAATTCTTACTTTCATAAATGATGAAAAAGCAGAGCTGGTTATGTATTTTTATCGGGTAGCTGAAAAAACCACAGAAAAGAGGAATCTTCTGTATTTTGATAAAGTCCTCGATTTTTCATATTCCCCTGAAGGCTCAAGGCTGGCATTCTCAGCTGTAAAAGATGGAATTACAGATATATATATTCATACAATTGCTTCCGGCACAAATGAGCAAATAACCAGGGATGTTGCCGATGATCTTAATCCCTCATTCCTGAAAGACTCACCCGGAGAGATAATTTTCTCTTCAAACCGCTTATCGGATACTCTTACAAATACCGGAAGCCCATTTGAAAAGGTATCACTTACATTCGACCTGTTTACCTATAACCTGACAAAGAAAAACAATGTGTTAGTGAGGCTTTCGGAAGGTAATTTTACTGACCGGTTTTTACCATCGGGTATCGCCCGGAACAAGTTTGCCTATCTGGGTGATCAGAATGGAGTAATGAACAGGTATATAGCCAATTTCGATAGTTCGATCAGCTATATTGATACGACAACTCATTACAGATTTTATATAAATTCTCTTCCTGTTACAAATTATGACAGGAATATTATCAGCGAATCAGTTGTAAATGGATCAGACATATATAGCGAAATATTTTTCAGCAAAAGAAAGTATATTCTCAGGAAGGGACTATTGAGTGAATCAAAACCTGTTCCTGCTACAGAGATTTTAACAAGTATCTTCAGGAAAGAAAGAAATCAATTCCTGCATAAAGCTGATAGTATTGAACAACTAAGAAAGTGGCTTATTGCTGAAGATAAGAAAAGAAGAGATACTCTTACCAAGCCTCTCTACGAGTATTATATAACAAATGAACCTATTGACGTAAACCATTACATTTTTGAGAAAGAAAAGCAAAACTATTATGAACAGCTGTGGCGTAAGAAATATATGAACATCGACCTCGATACAGGAACGCTGGAACTTCCTCAGATGATGATATATCAAACGTCATTTTATAATAATTTTGTTGCAACTCAGATCGACTTCAGCTTCCTGAATAATTCATATCAGGTATACAGCGGCGGTGCTCCATATTTTAACCCGGGTATAAATATGCTGACAAGATTCGGGACACTCGATCTGTTTGAGAACTATCGCATTACCGGAGGGGTTAGGTTTTCCGGAAATTTCGACAGCAATGAGTATCTCCTCAGTTTTGAAAACCTGAAAGGGGCATTTGACAAACAGCTCATTTTCCATAGACAGGTATTTTTCAGCTCAAACGATTCCAGTTATTTGAAAATATATTCTCATAATATATATCTTTCTTATTCAAAACCAATTACCCCTGTTTTAGCGCTTAAAGGAACTCTTTCATACAGAAATGACCGTAATGTCTTTCTGTCTACAGATCTGAGCACTCTGAATTATGAAAACTACACTAAGCACTGGGCCAGTCTGAAAGGCGAAATTATTTATGACAATACGCGAAAACGAAGTGTCAATATTTACTTTGGCACGAGGTTTAAAATTTTTGGAGAGTATTATAAAGAGCTTACTCAAAAGAAGTCCGACATGTTCGTTCTTGGTGTCGATTTCAGAAAATATATACGCATACACAGGGAACTAATATGGGCAAACAGATTTGCGGCAAGCACTTCCTTCGGACCTACCAAACTTATTTATTACCTGGGAGGTGTCGATAACTGGATGGGCTATCTTTTTAATAAGTACCCTATGTTCGATAACACAACACCGGTTACACCAAACGTAAATTATGGTTTTCAGGCTCTTGCAACTAACTTAAGAGGCTTCTCTCAGAATGTAAGGAACGGGAATAATTTCGCCCTTATTAACAGTGAATTAAGATGGCCCTTCGTCAGATATTTTGCCGGTCATCCGCTGAGGTCCGGTTTCCTTAACAGCCTGCAGGTTGTTGGATTCGGAGATATCGGAACCGCATGGTCAGGAAGATCACCATGGTCAGGCAAGAATGGATACGATACAGAAATAATTACTAATGGTCCGGTAAGGGTAACCCTCGATTCAAACAGGGAACCAATTGTAGCAGGGTTTGGTGCAGGAGCAAGAGCGCAGGTATTTGGCTATTTCGTAAGGGCCGACTGGGCATGGGGTATCGAAAACCATTATCTCATGCCAAGGATTTTCTACCTTTCATTCAGTCTCGATTTTTAGCATTCTTTGATATATTTATCATGTTTCTTTTTCAATTGAAAAATTTAAGGTAATTTTGTGCACTTATTGTAATTAACAACCAAATAATAATTGAAATGGCTTACAAAATTAATGACGATTGTACCGCTTGCGGAACATGTATTGATGAATGTCCTGTTGAAGCAATATCAGAGGGCGACATCTATAAGATTGATGCGGATGTGTGCACTGACTGTGGTGCCTGTGCTGATGTTTGCCCTGTAGAGGCAATTCATCCTGCTTAGTCCCGATTTAAGAAATTGAAGGCTGCATCGAAAGATGCGGCCTTTTTTATTAAAAAAGCTTCTCTTTCCCTCCAACTTTTTTGCCCCCCCCCATTCATCTCAGTGTTTTTCCTCTTTGATTTTTGCCTCCAAATCCCAATGCTTTACCTTTGTGATTTTTGCCCCCCTGCCCCCTAAAGGGGTGGGGGGTAAAAGCCTATTTATCTGGATGTTCATGTTTTTCATGAAGGGTAAGTCGTGGCTTTTCAAAAAGGTAAGTGATAGCTAAGAATATAAAGAGTAGGAATGTATGAAAACCCACCCGTACAATAAAAGTCTCAGGATTTATTATTGTGCTGATTCCGTAAAGAAGAACTGATAACCCTAAATACCCGAAGAATTTAATAAGGTTGTATTTCACCGGGAAATATTTTTGGCCAATCAGGTAAGAAAGTATCATCATTGCGCCGTAACAGATAAAAGTCGCCCAGGCAGAACCGTAATAACTGTAAATTAAATGATCAGAACTAAGAGGTATCCACCAGAAATTCAAAACAAGTGTTATTACCGCTCCAATCAGCGAAAGCCATGCTCCCCAGGAGGTCTTTCCTGTAAGCTTATACCATATTGACAGATTGTAATAGACACCAAGAAACAGGTTTGCCATAAGTAGAACAGGGATTACACCTCTTCCTACCCAATATTCTTTATTCCTCACCATAAAAGGCAGAATGAAATCATCGAGGTAAAGCATTGTACCCAGGAAAATCATTGAGACAATAATGATGAAATAATCCATTATTCTGGCATAAACGACTCTTGAATCTTTCTCTTTCGCATGTGCAAAGAAAAAAGGTTCAGCAGCATATTTATAAGCCTGGATGAATATGGTCATAAGAATGGAAATCTTGTAGCAGGCAGAATAAATACCAACCTGATAGGTAGAAATTCCTTCAGGCAAAAGATAACGAAGAAGCAAACGATCGAATGTTTCATTTACAATACCTGCCATACCGGCAAAGAGCAGGGGGAATGTGTAAAACAGCATTTTCTTCCAGAGATCAGGATTTATCTTCCATCGTACCTGGTAAATCTGAGGCAGTAGCATTATGAGAGTGATGAAGCTCGCTGCTATGTTTGAAATGAAAATATATTCTATTCCCCATTCCGGACGATAGACCCATGAGATAAAGTGTTCTATGAAGCTGTTGTTGTGATGTTTCAGTATAAACGGACAATAAACAAGAAAAAACAGGTTTAACAGAATATTGATTGCAATGTTGATCATTTTTACCCATGCAAACCTGACTGGTCTGTTCTGGGCCCTCAGACGAGCAAACGGTATAGCAGAAAGGGCATCGAAGGCAAGGATACATGCAAACCATCTGACATATTCCGGATGTTCTGAATAGTCAATCCACCTGGCTACATCTCCTGAAAATGATAAAACAACTACAAGAAAGAGGATTGATGTGATTATGAGTGAGACCATTCCAGTGCTGAAAACACTTTCCTTATCCTGCTCCTGCTGATTGAAGCGGAAAAAGGTGGTCTCCATTCCGTAAGTAAGAACTACCATCAGGAAGGAAGTATAAGCGTAGAATACACCTACAGTACCATATTCTCCAGGTTCGAATACGGCGGTATAGAGCGGGACCAGCAGGTAGCTGAGAACCCGGCCCAGAACACTTGGAATTCCGTAAATGGCTGTCTGACCTGCAAGTCGTTTGATGGCTGTCATACTACAAATGTAATAATCATTGCGGACTGTACTTCGCACCCTCAAGAATACCCTGGACATCAATATTGATCATCAGTTCTCCCAGATTTACATTCTTATTCTTCATCATATAGGATTCAACGATCCTGAATCCCAGCCATACAGCTGCTCTTCCGGGCGATTCATTTGTGAAGTAAGCTGTAAAAGGAGCTTCACCCGTTAGTTTGCGAATCGTGAACTGATCGCCATTAAACAGCAAGTCGTGTTCCATAAGATATTGCCACATCTGGCTTTCATTGTTTTTGCAGAATTTTAACTGATCCGTTGTAAACCCAAATACTAATTCGTCGGTAGATTCCGGTAACATGCATTTTTCGAAATACTTCAGTTTACCACTATGAATTATTTCAGACAAAACGTTATCAGTCTTGTATTTGAGTGTGGTAAAATCCCATTCAGAAGTAGCAAATCCAAACATGCAATCAGGAACTATATTCGTCGGTGTCATCCTCGCTGCCAGATAGTTGTAAATTTCAAGTTGCGGATAATATTTGCAGTCTGCACCAAGGTATCTGTCTAACCCTATTCCAAGAGCTGAATCGGCAGTAATTATACTTGTATTAAATCCTGTTATACAGGTAAATACCGCAGGTACTTTTCTTTTTGGGAAATAATAAAGATAATGACGGAATGCATCCTGAAGTCCCGATTCAATTTCCTTAACATCGGGGTAAACCTTCATGGTCTGTTCATATACATCATTATTCTGTTTGTCAGTACAAAAACTTACAAGCTGCTCACCAAATGATGTGTCATTTATATCGCCTGTCTTAATCACAGAACTGAAGAACTGAAGGAATCCGTTATATTTTTCTTTAAGAAAAGGGACTTTAGTTACTATTTCGTTTGGATTTACTGAAAACAAATCCATCTCAAGTCTCTTAATCTCAACTTTTACATTTATGGATGAAGTATTGACTTTATAATGATTCTTTTTACAGGAAGTCATTACAGGAATGATCAAAAATAAAAAGACAAAAGTTGTAAACCGGGTTCGCATAGTACATTCTTTTTTAGCTAGTCAAAAATAATCACTTTTTCGATTATTAGATAACTATTAAGAACCACGCAATAACTTCACTTAATATTTGTTATTTTTACAGATGATTAATAAAAATTGATTTTGACTTCGTCGAGCACAATAGTGCGAGCTCGGCGCAGCCAAAATCAATTTACTCTCCGCCAGCTGGCGGACTGGGGTAAATAAATTGATTTTCAAGCGACAGGTGGTAAAAGTAGTTTTTTTAGCAGAGCACAAATAATTTATATGAAAATGAATAATTTTAAAATGGTTCGCACACGTATAATTTTGTCAGGTCTGTTTTTTGCGTATATTTCATACGGAACAATTCAAGCACAGCAAAGAATTGTTTTAGGATTGCACATCGATCCTGTAATCAGCTGGTTTTCATCCGATGTTGCCGTAACTCAGAATAGCGGAGCACGACCAGGGTTCAATTTCGGATTAACCTTCAACAAATACTTCACTTCAAACTACGCTTTTTCAACAGGGATAAGTCTCCAGAATGCGGGCGGAAGATTAATCAGTAATACCAGTCAACCTACCATTCTTCAATTATCGAAACCAACAACAGTTGCATCCGGAGAATCTGTTATCTATAAGATTCAATATCTTTCAGTTCCACTCGGACTGAAACTTCAGGCAAACCGAATCGGGTATATTACATTCTTTTCCGATATAGGTATCGATCCAAAAATAGTAGTAGCCGGCAAAGTTGATATTCCTTATCTGAGTATTTCAAATGAAAGAGCGATCAATGAATTAAATGTGTTTAATCTTTCATACCATATAACAGCGGGAATTGAATATTCACTGGGTGGTAGTACAGCATTGGTATCTGCCCTGAGTTTTGAAAATATCTTCCTCGACGTGACAAAAGACAATGAAAATCAACCAACAGACAAAGTTTCGCACAAGATGCTGAGCTTCAGAATGGGGATAAACTTTTAACCAGTCGGTGATGAAAATAACGGTCGCTCAGCTTAATTACCACATTGGTTACTTTGAAAGAAATAAGGCCCTGATATGTGATGCAATTACTAAAGCCAAAGCAGAGGGATCAGACCTTATAGTATTTTCGGAACTCTGTATTCCGGGATATCCTCCCCTTGATCTTCTCGACCGTTTGGATTTTATTGAAAAATGCAACCTCACTGTTTCTGAAATAGCAAAAGAATGTACAGGAATAACTGCTATTGTTGGCTCCCCTACTCTGAACAAAAACCCTGAAGGCAAGAAACTTTTTAACTCAGCTCTTGTTTTGTCCGAGGGAAAAATTATTTTTTCTGGCAATAAAGCTCTCTTGCCTACATACGATATTTTTGATGAGTACAGATATTTTGAACCCGAAAAGCAGTTTTCCGTTTTTTCATTTAAAGGAGTCAGAATTGCATTAACTATCTGTGAAGACCTCTGGGATGAGCAGCCATTCGAAAACGAATTTGAAAAGGCCAGACTATACACCGTTTCTCCAATGGAAGAGCTGTCAAAAAAAAATCCTGATATAATAATTAATATCTCTGCTTCTCCATTTTCGTATACAAAAATTGAAGCAAAAGAGAACATCTTCCGGTCTAAAGCTATAAAATACAAAGTGCCTGTAATTACTGTAAATCAGACAGGTGGAAATACTGAACTCCTTTTTGACGGAGCATCACTTATTTTGAACAAAAAAGGTGAGATATTTAAGCATCTTCCATTTTTTGAGGAAGCAATAGAAACCTTTTCATTTAATGATCTTAAATCCGGAATTACAGCCATTAATGAAGTTAATCGCGATACAATATCTCTGATACACAAGGCACTCGTAACAGGCATACGTGACTATTTTGCAAAAACAGGTTTTAGTACCAGTATTATCGGACTTTCAGGCGGGATAGATTCCGCTGTATGTCTTTGCCTTGCGGTTGAGGCTCTGGGAAATAAAAATGTCCGTGCTCTGCTCATGCCATCACGATATTCGTCAGATCATTCGGTTAAGGATGCTGTTGAACTTTCAAAGATCCTCAATGTGAATTATGATATAGTAAGTATCGAAAAACCATTCAACTCTTTTGAGGAAGAGCTTGCTCAGCTTTTCGAAGGAAAGAACAGAGATGTAACCGAAGAAAACATTCAGGCACGGATAAGAGCTATTCTTCTGATGGCTGTTTCGAATAAATATGGATGCATCTTACTGAATACATCAAACAAGAGTGAGGCAGCTGTGGGATACGGAACTCTTTATGGAGATATGGCCGGAGGTTTATCCGTTATCGGAGATGTCTATAAAACTGATGTATACAGGCTTGCAGGCTATATTAACAGAGAACGGATAATTATTCCTGAGAATATCATTACGAAAATGCCATCAGCAGAATTAAGACCCGGCCAGATGGACAGTGATTCTCTCCCCGACTATAATATTCTTGATTCAATCCTGCATAAGTATATTGAATTACAAAAACCACCTGAAAAAATTATCGGGGAAGGCGCAGACAAGGATACAGTGTATAAGGTCATCCGTCTGATCAACTTCAACGAATACAAAAGATATCAGGCCCCTCCGGTCTTAAGAATTTCTTCAAAAGCATTCGGAGCCGGCAGGAGAATGCCACTTGTTGCAAGATATTAAAGTCCTGGAACTGCCAAGGCAACAATTACAACTATCTGAAAATGAATTTGTTAAAAATTATTAAATTCTATTTAATTCATTTCTTTTACTATCTTTAATAAGTTATTTATTTGATCGATAATAATCCTTGCAAGGGAATGAAACATCGCTTGATTCACATTCAACGTTAACTATTTTTGAAATTAAAATAAAAAAAAATGATTTTTGATAAAAATAATATTAACCGGCGTCAGGCATTGGTTTTAGGTGCAAAAGCAGTAACTGTAACGGCATTAGGCTCCATTATTAAGCCCATTTCTATAGCAGCTCAAAGTATGTTGAATATTTCGGAACCAACAACGCTAGCTCCCCTTATAAAAGATATTGATGACTCTCCGGTACTACTTAATTGGCTTGATAAAAATACATCCTCACTACCAGTTGGAGTTAGTTGGGGTGTTCCATGGTCAAAAGGAAGGGTTAAAAAAAATCAAATATTTACTTTATCGACAGATAAGGGTCAGATGTTACCTCTGCAGAACTGGCCACTTGCTTACTGGCCTGATGGCTCAGTTAAATGGATGGGTTTTGCTACTGTTGCGGCTCCGGAAAGTAGCAGTTCTTTACGGCTTTCTTTAGCTAAAACAGATTTGCTTTCCAAAACCGCGATCCAGGTTAAAGATAATGGGACCAGTTATGAAATTAATACGGGGCCGATGAAATGTAGTATATCGAAGAGTGGATTAAACCTTTTTGATACGATGATGATCAATGGACAGGTAGTGGCCCGATATGGACAACTAGTCTGTCTATTACAGAATGGCTCAGATGATAATTGGGAAAAATCTCCTCAACGGGAGAAATACTTAGGAGAGATCGAAGAGGTTATAATGGAACAGTCGGGTCCGGTACGTGCTGTGTTTAAAATCTCAGGCAAGCATAAATCTGAAACAAGTAATCGTACTTGGCTTCCGTTTGTTGTCCGATTATACTTCTACTCAGGTCAGGAGTCTGTGCGACTTGTTTATTCGATCGTTTTCGACGGAGATCAAAATAAGGACTTTATCGGAGGGCTCGGACTGGCTTTTAAAATAGCAATGCGCGAAGAGGTTCATAATCGTCACGTTCGTTTTTCAGGGGAAGATCAGGGCGTGTGGGCTGAACCGATACAGCCTTTGATCGGCAAAGGACCAATGCAAAATGTTAAGGGAGTTGATTTTTACAACGATCAGTTGGCTGGTCGTCGTGTTCAAAACCGAGAGGCTTTTGACGATAAAGGGCAAAAACTGATGGCAGACTGGGCTATTTGGTCCGACTATAAATTAACTCAACTATCGCCTGATAGCTTTACGATTAAGAAACGAACCAGTTCTCAAAGTGCATGGATTAATGCTGATGGAGGCAGGCGATCTTCAGGCCTGGCTTTTATTGGTGATGTTAGCGGTGGACTGGGAGTAGGACTGAAGGATTTTTGGCAGTCCTATCCATCATCACTGGAGGTACGAAATGCGGCTTCTTCTGATGCCGAACTTTCTGTTTGGTTATGGTCTCCGGAAGGCCCATTGATGGACATGCGGCATTACGACTTAAAGCAACACAGTCTGGAAGCCACATATGAAGACATGCAGCAAGGATTCAGCACGCCCTACGGTGTGGCTCGTACCAGAGAATTAATGCTTTTCCCGGGAGCAGATGTTCCTTCAAGGGATAACATAGCCGGGTTAGCTAAAATAAGTAGTCAGCCTCCAATGTTGGTATGTACACCTGAATATTATTACGCTTGTTCTATTTTTGGTCATTGGGGACTTCCTGATCGATCCACACCAATGAAGAGACAGATGGAAGATCAGCTGGACCTGATGTTCGATTTCTATAGTAAGCAGGTAGATGAGAGTAGGTGGTATGGTTTCTGGAACTTTGGTGACATCATGCATACTTATGATCCTTCGCGTCATTCCTGGAAGTATGATGTAGGTGGTTATGCCTGGATGAATTCAGAGGAACTGCCTGATATGTGGCTATGGTACAGCTTTTTGCGCACAGGTCGCCCGGAAATTTTCCGGATGGCTGAGGCTATGACCCGGCATACACAGGAAGTGGATGTTTATCATCTTGGCTTTATGGCAGGTCTCGGATCGCGACACAATGTCAGTCACTGGGGCGATGGCTCTAAAGAACTTCGTATTAGCCAGTCATTCTTAAAACGGTTTTATTACTATTTGTCAACCGACGAACGTGTGGGAGATCTCATGCACGATGTGGCCAATGCAGATTACGCTCTTGTGGAAGTAGATCCTTTACGCAAGATATTGCCCCGTGGCCAATATCCCACTCATATTCGCAGCGGACCGGATTGGTTGGCCGCTGCCGGTAACTGGATGACTGAATGGGAGAGAACTGAAGATACGAAATACCGTGATAAGATCATTAAAGGAATGAAGGCATTGGCATCAATGCCAAAGGGATTACTGACCTCACTTAGCTTTGGGTACGACCCTAAAACCAGTATGATTTATGATGTTTCTGAAAAAATGCCCATCGGTCAGTTTATTATGATTATGGGCGGAGCTGAAGTAGCATTTGAATTGGAGACACTGATAAATGTTCCGGAATGGTCTAAAGCCTGGTCTGAACTCTGTGAAACCTGGGCGCGCACAGGGCGCGGAGACATGGCTGGGCCAAGGGCAATTGCTTATTTAGCTCATAAAAAGAATGACCCGATACTCGGCAGGCTTGCCTGGCAGGAAATGTTCAAAAATGGCGATGGTACAGGGTTGAAACGCTTTCCTACCCAGTTTAAGGATATTACGGGTTCCGAAGTACTCTCTCCAAAAAGAGAGGTGACTGAAGCGGTTGCGTCCGGCCATTTATCTCAGTGGGCACTGAATATTATTGAAACTCTTGAACTTGCAGGCGAATGGTTATAAATAGTATTTTAATATCCTGAGAGATCACCTCAACTTACCTGCGATTTTAAACCAATTTTAAGGGTATCTGAAAATTTAACATACGTAATAATTTATGATTTACTTCGAATCATAGACATGCTGCTATTTCAACTACCTGTAAATGATGTTGTTAAAAATTGTTAAATTTTATTTAATTCATTTCTTTTATTATCTTTGATATGTTTTTTAACATATTCAGCCCATGCAGTATTCCAACCCATACATTGAGTCATGTCTTGAAGGATCTTCAACCGTTTTTAAAGGTTTAATACAGAAAGACAAAGAGACAATTGCAAAGCATCATACCCTATCCGTTATTAAAAAGGGTGAATATTTGTTCAAAGAAGGTGAAAAACCACGCGGTATGATTTGGCTGGCTTCTGGTAAAGTTAAGGTGTTTAAGGTTGGTGTTGGCGGAAGAGAACAGATATTGAAGTTGATCAGACAAAACGAATTTACAGGTTACAGGGCATTGTTTTCCGAATATACATGGTCCGTTTCAGGAATTGCTATTGAAGACTCAGTTATCTGCATCTTTGAAAAAAATTCTCTTTCCAATATTCTTAAGAAAAACGGGAGCATTGCTCTGAAATTTATAAAATTAGCTACTGAGGAGCTCGACTTTTCGAATAACAGAATTATATCTCTGACTCAGAAACATGTTAGAGGACGTCTGGCTGAATCACTTTTGCTAATGGCTGATAAATTCGGTTTTGAAAACGATGGCAAAACAATTGCTGTATCACTTTCAAGAGAGGATATAGCCCATCTTTCCAGCATGACTACTTCAAATGCAATACGTACACTTTCAAATCTGGCTTCTGAAGGAATTATAAAAATTAAAGGACGAAAGATCAGTATCGCCGAATTAACCAGCCTTGAACATATTAGTGAACTGAGTTAGCCGACACTGATCCCAGAATGAGGTATAACTATTCCCTGTAGAAAACTCTTTTAACACGTCCGGGGATAGAGGTAAGTATCTCATATGGAATCGTCTGGCATTTTTCAGCTAATTCATCTATTGTAATGTTTTCACCAAAAATCTCAGCCTCATCACCCTCTGCTGCATTTAAACCAGTAATATCAGCCATACACATGTCCATGCAGACATTTCCAATAATTGGCACTCTTTTACCATTAATATAAAGCGCTCCATTTCTATTCCCAAGTTTCCGGTTCAGACCATCTGCATAGCCAACCGGCAATATGGCAATAGTCCGGTCAACATCTGAAACATCAGCACAACCATAACCTACCGGTTCTCCAGCTCTTATTTTTTTAATCTGTGATATTCTTGTTTTAAACCGGCCTGCTGGTTTAAGCGGGAATCCCCCGAAATGACCTACTCCATATATTCCAATACCCGGCCTTACCATTTCAAATTGGTACTGAGGCATCCGGGAAATACCTGCAGAATTAAGGATATGACGAAGAAAGGTATATCCGGTTGCCGTTTTGATTTGCTCAACTGCCTTCAGAAATACTGTTACCTGTTGCTGACTAAAATAGTCAAAAGCAGGATCTTCACTTGCTGCAAGGTGTGAGAATACTGAAATAATTTTAATACACTCCGTACCCGGAATTAATTTTGCCAGTGTTTCTACTTCCTCAGGCATAAATCCAAGTCTGTGCATACCAGTATCAATTTTAATATGAATAGGATAGCCGATAAGTCCATGCCTCGAAGCTACTCCTGTAAATTTCTCAAAAGAAGAAAAACTATATATTACAGGTTCGAGATTAAATTTAATCATTATCTCCGATGCTGAAGGATCAGGATTCATAACCATGACAGGCAATGTAACTCCGGCATTCCTGAGCTCCACGCCCTCGTCTGCGTAAGCTACCCCAAGATAACTCACCCGATGGTACTCTAAAAGTGCTGCAATCTCCGCCGGTCCTGCTCCATAAGCAAACGCTTTTACCATTGCCATTATTCTTGTACCCGGATTTAAATGGCTTCGGAACTCATTAAGATTGTGCGATATAGCGTCGAGGTTTATCTCCAATACTGTCTGATGAATATGTTGTTCAAGCAGTTTTCCGATATTCTCAAATTCGTAGATCCTTGCTCCTTTCAGAAGAATAATCTCATTCCTAAAATCATTTCCGTTGAAACTGTTTACAAACTCTTCAGTTGAATAGAAAAACTTTGAACCGGCATCAAACAGGATACTGTTTCTTAAAAGTGCTTTCCCAATTCCAATAAATCTGTCTATTCCTGTTTTCTTCAACAGTTTTGCTACTTCACTATAAAGTTCCTTTTCACCTCTTCCACTTTGAACAAAATCGGAAAGTATTAATGTGGTTTTCCTGCTGTTTTGCGACTTCAGGTATTCGAGCGCCATTCCCAGCGAGCCCGGATCAGAATTATAATAGTCCTCAATAAGCTGGCAATTATTAATGCCACTTTTCATTTCCATCCTCATGGCGACGGATACCAGTCCGGCTAGACCTTTTCTGATAATATCCGGAAGAGTTTCAAGAGCAAGACAGACGGAAGCAACAGTTATGGCATTTTCAACAGAGGCTCTGTCGCTGAAAGGGATTTCAAAATCGTTCGTTATTCCGTTAAAACTCATTTTGATCCCTGTGCGACCTCCGGGTAAAGGACTCCTTTTTACAAAAATCTTAGCTTCAGTGTTTTCGTACGACCAGTCAATCAGTTTTTTTGATTTGAAATCCCTGTTATCCAAAATCAGTTTTTGAATGATCTTCTGATCGCTGCAATATACTATAAGAGAGGCATTAATAAAAAGTTTCAGTTTCTCTGTAGCCTTTGAACTATTATCCGAAAAATTCTCGCTGTGTGCGTCGCCGATATTTGTTATTACACCAATATCCGGGTCAATAACCCTTTGCAGTTTTTCCATTTCTCCCGGGTGAGAGATACCGGCCTCAAATATTCCCAGTTTATATTTTTCATCAAGTTTCCAGACTGAAAGCGGTACTCCTATCTGGGAATTATAACTTTTTGGGCTTCTGATAACAGGTGTGGTAAGACCAAGGATATCTGCAAGCCATTCCTTAACAATAGTTTTTCCTGCACTTCCTGTAACAGCAATAACAGGTGATTTAAAAGCTTTTCTTTTAAACGCAGCCATAAGTTGAAGCCCTTCTATAGTACTATTTGTCAGGATGAATGCAGCATCCATGAAATTATCAGAATCCCCGGGAATTTCTTCAACTACAAAGATCCTTATCCCTTTCTGATAAAGATTGTCAATAAACAAATGACCATCGTGATTTTTTCCTCTTATTGCAATAAATGCAAGTCCTTCAGTATGACTCAACTGCCTGCTGTCGGTTACAATTTCAGTAACCGGAAGGTCAGCAGGTCCAATCAATCTTCCACCCGTAATTCTGGCAATATCTGATGAGTTTAATTTCACCGGTTATTTATTTAAAGCCTCATTATAGCAGGTTCTGCAAAGAGGTTCGTAAAGATTTTTTTCGCCCAGCAGAACAATCTGAGAATCTTCTGATTTTCTGAATGAGTATTGCGCCAGATTACCGCACCGCATACATATAGCGTGAACTTTGGTTATGTATTCTGCAATAGCCAGAAGCGCCGGCATAGGGCCAAATGGTTTCCCCATAAAATCCATATCGAGACCAGCGATTATTACTCTTACCCCGTTGTCTGCAAGATCATTACAAACATTTACTATTGAACTATCGAAGAACTGAGCTTCATCAATAGCAACGACGTCAACATCACTTGCGAGCAACAGTATTGCGGAAGGGTTGTCAACCGGAGTAGAGACAATCGATTTTTCGTCGTGCGATACAACTCTTGTCTCAGAATATCGTTTGTCGAGAGAGGGCTTAAATATTTCCACTTTTAAGCCTGCAAACTGAGCTCTCCTGAGTCTTCTGATTAACTCTTCGGTCTTACCAGAGAACATAGATCCTGTAATAATCTCAATTGATCCACGTTTACCTGATGACCGGGTTGAATATTCTGGAAAGTCCATTTGCTGTTTATGTCTTAATTCAAAAGCTAAATAGTAATTTTATTCCTCTCCGACTTGTAGAATAATAGTTACTTTTGCAAAATAAGGAAAATGGTTTGTTAAATTAACATCAAAATGTATGGATTTCAATGCAACCATTGATTTAATTATTAAAGATCTCGATAAGGCCAGGGAAATTATTGATGATCTGAAAAGTTACCCGGGAGTTCCTTTGCTACAGGTTGAACTTGCAAAATCGAAATGCAAAGGGGCATCAGAACTTATTGCTCTCCTCAAAACCGTGAGTGATAACAATATATCAATAGTTAAGGAAGCACCCCCTGAACCTCAACCTGAGCCTCAACCTGAGCCTCAACCTCAACATCAACCTCTAAGTCAATCTCAGCCTCAGCCTCACTTGCAGGATTCTTACATAGTAGCTGATAATTTCAGTCACATGTCAAGCCGGTTCAATGAGCAGCTGAGCGGATTAGTTAGTGACGATGGGATGACAGATTTCAATAAGACAAAACAGGTTTCAAATTTATCAGAAGCTATCGGTGTGAATGACAGATTTCTGTTTATCAGGGAGATTTTTAATGATAATAATGAAGCTTACATACAAGCCATAACCAGACTCGACAAAACCGGGAGCATGACTGATGCTAAGGCTGTTGTTATGAGCTATACCGGCGACAACAATGAAAATGAAGCAGTAAAGCAACTTCTTGACCTGGTAAAACGCAAACTCTCTACAAATGAGTAAACTTTTTCTTGTTCCTACACCAATAGGTAATCTGAAAGACATTACTTTCAGGGCAGTAGAAATTCTTGGCAGCGTTGACCTGATTCTTGCCGAAGATACCCGGCAGGCGAAAAAATTACTAAACCATTATAACATTAAAACACTTCTACAGTCGCATCATATGTATAACGAGCATAAAAGTGTTGAGTCGGTATGTTCGAAGATACTTTCAGGTCAGACCATAGCTCTCATTTCTGATGCAGGTACACCGGGGATTTCCGATCCCGGCTTTTTGTTGGTGCGATTGTGTGTAGAAAAAGGTATTCCTGTGGAAACACTTCCCGGACCCACAGCACTTATACCGGCGCTGGTTAACTCTGGTCTGCCATGCGACAGATTCTGTTTTGAAGGGTTTCTTCCTCCCAAAAAAGGAAGGAATAAGAGAATTACCGGATTAATTGAAGAGATCCGGACTATGGTTTTTTACGAATCACCCTACCGGTTGGTAAAAACCCTTGATGAATTAGCCATTCATTTTGGACCCGACCGCGAAGCCTGTGTTTCGAGAGAATTAAGTAAAATGTTTGAAGAAAACATCAGAGGAACTCTGCCATTTCTTTCAGAATATTATACAATCAAACCTCCAAAAGGAGAAATAGTTATAATAGTTGCGGGTAAAAAAGGTTAATTGTAACTTTATGACGCAATATTCGTTATCCTGAAAACAAAGCGTTTGTATGAGACATTTCTTCCAGATATTTCTGATTCTCTTTTCAATATCCCCCATTTCGTCAGCTCAAATACTTAAAGGAAAGATTACAAATCAATCCGGCAATCCTATTCAGTACTCAACTGTATATATTCAGGAACTTAAACAAGGAACAACTTCGAATACCAAAGGCGATTACGAGCTAAAGATTGCTCCCGGTAAATATCAGGTTACCTATCAGAGTCTTGGATTCTCACCGGTATTCCTGGATATTACAATTTCTAATCAGCAGACAATTACAAAAAATGTTGTTTTACCTGTTCAATATTATGAAATACCTGAGGTAAGAATTTCTGCTTCTGGTGAAGATCCGGCTTATATAATAATGCGTAAAGTTATTGGTCTGGCACCTTATTACCTGAATAATGTAAGTTACTATAAAGCAGAGGTTTACCTTAAAGGAAATCTTATTATAAACAAGATTCCAAAATTATTGCAGAAATCTCTGAAAATGGGGTCGAACAATCATGGTACATCAGTTTCTGCAGGTGGGAAACCAAACGCTGACGAAAGAACTCTTAAGGCGGGCGATTCATTTCTGATGGAATCATTTAATGAAATAGAATTTACTGCACCGGATAAATATTTTCAAAAAGTTATATCATTTAACAGCACATTCCCCGAGCAGGGTAACAGTATTTCACCAATGAGTTTTATCCAGGCCAGTTTCTACCAGCCTGTTCTTGCTGGAGTAGCAGTCTCACCCTTGTCTCCACAGGCATTTTCATATTATACTTTCAAATACCTTGGAGCATCTCTCCAGGGAAATTTTACGATAAATAAAATTCAGGTCATCCCAAAACGTAAAAGCCAACAGGTTTTCGAAGGCACAATTTACGTTATTGAGGATCTATGGTGCCTTCACAGTGTTGATCTCACTAATGAAAACCTGGTTGGGAAGATCAGAATTAAACAGTTATATATTCCGGTACAGGATGACATCTGGCTGCCGGTGAGTCATCAGTTTGAGATCAACATTGGAATAATGGGGTTTAAAGCCGATGCCGGTTATGGAAGTTCTGTAAAATATATTGAAGTTAAACCTAATATTGCTCTGCAACGACCAAAAACCATTTCTACTGATTTTAACGGCAAATCGCAGGTTGCCGTAACCAAACCTGACACGGTTGAATCAAAATCCAAAAAACAAATTGAAAAAATTCTGGAAAAAGATGAATTATCCAACCGCGATATGGTTAAGCTTTCGAGACTTATGGAAAAAGAATCTGAAAAAGCAAAACCGGACAGTACAAGGAAAAATCTGGAAATAAAAGATAAAACAACCCATGTAGTTGAAAAAGATGCTAATAAAAAAGACAGCACATACTGGGCCAACGTACGTCCTATGCCTCTATCGGACATCGAGATACGAACTCTAAGAATAAGCGACAGTACAAAATTATCAGCCTCAGCCAAAGTGATAAACACCGATACAACAGCATCAGCACCAAAAGAAAGTAAAAATAAATTTATAAATACCTTTCGGCAAATCAGAAGGGGTCATACCTGGTCGGATACTACCGGATTAAGTTTTACAAATGGTGGTTTGATAAAAATAAAAAACTTTAGCTTTAACCCGGTCGATGGTTTTATTTATGGTGTAAATTTCCGCTTCTCAAAATCGTGGAAAGATAATAAGTCACTTGCTGTTACTCCTGATATCCGTTTTGCCTTCAACAGACAACAGCTGATGTGGCGTGTAAACGGATCTTACAGATTCGACGGGTTGAAGCAGAAACAAGTATTCTTCAGAACAGGAATAACAAGCAAAGATATCAGCAACGGAGGAAGTATTAACTTACTTTTAAACTCTGAGGCTGCACTGTTTCTGAAAAAGAAGTATCTTAAATTGTACGATTCCAGATACATGACCATTGGATACCGGGGTGAAATAGTAAATGGATTATATTTGGAATTGAGCACAGGTTATGAGAAGCGTACAGTTCTTCAGAATAACACTAACTACTCATTTTTTAATAAGTTAAAAGTTTTTTCTGATAATATTCCCTACAACAGTTATCTAACCTCTGGCTCTAATCCGTACAATGCTCTGCGAGATCAACGACATGCTGATTTTGAAGCAAAAGTAACATATACTCCCTACCAGCGGTACAGGATAAATATGGGAAATAAGATCCCAAGAGGGTCTGACTGGCCCACTTTCAGTCTTACATGGGAACATGGAATTAATGAGTTCAGTGAAATGACTGAAAAGATCAGGCAATACGACATGTTCAGAGTGGAAGCCGATAAAAGCAAGAATATAGGAGCATTCAGCGAATTCAGATGGAGGGTAAGAGCCGGAGGATTTCTCGATAACAGAAGTCTGCCCTATTATGA
>DATCHE010000173.1:0-12205 GCA_036508535.1 Bacteroidales bacterium | reverse complement strand
CGGTTGTTAATGTTCCTAATGTTCCTATAATCAAAGTCATCATCAAATTGTATTAGTTATATATTGCTAAATAAAAAAAACCCGCAAAGTTCCTCCAGATTTTATAAAACCCCATGTCTGAATGGCTGGAGCTACTAATCCAGTTCGAATGTCCACTGTTCCCGAAGGAAGCCCGACGAATCGGGATGAGGCCTGTTCTTGCTGAACTAAGAGTTGCTCCAAAGTTTTAACTGTTGAGTTTCAAAAATGAATGAAGAAACAATGCGGGCAATTTAATTATGTATTTTAAAGAACGCTGTTAATCTTTTAATTACAGAGCCGAATCAATTTTACTAATTAATTCATTCAGGGCATCGGGGAGATAATCATTCTCAAGTTTTTCCTCCTCCTCAGTGAGTTTTATCACATATTGCAGGGAAGCCATTGCCAAAAAATCCTGTACATCTTTATCGGTGTATTTCTGCTTATACTGCAACACCTTTTCATTAATCATTCTGGCTGCTTTCCTGATCTTCTCCTCATTTTCCCGTTCTACCTTCAATGGATAATATCTGTCCGCTACATTAACTCTTATCGAAAGCTTATCATCCATCTCAATATCTTATCTGTTTAAAAGAGCAACACATCTGTCAATTTCCCGCACTAAATCACCTATTTTCTTCTTCGCTTCAAAAGCGTTTTCTCCATCTCCCAACAATGCTCCTGTTAATTTAACTCTTTCGTACTTAAGTTCTAATTCATTTATTTTTACTTCCTTTTCCTGAAGTTTAGCTGTTAAATCTTTATTCAAGGTAATAAGATCTGTAAACTCACTCTTCAGGGTGCTATATCTGTTTAACAATTCATCCAGCTTTCTGTTTAAAATTATTAATTCTTCGTAACCCTTACCGGACATATTACAATCTTTAGTACAAAATTAACATTGTTAATGATATTTTCAAAAATTTGACTGAAATAGTTTGAATGATTGCACCAGAAGTATAGCTTTGCACCTCTGTAGGTATAAAAATTTGATTCTGATGCTTTTAACCCGTCTCTTAATTGTTAGTATTCTGTTTTTCAATACCTTATACGACAACCCGAAGGATAAAACAATCTTTATTTCACCACTTAAAATTCCACTTCTACTCTCGGCAAATTTCGGGGAGTTGAGAATAGATCATTTCCATTCAGGGCTGGATATTAAGACTCAGGGGGTTACAGGTAAAGAAGTGGTTGCTGCAGCAGACGGATATATATTCAGGATCAGTGTATCGCCAGGAGGTTTTGGCAAGGCACTGTATATAAGACACCCTTCAGGGTACGAAACAGTTTATGGCCACCTCGATAGATTCACCAGGGAAGTTGAAGATTATGTCGCAACCCGGCAATATGAAGAGAAAAGTTACACGGTTGCTATATTTCCTGATAAAGAAAAATTCCCGGTAAAACAAGGCGAAACTATTGCCTGGTCAGGGAATTCAGGAGCTTCCGGCGGTGCTCACCTGCATTATGAAATAAGAAAATCAGAAAACGAGTTTCCCGTTAATCCCCTTTTATTTGAATACGGAATAACCGACAAGATTAAACCGGTCATTGAAAAACTTGCAATTTACCCGATTAACCGCTATAGCCTTATTAATAATCAACATATTGTAAAAAAGATAAATGTTTCCGGGTCTAATGGAAAATACTATATTTCTCCTGAAAATGAAATCAGTATAACCGGTGTTGCAGGCTTTGGGATAAAAGCATTCGATCTCCTGGATGACAGTTACAATAAATGCGCTGTTTATTCAATTGAATTGAAAATAGACAGTATACCTGTTTTTAAATATGTTATGGATGGTTTCTCATTCAGTGAGTCAAGATATATAAATAGTCATATTGATTATGAAACATATATGAGAGAAAATATATATATTGAAAGAGCGTATGTGCTTCCGAACGATAAGCTAAGTGTCTATAAGGATATCACTAACAGAGGAACCTTCAATTTTAAAGACGATAAAATTCATCATGCACAGATTTCAGTAACCGACGTTCAAAACAATAAGTCATCATTATCATTCAATATAAAATCACAATCAACTAAATCACAGTCTATTGCAGAGCCTACTGATAATAATATGAAGCTAATGCCGTTCAACAGGAGTAATAAGTTTGTTTCAGAGAACATTTCAGTTAATATCCCCGGCGGAGCTCTTTATGACACGATTTACTTTTCCTACAAAAAAACACCAGGTACAAAAGAAATGCTTTCGGATTTGCATTATGTAAATGATATATTTACCCCAATAAACAAGACCTATACTTTATCAATTAAGCCAGCTAAAATTCCAGCCGGTAAGCAATCAAAGATGCTGATTGTACAATATATTGATGAACTGAAAAGAAATGCAATTAAAAGTACCTGGAATGAAAGTTATCTCTCTGCTGAGGTTAGTTCATTTGGCAAATTTTATATAGGCATTGACACTGTTGCACCTGTCATTTCAACAAACGGACTTGTTAATGGCGCAATTATTACCGGAAGGAAGGAGCTGAAAATTAATATAACGGATGATTTTTCAGGGATAAAATCATATGAACCCTACATAGATGGAAAATGGGCCCTATTTGCATACGACCCAAAAAATAATGTTATAATATACAGCTTCGATGAACGAAGGCTTAGTAAAGGAATAAAACATAGTATGAGGCTGAAAGTAACTGACAATACAGATAATATAAGCTTTTTCAATTGTGATTTTACCTGGTAGTTAGCTAAGTCCGGTTATCGATTATCGCTCCACATACCGGAAATATCGATAAATTTGACTATCTTTGACGAAAATAAAAACAATTCCGGCAATCTGGCGTTATATCATTCAGGAATATCTTTCACCACAGCCAATAAAACAATACTGGTTAATTATTCCATACAGGTTGTAAGAATATTAATACAATCTGATTATAATAATATATCTGCAAGATTGGAAAATTGTAGGAGTTGAAGCGTTATAGAAAATGTTGTTGAAAAAGACCTTTGTGAACCTTCATGTAAACCTTAATGTGCCTTTGTGGTAAAAAATAAATCCTTTAAACACAAAGGATCACAAAGTTAGACGCAAAGTTACACAAAGGGAAGAAACTTAAAAGATTGCTTTTTCAACTGATCCTGAATAAAAAGAAGTGGAAAATACTTAGTAAATAATTGATTAGAATTATATTATGCAAGAAAAAAAACAAATCGTTTTCAAAACACCTGATATCTCTAAGTTACAGGAAGTTGTAATAAATTACAGAACTAAGATATACATTGCTGTCGGAGCTGATCCGGAAGAAGCAAGGAGTCGTTATCAGGCCAGACAGGATGCCAAAGGCAAAGCATTATTTGCTCCAAAGAAAACCGCCTTAACCTGATAATCAGAAAATAATTTCTGATATCTTATCTCTGGTATATTTTCGCCGGGTAAACACCCTTCCCGATCATACTATTTATACTATCGACGACGAATGGTTTATCTTCACGATATGTTACACCAAACCATCTTTCGTTACTCATAAGAATTTTGATGGTGATTTCACCGTTCTTAACGAATTTATCAATTGAGGAAGGGATATCGAGTTCAGCCTTGAGATCCACACCATTTTTATTGATGAAATTTCTGAATTCGTCTTCAAGGAAACTATAGCATGAGGGTTTGAAACCCCATAAATTCATGGAAACAACTTCATTGCCTGTAAATTGAAGTTCTGTTCCATCGAATCCAGGTGCTTTAGCCCCATAAGATGTTTTCTCAATCTGTCGGGTCTCAACTATATTTTTAAGAAGACCATCCTCACCTACCCCGCACACACCCCTGTTAACATGTCCATGCTCAGAAAGCGTATTTCCCATCTTGTAACCAACAATACAATAACAATTTGGATCTTTATCATGAACAAGAAAATCATGAAGAATTTTAAATGATTCAACTCCATAATAATCATCAGCATTAATTACACCAAATGGTTCTCTGATTTTTTGAGCTGTTACCAGAATCGCATGGCTAGTACCCCATGGTTTCTGTCGTTCCGAAGAAACCGTTACCCCTTCAGGGAGATTTGTTATTTCCTGGAAAACATAATCAACTTCAATCCTCCCTTTAAGTCTTTTGACAAAACGTTCTTTAACCTGTTCTTCAATATCGCGTCTGATAACAAAAACTATCTTACCAAATCCTGCACGGATAGCATCGTAAATAGAATAGTCAATTATTGTCTCACCTGCAGGGCCTACTTCATCAAGCTGTTTATTACCACCATAACGGGTTCCCATACCTGCAGCCAGAACTAAAAGAGTTGGTTTCATATCTATCAAATTATTTATTCAATACAATTATACTGAAAAAAATGCAAAATTTAGACTAATGAAGAAATTGAAAAGCAAAATAAATTTTATAAGCCAACTCCCATCTCCGATGAATTTTTCTTGCCACCAAGGCTCTAAGGCACAAAGAAACACCAAGAAAAATGAAATAGAGATAACCACTTTGTGTTCCTTGGTGCCTTGGTGTCATAGTTTTTTGCAGTTTCATTGAAACCTGATATCTTTGTAAACTCAAATTTCAGAATTCCCTTTTCAAAAGAATTAGTAAATTATCATAATTAACAGACTGTATTAATATGAAAAAAATTACTGTTTCAATATTTGTATTACTGCTTTCAGGATTGTTTTCCGGGCAGATGACGAATGCGTGCACAAATTTTCTGATAACCAAAGGCGCATCAAAAGACGGGTCGGTTATGATCACATATTCAGCTGACTCTCATGTTCTCTATGGAGAATTGTATTATTGGCCGGCTAAGAATTGGCCTGCAGGTACAATGGTTAATGTATACGAATGGGACACAGGAAAATTTCTGGGTAAAATTCCACAGAAATCACATACCTATTCAGTTGTCGGTAATATGAATCAACATCAGCTATCAATAGGTGAAACTACATTTGGAGGACGTACCGAGCTGTTGGATTCAACTGCTATTGTTGACTATGGCTCAATGATATATATGACACTTCAAAGAGCAAAAAATGCCAGAGAAGCCATTTCTACCTTTTCTCAGCTCGTAACAGATTACGGATATGCCAGTTCGGGTGAGTCATTCTCAATTGCCGACGCTAATGAAGCCTGGATACTGGAACTTATACCAAAAGGCCCCGGGAAAAAAGGAGCAGTGTGGGTTGCCCGCCGTATTCCTGACGGATATATTTCCGGTCATGCCAATCACCCAAGGATTACCACATTCCCTCTTGCCGATGGTGTTAAGTCTATCACTTCAAAAGAATTAAGCAAGATTAATAATCCAGAGGTAGAAACAGTCTATGCTTACGATGTAATAGATGTAGCCAGGAGCTTTGGTTGGTTCACAGGACAGGATAAAGATTTCAGCTTTAGCGATACTTATGCACCTTTAGATTTTTCAGGTGCAAGATTTTGCGAAGCCAGGGTATGGTCGGGTTTCAACATGGTAAACAGTCAGATGGGAAAATACCTCGACTATGCCATGGGTGAAAACTTACAGAACAGAATGCCTTTATGGATCAAACCCGATAACAAATTGGGAATTAATGATGTAAAGGGAATGATGCGTAATTACTATCAGGGAACTCCAATGGATATGACTAAAGACATTGGTGCAGGTCCTTATGGAAGTACTGTAAGATGGAGACCTATGGAATGGAAGGTCGATGGTGTCACTTATCTACACGAAAGAGCTATATCGACACAGCAGACCGGATTTTCTTTTGTTGCTCAGAGCCGCTCATGGCTTCCTGATCCAGTCGGAGGCATTATCTGGTTTGGGGTAGATGATACATATTATACTGTTTATTCACCCATGTACTGCGGTATAACAAAGGTTCCTGAAACTTTTGCTGTAGGAAACGGAGATATCATGACTTTCAGTGACAATTCAGCTTTCTGGGTTTTCAACGAGGTTACTAATTTTGCTTATACACGCACACGTCTGCTTATAGGGGACCTACAGAAAAAGCAAAGTGAACTGGAGGCTGGATATATGGCAGAAACTGTTAATATTGACAAATCAGCTGAAGCACTTTATAAGAAAAGTCCGGCAGAGGCTGTTAAATATTTAACAGATTATTCTATTAAATCCGGTAATAATACAGTTAAGCAATGGAAAAAACTGTACCAATTCCTGTTCGTTAAATATGTAGACGGGAATGTTAAAGAAGTGCAACCGATACCAAAGGGTTATAAATATATGGTGCCAAAGCTTTCCCAACCTGGTTACGGAGATGAGTGGAACCGGATTATTGTGAAGAATACGGGTGATAAGTTTAGGGAGAAGTAGGAAGTAGGAAGTAGGAAGCAGGAAACCAGAGAACTGAAAGATGATTTCAAGAGGTGCAGGGAGCATAAAAAACCCCATATTCCCCTCCTTGGAGGGGGCAGGGGTGGGTTTTTTATAATAATAAACAAACTTCGCTATGCTTTTGATCTCGATAAAATCTTTTTTATTAAGGTTATGGATTATCAAATTTTTATTTGTAAGTTTGCGACCTGATTTTAAAAGTTAAATTGAGCATATAAAATACTTTGCCAGATGAATTTAATGAATATTGTTGAGAAAGAATTTGCGGTAAAAAATGATTTTGCAAAATTCATTGCCGGAGATACAGTTACTGTACATTACAAGATAAAGGAAGGAAATAAAGAAAGAATCCAGCAGTTCCGCGGTGTTGTGATACAGAGAAGTGGAAGCCTTCATACGGAGACATTCACAGTCAGGAAAATGTCAGGGAATATTGGTGTTGAACGTATCTTCCCCATTGCATCTCCATTTATCGATCAGATAGAGGTAAATAAGCACGGAAAAGTCCGCAGAGCAAGGATTTTTTACCTTCGCGATCTTACCGGGAAAAAAGCAAGAATCAAAGAGAAGAAATTCTAAGAATTCTCTTGAAAAATATAAAAGGCTGTTCATTACGAACGGCCTTTTTTGTTATAAACTAAATCTTCTTAACCATATCAGCACTTTTAACCTTGGCATCTTCTACAAGCTTGTTAGCCTGATTATCTGCTTCCTGAATCAACTGATTAGCCTTTTTATCAGCAGTTTTTTTCATAGTATCGGTCGATTTTTGTGCGGCCATCTTTGCAAAGGTTCCCTTTGAAGCGGCTTCATCCATCAGCTTCTGAGCCTGTAAGTCTGTTTCTTTACGAAGATTTTCCGCAACTTTAGCAGCTTCATCTCTTAAGGCCTGTCCCTTTACTTCAGCCTCTTTTACTATTTTGGCAGCCTCAATTTCAGCCTCCCCCCTCGCCTTCTCCTTCGCCTTATCAACAGAATTATCGATCACCTGCTTTACAGTTTCTTTTACAGTCGCCTTCGCTCCTCCCGAACTTTCACCGGTAGAATTTCCGAAAAAGGGTGCCACAATCGGATTATTGAATGTACCGGTTACCTTTATATTGACTTTAAGAATATCGGCAGGCTTATATTTGATTCCAAAAGCAGATGCCTGAGCTGAAAGGTTGTCAATTAATGAATTAACCGAACCACCAAGATCCGACCGTGGTATCTCTGTCTTAACAATATAATTGAGTGTCTGATCGAGCCCCTGATCGCCACTGATATTCATTTTCAGATTGCCAGCCTTTACATCGAACGGACTTATATAAATCCTTCCATCCGTAATTTTAAAACTAATATTAATATCCTTAAATGTATTACTTACTTTATCGCCCAGTTTAAGTGTTTCTTTCATCTTGTTGAATGTTTTGGATTCTACAAGAGTAATTTCATTTGACTGAAGTTTTCCTGCACCATTAATCGTTGAGATAACTGGCATCATATCCTTACCAAGCAAACTTTCATAGTTCATTTTTACGTTGATTTTTCCATCGATATTTTTTGCAGCAGGAGCCAGTTTTTTTACAGTATTAAAGGTTTTAAATGCATCTTTTACACCTATATTCTGCATCTCGAAATCGGCTTTCATCACAGGCTTCAGGCTATCGCGCGTATCATAATCCGCATTCATTGTTATTGTACCCTTCAATATGTTCATTCCTGCTTCCCTGATACTCAAAATCCCATCACGGACAATAATATGACCTTTTACATTTTGGGCTCTGATACTGTCGTACTGAAAATCATTTATCAGTGCATCAAAATCAAAATCTATGTTTTTAGGCACTAGCATTACTGCGAGAGCTGTTGTATCTGCTTTAGAAGTAGTATCTAATGTCATTTTTGACATTATTTCAGAAACATCGATAAGTTTTGAACGCAGCGTTAGGTTTCCTTTAATTGCCTGATTGCTGAACATATAAGGAATGTAATTTTCAATATGACCGCTTAATGAGAAATCGTTCTTCCCGCCCACATTCAGATTAGTGTTCGTCATTGCTGCATAAGCCGGTGTGATTTCAAACACGGCTTCATTAATTTTTACTTCCGGATAACCAGCCATTGAAATCAGCATATTCTTAATGCCCAAAGTTCCTGAAGCTTTAAAACTTTCGTACTGTTTCTTTTCAATCATCGACATGCTGCCAGCCATCTGAGCTGATATGTCTATAATCCCGGAAAGACTGATACTGTCCATTGGCACTGCTTTTGAGAGTGCAGAAAGGTCAATCCGACCGACCATAGATCCTTTAAAATCAGGATCGCTCATAGGTGTTTTCAGAGCAAAGGTCATGTCAAAAGGACTATTAGCAAGTTCGAAGTGAAATTTATCGACACTGACGACAGTTTTGTCCATATTTTTTCCATCGACAAAAACATCTGTTTTAATATTGACATTCTTAATCTGTTCCGGTAAAGAAGGATAGCTTATTAAACCATTATTTACTGAAAGAGCAAGTGAAATGTCAGGCATAGTACTGTCTGCGCTACTGTAGATACCTTTTGCCATTCCTGAAAGTGAAAATTCACCACTAGTCTTAAGATTCTTATAATCACTCATATAAGATGGCGGAACAAGTGAAAGGATGGATTTGAATGAAGAGTTTATAGTTGCAAACTTAATGTTTGTCTCGATATCATCTTTAGGCATTAAAACCATACCGGAAAAATTGATCTTAAGATCGTTGACAGTAAAGTAGCTCTTCTCCCTGAATGTGAACTTCCAGTTATCAAGATTCGCAAGCATATCCAGCTTTGAATCTACCGTTACTTTATTCAGATACTTCATTCCATCCATAGTAAAAGTCAATTCTCCGGCATTCATTGATATTTGCAAATCAGTTTCACTCATGGTCATGTCGCCACTCAAAACAAAATTGGCATTCCTGATGATCGCTTTCATCGATCCTTCTCTGTCATCATATATTATTGAACTATTAGTAACTATCACTTTCTTCAGTAGTATTTTCATTCCTGAACCAGTAGTCCCGGACGGTGTCGCAGGAGTAGTTTCGGTTGTTGGTTTCATTATATCATAGTTAGCCGTACCGTCTTTAAGATATATTACATTAAAAGCAGCCTGGTCAACTAAAATAGATTTTACTTCGTACCCCGATTTTCCAAAAAGACTTTTTAGATTAAAAACGATGTTAAAAGATTTGAATGCAGAAAGAGTATCATTTTGGAATTTACCGACCCCAACTACAGAGACTCCATTAAGAGAAAATGTCAGATTTGGGAAGTTCCGGAAAAATCCGAGCCTGTAATCATCAAATTTCACTGTTGCATTCACCGACTCGTTTATTACCTGTACAACCTTTGCTCTTATCTGTTCTTTAAAAATAATGGGAACTGTAAAAAGCAAGACAAGAATTAATATAATAACGCCAAGTAATATTGTGAGGATTTTGCCAGTAGTTTTCTTCATGATCGTTATTTTTATAATTGGTAATAAGCATGTTACAAAACATTTTATTTAAGCTTGCGGAACATAAAAGTAATTAATATTCCGGAGAATAAAAAGTTAGGAATGCCTGGAGTATCTAAAGTGACTAAAGTGCCTAGAGTGCCTAAAGTACTTATACTTAATATCAATCTTATTTTAAAATTCATATTCTTCAACTTTCGGCACTCCAAACTTTAGCTCACTCCAAACTTTCATTAATAGAGACCTACTTGTTATTTACAATTTTTGCTATATTTGCGTCCGCATAAGCAATCGGACCTGTAGCTTAATTGTCCGCCAGTTGGCGGATGGCTACGGACCAGAAGATTAAAATAGGACCTGTAGCTTAATTGGATAGAGCATCTGGCTACGGACCAGAAGGTTGGGGGTTCGAGTCCCTCCAGGTTCACATAATCTTGTTCAGAAACCCTTGTAATGAAATATATTACAAGGGTTTATTGTTTCAGGCAGAATTAATTTCTGTGGGAAAATTGTAGCAGATTATTGTGATGAATGTTACCGGAATATTAATCCACTCATAATTGTCTTTGAATTATGTATGTTTGACATTATTTTTCGTCAATGGGCAATGAACTCAAAATATTTATCAAATGCACGGCGCTGTCCTTCTTCATTAGTACAGCTACTGTAAATGCGCAGATACTTAAAGATACTTCTACTTTAAACCTTATAAAAAAGGGAGTAGACAGCATTTACAATATGCAGTTTAAATATTCTGAAGAAGTCTATAGCAAGATCAATAAACTTTATCCGGAACATCCTCTCATTCTCCTCTATAAAGGAACTATGACATACTGGGAAAACTACCCTCTTCTGCCGTCTTCTCCTGCCAGTGTTCCATTTGAAGAAGAATTGCACAAGTGTATAGCATTATCTGAAAAAAACAGTTCCCCATCGAATGAGGCAGAATATTTACTTGCTAATCTGTGTGCCAGGGGATTATTGATACAATATTATGCCAACAATGGGCTTGATAAGGATGTATTCCCTCTTGCAACAACGACTTACCGGTTTATTAAAAGATCGTTTGACTTTACCTCCATTTATTCAGATTTCTTCTGTTTTACCGGTCTCTACAATTATTACCGTGAGGTCTACCCGGAAGCACATCCTGCTTATAAACCTCTTTTATTTCTGTTTCGAAAGGGAAACAGAGCTAAAGGATTAAATGAGCTTCAGACAGCAGCCAATGGTTCCATTCTTTTAAAAGCTGAAGCATTTTCTGATCTTGCATACATCTATATAAACTATGAAAATAATTACCAGGCGGCTACTAATTTCAGCAAGTATCTTCATAATCTATACCCTTATAATCCTGAATATCTGGCAGAATACATTAAAAATCTTTTGCTTGTAAAGAGCTATGTTGAAGCTGAAAAGTTAATCATATCTTCTGGTTCACATGAAGGAAATCCCTATTACCAGGCACAGTTAAATATTTTTGAAGGAATTATTCAGGAGAAAAAGTATCGTGACAATAAACTTGCACAACAATACTATAATAAAGGTGTAAGAGATATTAATTTATTTGGAGCCTATGGTAACGAATTTGCAGCTTATGCTTATTTCGGACTAGGCCGAATCTCGGAAATTTCCGGAGATAAGGAGAGCAGGAAGATTTACCATAAACAAGCAATGAGATTGGCCGATTCGAAAAAAATTACTTTTGATTAGGAAACTTCGTATGAGCAAAAAGGAATGTAAAACTGCTTCTTCAAACACCACAAATGTTATTTAAGTTTTGTTACCCAATCAGAACTTAACCCTCTTATAGAAGATCGATTTAGTAATTTCTGCAGCAATAATATACATTACCACAATAAGTAATATGAGAAAATATGTGGAAAGTTTTAGCGGACTGAATCCAAAAATATTCCCAAGAGGCGTAAAGGGTAATACCACTGTTATAATTGTGATGGTTAATGTTGCAAATAATAAATATTTTCCTGGTTTACTTCGAAAGAATGGCTTCCGGCTCCGGATGACCAACACAATGATTGATGCTGAAATGACAGATTCCAAAAACCATCCGGTCCTGAACTGGCCTTCATTTGCATGAAGTACAAGCAAAAGCAGTCCAAAAGTAAGGTAGTCAAAAATGGAACTCACTAATCCGAAAGTTATCATGAATTTTCGGATAGCTTTGATGTCCCAACGTCTTGGATAGTTTATCATTTGTTCATCTACATTATCAGTGGCTATAGCCATTTCGGGAAAGTCGGTCATCAGATTGGTGAGCAGAATCTGTTTGGGCAGTAATGGCAGAAAAGGAATAAACAATGAAATTCCCGCCATGCTGAACATATTTCCAAAATTAGCGCTGGTAGCCATAAACACATATTTCAGTGTATTGGCAAA